>DAFH01000186.1 GCA_002495485.1 Candidatus Bathyarchaeota archaeon UBA185
ATCAGCGGCTACCACATCCGCGAGTCCGGCGCGAATGCAGTTCAGGAACTCGCGTTCTGCTTCTCGAACGCCATCGAGTACGTCGAGGCCGCGCTCGCTCGCGGTCTGAAAGTTGACGATTTCGCTTCTCAGCTATCGTTCTTCTTCGCGTGCCGGAACGATTTCTTGGAGGAGATCGCAAAGTTCAGGGCCGCCCGCAGGATTTGGGCAGGCATAATGAGGAGACGCTTCAAGGCGCGAGACCCGGAGTCGGCTAAGCTGCGATTTCACACGCAGACGAGTGGTGAGACTCTGACAGCACAGCAGCCTGACAACAATATCGCCAGAGTCGCAGTCCAGGCGCTAGCGGCTGCTCTGGGAGGGACCCAGTCTCTCCACACGAACTCCCGCGACGAGGCGCTGGGGCTTCCAACCGAGGAGTCCGTCATGATAGCGTTGCGGACCCAGCAGATAATAGCGTACGAGTCGGGCGTCGGTCGGACCGTGGACCCGCTCGGGGGCAGCTACTATCTCGAACAACTGACAAGAACGCTCGAGGATCACGTTGCCAAGCTGATGGTGATGGTCGCAAAGCTCGGAGGGGCGAGAAAGGCTATCGAATCAGGATTCGTCCATCGCCAGATCCAGGAGAGCGCTTACGAGTTTCAAAAGTCAGTAGACGAAGGCCGGAGCGTGATTGTCGGCGTGAACCGGTTTGCAGAGGAGAGTCCGGGAGCAGTAAAGATTCAGCGAATCGATCCAAGGATCGAGAGGCTCCAGGTCCAACAGCTGAAGAAGTTCAAGAGCAGTCGAAGCAGTGCCAAGGTAAAGAACGCACTCGCGCGGCTAGGCGCCTCGGCGAGAAAGGAGAAGAATCTGCTGGACGATATCCTAGGCGCGGTCCGGTCGGAGTGCACGGTAGGCGAGATCAGCGACACGCTGAGAGAAGCGTTCGGAGAATACCGCGTCCGGATCGAAATCTGAACACTTTCACCCTCCACCGTTCNNCAAAATAAGAATTCTTTTTCGAAATTTTTTGATCTGCTGATGCACGCGGGCATTCGGGCCTCAAAGCGGAGGCTTGGGAGGAAGTAAGCTTCAGGGCTAGGCGGCCAGGAACAACCATGTCCCGTTGGCTTTAGCCACTATCTGCTTGTGTTCATTTGTCAATGTTGCTTCTGTGAAGGCGACCCGTTTTCCCCGCTTCGCTACTATTCCTTCAGCCTTCAAGAGCCCCTTGATGTGGGGCCGGTAGAAGCTGATCTTCATCTCCATCGTGGTGAAATCCTCGTGCGGTGCGATCGTCGTCGCGATCGCTACCCCCATAGCCGCATCCGCAATGTCTGCCATGATTCCGCCGTGCATGGTCGCTGACATGTTGTGGTGCTTGGGGTCAACCATCATCTCGAGGAGTGCTCTTCCTTCAGCGAGTTCGACTATCTTGATGCCGAGGGTCTTTGTAGCTGCACTGGGATACGTGCCGTTCTTCCAGGCGTTGTAGACCATCTCCTTCACGCCCTTCATGGCGGGGTCCGGTTCAGAACCCGGTAATTATTGGTTCGGCAGAGACCGGCTTCGAAGATTTATCTTCCAAAGGAGTGGCCTTGACGGCTAGAAATGTCCGATCAGAAAGATTCGCAGGAGACTCGAAGGAACATCAAGGAGACTGTCGAGAAGATCAGCCGAGACATCAGCCACGCGTCAAAGGACCTCGCCTCGGCTAGCAAGACCTGGGTCGAGTCGACAACCAAGTTCGTCGAAAGAGTCAGTCCCAAAGTGTCGGCTACAATAGACGAGAGCCTAGAGAAGGCGACCGAGACGTTCACACGGACAATGACGAACATCAGCTTACAAACGAAGCCTCAGCAGGTCAAGCTGTTGAGAGCCTACCGTTCGTTTCTCTCAAAACAGGTCGACCTTATCGAGAAGCGGCTTAAGAAGCTCAAAGAGTGAGAAAGCCCGAATCCGTTCAGCGTCAACAGTGGCCGAAATAGGATCATTGTTGCTTTCGTAGCTACATCTTATTATCTAGAACCCTTCCAGGTCCAGAACAGCCTCGACGGCGCGTTCTCGTAGGCTCATTTGATGGCATCCCATGGCGCAGCAGAGACGGGGACGACGACTCAGACGTAACATCGGCATTCTCGGAAATTTCGCTTTCGGCTACGCGGACGTTGCCGAAGGGATATACTTCACACTTGGACTGGTGATCTTCTACGCGGGCCCCGCCGCCACATACGCATACCTTTTCGCGACGATGGCCTATGTGCTGACGGCTCTATGCTACGCAGAGCTCGCCAGTCTGTATCATCAAGCGGGAGGAGCATTCGTCTACGCGAGGAGGGCGTTCGGCCGGAACGTTGCCTTCCTCGCCGCATGGGCACTACTCCTAGACTACGTGGTCACAACCGCTATCTCAGCATTGGCAGCGATCGGCTATCTGGGATTCTTCTTCCCTGAGTTGAACTCTCCACTGATCATTGGCGGGGCCAACTNNGATCATTGGCGGGGCCACCGCGACTGCAATTGCTCTTCTCATGGGGCTTAACATATTCGGGATAGCCGAGTCGGCGAAGTTCTCGTACTTTCTCGTCCTGTTCGATCTGATCGGAGAGGCAACAGTGCTTCTGACCGGCTACCTCTTCTCCTACACGCCTGGCCTCAACCCGATACACTTCGGAACCTCACCAACCTACCCAAACTTCCTCTACGCGATCACAATAGCCATGTCGTCATACCTGGGCATCGAGGTTATCTCCCAGAGCGCTGGAGAGACTCGCAGACCGGCCAAGAACATTCCAAGAGCGGTATTCCTGATCAGCGCTGCCACCGTGACGGCAACGATCGCTTTCTCGACGCTGGCTTTAGGAGTCCGGAGTTACCAGGATTTTCTTAGCAATCCGTCTAGCATAAACGATCCGGTAGCATTCATCGCTCTCGCCCTCCCGAACGGCCGAATACTCGCTAGCCTGGCATCGCTGTTGGGAATGTCAGTGTTGCTTGTTGCAGCAAACGCTGGGATAGTTGGAGCGTCGCGAATAACCTATGCGATGAGCCAAGACGGAGTGATTCCGAGCCAATTTGGAAAGCTTCACAGCAAGTTCAACACTCCGTTCGTCTCAATAATCGTATTCTCTTCCGTGTCCGTCGGCATTGCCTTCTCGGGACAACTCGACTTTGTCGCAGAGCTCTACAACTTTGGGGCTCTGTTAGCCTACATCATAGTCGGCCTCAGCCTCATAAGTCTCAGGAACACGGACAAGGCGCTCTATCGTCCCTTCAAGACCCCTTTGAGCGTGACGATCAGACCATTCTGGAGAAAGGCCGCCGCCGACACTGGCGAGAGGTACACTATACCCATCGTCGGCGTACTCTGTATCATTGCCGACTCGGCAGTCTGGCTGTTGGTCGTAATCCTTCACCCAATAGGCCGCATCTTCGGCAGCGTCTGGATGGGACTAGGTCTCCTGCTATTCTTCGCGTATACTAGGATTCGAAAAAAGGGTCCAGCGCCCGAAGCAAAAGTACCGTCTAGCTGAGTCCGGAGAGGATTTCGTAGAATCTCTTCTGTACGTCTGAGACTATCTGATCACGCTTTGCAGGGTTAGCAATCTGCATGAGAAGGAGCAGGCTCGTCTCTTGAGGAGTGACCCTAGTGACGCGCACCTGTGGCGTAGAGTCCGGAAGAAGATCGACTTTCATGTCCGCCGCGATTCCCAACAAATACTCTTCCATTTTCTTCAGGTTGATCCTCGTCTCGACCGTGACGGGTATCTGCACCCTGAGGCCTCCTGAGCGGCTCCTGTTGACGATGGACCGTTTGAGTAGGGTCGAGTTCGGAATAATTACGATCTCATTGTCGGGGGTTAGGATTTTCGTCTGGATGAGGTTTCGCTCTATGACTCGTCCGTAGTAGTCTTGGATCTCTATCCATTCTCCTACCTTGAAGGGCTGGTAGGTGGACACGAACTGGGAGGCTCCCATGTCTGTCAGAATGTTCCTGTAGGCGGTGATCATCGTCAGGCCTCCGAGGAACAGCAACACGACTAGGAGGTAGATGCTCACGTTCAGAGTGTTGAGGATGATGATAACGCCGAGAATCCAGATGGCCCAGGAGCCGATCTGTTGCAGGCTGGCGACGAGTCCTGACGGGACCGTGCCGGCGATCCGCGTTATGATTATCCGGTAGAACCTGACGACGAGGTAGGTGAGCAGGAAGATGATGACTACTGTAATTATCTGTACTGCCAGGGGGCTGGTGAAAAACGCGACTATGTCGAAGGCCACTCTCTTCTCCCCTTTCTTAGTGGGTTAGGCTGTCTCGGTTGATCTTAAGAGTTCCACTGTCCGCGCTACGGACGGCGCGTCTCCCAGAAGCAGGATTTTGTCACCAGACTTGAGTTCGAGGTCATTGTCGGGGAAGACGTAACTGTCGTCTCTGCACACCAGTCCGACTCGACACTTCTCAGGCATCTGAATCTCGTGGATCTTCTTTCCAATTAGCGTCGCGTTGAGCGGTATCGTCGTCTCGGCCACACGCAGATCCAGCTCGGGCCGGTAGATCAAGGTGGTGGCACGGTCTCTAGCGAGCAGGTTCTCAAAGTCTCTGAGGGCAAGCTCGACAGGGCAGATGACGATGTCGGCTCCGGCCTGGCTGATCCTTTGCTTGTTGCTGGGCCTGTTGGCTACTGATATGATGCGCGGGACACCAAAATCCTTCTTGGATTGTCGAGTGATCGAGAGGTTTGCCCTGTCGTCACTGGTGGCTACGAGTAGAAGGTCTGCCTGAGACGCCTCCGCCTTCTTGAGAATCTCAGCCTTGGAACCATCCTCGTTGATGATCGTCGCGTCAGAAATTTCTGACACTTCTTTACACCGTTCCTGCCTCTTCTCTATGACCGTCAACTGGTTCTCTTCGCTCGTGGAGAGGTACCTGATCAGGTGCATTCCAATGCGGCCCGCTCCAATGATCAGAACCCTCATGCTCGGCTCCTGTTTCAGACTGAATGTGACGATTCGTCACTTCACACTTTGGCTGTAATAAGGTTCAAGTTTGCCAAATTCTTGAGCCCAGGCTCTGAAAATGGCTCATTCCGGGCGAGTTCCCACATTTTCGGCGTAGAATATCGAAGAAAGAAAACTCAAAGTGTCACGGCTGAAGCTGTAGAGAGGGTGTGACGGTGGCCCCCGCCGGTTTCAGAGTCACTCCGGCAGAACCCCTTGAAATCGACACTGTCCTTGGAATCCTCGACGAGGCAGCCAGTTGGCTCCGAGAGAGTCGCATGCCTACCGTGTGGAAACTAGGTGGGTTCTCCCGTCAAACCTTTCTCGACCAGATCTCGCGAGGAGAGGTGTTCATCGGGCTTGTCGAAGACAAGCCGGCGGGCACGTTCGTTCTACAGTGGAGCGATGTTCTCTGGTGGGGTGAGAGGCCCCCGGACGCGGGCTACGTCCACAAGCTGGCAATACGTCCATCCTACGCAGGACAGGGCGTGGGAGTTGAGATGCTTGGGTGGGCAGAGGCACGGACTAGATCGATGGGACGCCGTTTTCTAAGGCTGAACTGTATGGCGGAGGATCGGAAGATACGCGACTATTACGAGAGTGCCGGTTTCAGCTACGTGAAGGATGTCAAGGGACCCTTGGCTACGGCGAGCCTGTACGAGAAAGAGTTGTAGCTTTCCTGTTTACGATTTGATGATGTTCTTTGCGACCAACAGCCGCATAATCTCTGAGCTGCCTTCGCCTATGGTGTTGAGCCTCGCGTCTCTCCAATGCCGGTGTACGTCGAAATCGTCCGCATAGCCGTATCCGCCGTGGATCTGGATCGCCTCGTCACAGACCTTCAAGCATCTCTCGCTGGCGATTATCTTGGCCTGGGCAGCCTCCGATTCGAACGGCTTGCCCCGATCCTTCAAGTGCGCCGCGCGGTAGACCATCAGCCGAGACGCGTTGATGTCCGTCAGCATCTCCGCAAGCTTCGACTGTATCATCTCAAAATCGGCAAGAGGCTTGCCGAAGGCAGTCCGCTGCTTACTGTATTTCACCGCCTTATCGAAGGCCGCCCGTGCAATACCCGTACTGATCGCACCGACAGTCACTCGTCCACCGTAGAGCATCTTCTTCGCATACTCGAAGCCCTCCCCTTCGGCTCCCACTAGGCATTCTTTGGGAACGTGAGCGTTTTCGAAGATCACCTCGGCAGTGACTGATCCCCGGTAGCCGAGCTTCTCGATGTGCTTGCTCGACTTGGCCATCTTCGCGTCCACAAGAAATGCGGAGGGGCCCTTCGGGGTCTTTGCGAAGAGAAAATAGAGCTGGCACTCGCCTCCGTTGGTTGTGAACATCTTCGTGCCATTGATGACCCAGTGTCCACCTTCCAGTCGAGCGGTAGTCTTCATGTTCCGCGCATCCGAGCCAGCGCCCGGCTCAGTCAGCGAGAAGCCCGCAAACTTCTTTCCGCTTATCATCTGTGGAAGATACTCCTTCTTCTGGTTGAGGCTGCTGAACTGGCGGACTCCTTCGCAGCAGGTCCCGTGAATTGCCAGCGACAGCGCGGTGCTGGCACATGCCTTTCCGCACATCTCCATGGCCGCGATGTAGATGGGCCATGGCAGTTCGAGTCCGCCGAAGTCTCTGGGGAAGCCCATGCTGGTGAATCCCTGCTCGAACAATTTGCGAATGTTCTCGCGAGGAAATTCTGCTTTGGCATCGATCTGGCGGGCGTTGGGCTCGATCTCTCTCTCGAAAAAGTCGCCGAGTGAGTCTAGAATGAGAAGGTAATCCTGCGAAGCTGGTCCGTAAATCATTTCGACAAGTTCTTTCTGTTCTTGGACTAGAAAGCCCATGGCAGATGCTCTCGGTCGGTCAAGCTATTCTCGAATTGTTTAATCTTTAGTACAACACGTTTTTCAGCATCGCATCGACAGGCCCGGTGAGAAGCGCTAGGTGAGACTCTTGAGTAGCAGAGTGAGGACGTCGGTCATGATGACGATAGCTGCTGTGTCGCTCATCTCACTGCTGGCGATCAGTCCAAGTCAACACTCTCCCTCGACTAGTACTGTCTCCGGGCAGCCTCTGCGGATACCGCAAGGTCCGATGGGAGTTTCAAACGCCCTCACAAGTGATCCGTACTGGTTCCAGCAGGGTGCGCAGGGAAGAACAACACCAGCTTGTGAGACTTGTGACAGTTTCGCGGCGAGAGTCACCATAAGCACCGTTTCCGACAATGTCAACAACGACGCTCACTCCTACTGGGTGGGCAGCATCCTGGCAAACGACGCGTTCGTCCAAGTCGGATATCTCAACGGGCTAACGACAACGAACCAGTACTATTGCTGTGCCTGGTTCTACGAGTACTTCCCTGCGGGGAACACAAACTCTCCTCCGATTATTGGCCCTCCGGGGTCGGCCGGGCCAATCGGGTCCTGGCATACCTACAGCATGAACTACACTGGAAATGGAGAATGGTCATTCTACATGGATGATCAGTATCTTGGTTCAAGCCCGGCCGCTGGACAGCAATACTATCTCGGGTCTGGGGACGACAACTCTGGCAATCATGCAGTTGCAGCGTTATCGGAGGTTGCACAGACCACTGTCAACACCGACATCATCGGCCCCGCCGAATTCATCAAGTTCCAGTATCAGAACGCTGGCACAACTGGCTGGACCGACGTGCCGAACGCAGTCGTTCACTGGGGATACGGCGCCACAAGCTCGACTAATCTTCCCAATCCCTACAACGCGGTGGAGATTGTAGGCGTCCCGAACGACTTTCTCACGGGCAGCGCTTNNACCACGGCACTACGGAAGCCGGAGTAGATATGTGCGGAAATTCAATTCCAACCCCAGTTCCAACCGGCGGGGGAACGCTGTGGCCCCTCGCCTGTCCGGGAGGGACCACAAACTCATTTTCTTTCGTGGACGAGAACGGAACGGCCATAACTCCAACTTGGATCTCTCTTAGCGATTCGACAGGCAGACAGATCTTCTACTCAGACTACCAGAACTACGGTGGACTAACCGTCCCGACTCCGACTGGTAAATGGACTGTCAATCAAGTATCTTGGCGAGCAGTCAATGTCGCGGCGGGCCAGACCGTCAACACTTCCCTGCCCACGCAGATTTTCTCTACCCACGTCTTCACGATCACGCTTGCCGTTGTCGGCTACTTCTACCAGTTGCCTGTAAAGAACGCGACGGTCATAATGTATCTGCCCGATTCGACTAACCAGACATTGCAGTCTGATAACAGTGGAAAGGGAGTGTTCACTCAGCTGCCTCCGGCAAACTATTCCTTGCACATCACCGTGCCTTACGGGATAGCTTCCAACCAGGTACTGGATATCGCTGGGCCCGGGTCGGTGGTGGCCAAGGTCTTCAGCCTGCCGGAGCTGATCACGATCGTAGTTCCTCCAATCCTCATCACCATTCTGGTCANNGTCGTGAGGAAGGAGCGTCAGAGACAAGCGATGATCCAGGCACAGGCACCCTTGCAACAGCCGATGATGGGTCCCGTCTTCTGCCGTACGTGTGGACAGCAATTGGTCCCCACGGCGAATTTCTGCACTCGCTGTGGGACGCCAGTTCGAATGATGGTCCAGTGAAAGTTTATTCTTCGCCCGGAACCCTTATAGTAAGGATTTCAGCGCGCGCTTTTCCGATAGATTCTTGCCGCTACAAGTTGGAATAGTCGGCGTAGGCTATGCCGGCTTCGATTCGATGACTCCCGGGCTTTCCACTAGGGAGTTGATGTTCGAGGCTTCAAGCCGTGCGTATGCGGACGCCGGCGTGGATCCTCGGAAGGACGTTCAGAGTTTTGTCTGTTGCGACGAGGATTTCTGGGAAGGGATCAGCATAACGGACGAGTACATGCCCGACCAGTTGGGCGCTGTGCTGAGACCGTTGTGCACGGTCTCGTCTGACGGGATAATCGGGCTTGCGACGGCGTGCATGCACATCATGTCCGGGGTTGCCGATGTGGCGGTCGTCGAGGCTCACAGCAAGATCTCCGACGTACTCAACCCGAGCGAGATCATGAGCTTCGGATTTGATCCCGTCTACAGTCACAATCATCTGGATGTGGACCCGCGGTTTCTGGCGGGGATGGAGATGGCAAGGTACCTCAAGGATTCCGGGACGAAGAGGGAAGCATGCGCCCAGGTAGCCGTCAAGAACACGAAGAATGCACTCCTGAACCCTCGCGGTGTCCATGCCGCCGCCTTGGACAAGGATACGGTGATGAATTCTGAATCGGCGGCCTCGCCGTTGACTGATCTCGAGTCCAGCAAGGCGATCGACGCTAGCATCGTATTCGTCCTCGCGTCGGCCAAGAAAGCCAGGAAGCTCGGTGATCACACGGTCTGGGTCAAGGGCATCGGGTGGAGTTCTGACACGCCGGTGGTTGAGGATCGCGACTTTGGCTGGGCCGACTATGTCGAGCAGGCCGCGTCGAGAGCCTACAAGATGGCCGGGGTCGGGGTCCCTGCAAGCTACTTCAGCCTCGCAGAGATCGACGACACCTACGCGTACAAGGAGCTGCAGAGTATCGAAGCGCTCAAGCTGGCAAAGAAGGGAAAGGCCGGCAAGATGCTGGAGTCTGGAACCTTTGACAGAGACGGTAAACTACCCGTAAACGCGTCCGGCGGCTCACTCGGAGTCGGTCATCTTCTAGAAGCGACCGGGCTCCATCGGACACTGGAAGCGGTCTTACAGCTGCGCGGTGAAGCGGGACGTCTCCAGATTCCGAGGGCGAAGAGGGCGCTGGTTCAGAGCTGGAGGGGGCTTCCCACTGCCACTGGCGGAGTGGCGGTGCTGAGCAACTAGGAGCATATGGCAATGAAGAGACGGGTCGCAATCGTCGGTGCGGGCATGACACTGTTCCGACGCCGCATGCTTGAGAGTCCGAAGGAGCTGTCGTTTGAGGCTTCGAAGATGGCGTTGGACTCGGCGGGCCTCACTCTCAAGGACATACAGTCTGTGGTCTCCGGCTCTGCGCCGGATGCGTTTGACGGGGTCCACATGAAGGGAGAATACCGGATGGACGGGGCAGGGGGGACCAACAGGCCCTACAGCAGGGTCTACGTGGGAGGGGGGACGGGGGTCTTCGTCCCCGTTTCCGCCTGGTGGCACGTGGCCTCCGGCATGTTTGACACCTGCCTCGCCATCGGGGAGGAGAAGATGTCGCCCTTGCATCCGCACCCGCAGTACGCCTTCTGGNNGGGACAGGCGTCTTCACGCCTGTCGGGGGCTGGTGGAATGTCGCGTCTGGAATGTACGACACGTGCCTCTGCGTCGCTGAGGAGAAGATGTCGCCGCTGCATCCACATCCACAGTATGCGTTCTGGAGCATCTTCGATCAGATTACGGAGCGTCCGTTGGGGACAACATTGCTCTGGATTTTCTCGTTAGAGATGCGGCGTTACATGCACAAGTACGGAATCAAAGAGGAAGAGATTGCAGAGGTCGCGGTGAAAAACAAGGGAAACGCCGTCGATCATCCTTGCGCTCAGCTCGGAGCAAAGATTACCGTCAGCGATGTAATGAACTCAGAAAAGATCTGCGAACCCGTGAAGAGACTTGATGTCAGTCCACCGAGCGACGGAGCGGCGGCAGTAGTTCTCGCTTCTGAGAAGGTTGCAAAGAAGCTGACCGACCAGCCCGTCTGGCTGGACGGTGTNNGGACGAATCGGGACCTAGCCTATCCCGAGTATGTTGAGAAGGCGGCGAAGATGGCCTACAAGATGGCCGGTATCAAGAACCCTCGGAAGGAGATCGACGTTGCTGAGCCGTACGACCCGTTCGACTACAAAGAGCTTCATCATCTGGAGGGATTGCAGCTGGCGGGCAAGGGAGAGGCTCCCAAGATGACGGTCGATGGAGTAACCCAGCGGGATGGGGATCTCCCGGTCTGTCCCTCGGGCGGCCTATTGGGCGTCGGCAATCCGATCGCCGCGGCCGGAATGATGAAGATCTGCGAGCTCTTCTGGCAGTTGANNTGGGCTGATGAAGATCTGCGAACTCTTCTGGCAACTTAGAGGGGAGGCAGGGAAGAGGCAGGTCAAGAAGGATGCGCACACCGGTGTTGCTCAGGCGTGGGGAGACTTGATGCAGGTGGGCACGGTTACGGTGATGAGGTCCTAGAAGGAGTAGCGCAGAGAATGTCTCAGAAAATAACAAGCTATCCGGGCCACGAGATTACGCCTGATGAAGTGAAGCAGGGCAAGTATCTGGACGTCCAGTACAAGTTTGTCCCTCGCTACAGCTGGGCGGCCGGAGTCGCGATCAGCAGATTCCTCGACGAGCTGAAAGGGGGGCGAATAGTCGCCAGGAAATGCAACAATTGCGAGAGGATTCTGGTCCCGCCGAGAATGTACTGCGAACAGTGCTATAGGCCGACGGACGAGTGGGTCCAGATCAAGGACACTGGAACCGTCAACACGTTCTCGATCTCGCACGTTGGGACGGACGCGCGAAGGCTGAAGACTCCCATCCTGGTTGCGGTCGTCGACTTGGACGGTGCCAGCCTGGGCATGGGAATACTTCACAACCTTGGCGAAGTGGAACCTTCAAGGATCAGTATCGGGATGAAGGTCCAGGCGGTATGGAAGAATCCGGACGAGAGGCAGGGAGCCATCACCGACATTCGATACTTCAAACCGGTGGAGGCCTAGAAGATGCCGATTCTGGAGAAGATCTCGCAACCCTTGCAGGCGCGCCACTGGACCGACAGCATTCCCCTAGAATACCACTACACAGCCGGCGTGGCGGGGGAGGAGTTTCGGCGAGAGTTGAAGGAGAACGGGCGCTTTCTGGCTTCGAAATGCGCCAAGTGTAAGAACACGTACGTCCCAGCCCGAATGTTCTGCCCCTCCTGTTTCATCGAGATGAAAGAGACCCGCACCCTTGAAGGGCCTGGATACGTCTACAGCTTCACAACGGTCAACCGGAACAGAACCGGAGACGCGGCCGAGCCCGTGACCCTTGCTCTAGTGAAGTTTGACGGGGCGAAGGGTGGAATTGTTCACAGGCTGGACTCGTCAGACAGTGTCACGTTTGGAATGAAGGTCGTCCCAGTTCTGAAAGGCCCTAGCGAGCGTACGGGGGCTTTGACTGACATCATCTCATTCAAGCCTGCGTAGACCTTGACTCTCGGGGAGACCACCCCGAGTTGTTGGTTTGAGAGCAAGATTCGGAGTCAACCCACTTANNAGATTCGGAGTCAAACTACTTATCCCGTTTCGGAGTCTTCTCCGCATGGTCCCGAGCCGGCAGAACAAGACCGACCTGGAACTTCCGTCTCGGGAAGCCGCGACAGTCGCGACGAGCGTTCGGAACTCGATTATCTATTCTCAGCTTCTGCTGACCATGTTTCTCTGGGGACTGGCGTGGCCCGTTGGAAGGCTCTTGGCCACGAACCTTCCGCCAATATCGATCGCAGTGTTGAGGTACGCGATAGTTGTGCCGGTACTGTTTGGAATTCTAAGATTCAGAAGACAGCCTTTCGCTCCGGACCGGAAATGGATCCTGAACCTCGCGGTTATGGGACTGCTCTCGACGAGTCTCTACCAGGCGTTCTTTCTGTTCGGAGTAAAGTATGCAGCCGCGAGCGACGACTCGCTAGTCATAGGGATAGGGCCGGTCCTCATAGCGATCATGGCCTCGTTCGTTCTCAACGAGCGGTCGACCCGGACGAAAGGACTCGGCTTCCTCTCCGGCCTATCCGGCATCGCAGTGATTTCTCTGCTCTCTCCTAATACCGATGTTCCGAACAGGCTTCTTGGGATCAGTCTCGTCTTTGGAGGAGCAGTAGCTTATGCTCTCTACACCGTTCTCCTGAGAAGATTTGTCGGGGCCGCTAGAGCTGACACTACTCGCCCAGCGCCTTCTTCCCTGTCGATACTGGCATGGATCTCGCTGTTCGGCTGGATCTTTCTCATCCCGTTCTCCATTGTCGAAGCTCCGTGGACCTACACGTGGGGTCCCGTCTCTTGGCTGGGAATTCTCTACCTCGCCCTTCTCTCGACGGTGGTCGGATACTTCTTCTACGTAGAAGGAGTATCAAAGATCGGTGCTGGACGGGCGGCAGTCTTCGGCAACTTGGTTCCGGTTTTCGGGGTCATAACCTCGGCCCTACTCCTAGGCGAGAATATCAGCCCCTGGCATGGGGTCAGCTTCTTGCTGATTCTGACCGGCGTGATTTTGGTCAACAAGCGGACAGGATGACACATTCACGGCGTCTGGTCAAGTCGCTGACTAGGAAAGATGCGCCTTTGATGTTCTCCGGTTAGTCTTAAACGGCCTACGATTGTGAAGAGAGGAGCGAATTGCGACTAGTTCCCCTCGATCAAGACTTTATGGCCGGGCGCAAGTATCTGAACGATCGAAGCCTCCAGGTGGGCCATGTCCTCCCGCTCAGCGACGATCTTTTCAAGGAATACTTTCCCGCCGGCAACAGCTTCCTTCTCTACTCTAGAATTGCGGTCGACGGTTTGTTCTCGTACACATCGGGCAGAGAGAAGAGGGCTCCAATCGCCAGCTTTACGCTCGCCACGGACTCCCTCGCTGGTTTGAAGGAGGCTGTGGGGAGAGTTGAGGATACGGCGCTTGCTCAGGAAAAACTGGTCATTCGGACCAGGGTTTATGGTTATGATCGCAGGCGGCTTCAAGCGATCAAGGCTCTGGGCTTCAAGATCGGCGTAACGATCCCGGGAGCTGTTTCTCTAGACGGGAAGCTATTCGATCTGTACTATCTCTACAAAGAGCTTGATGGTCGCTATCGATTCAATATTCGGCGAAGCTACGCGAAGCCGGGACTATATCCTGTAATGGATGTTGAGAAGGCAAAGAATCAACGATTGCGCATTCGAGGCTATCGTCGAGAGGATCGCGGTTCTCTGGACAAGTTCGCAACTCACCTCAATGTGATCCGAGGGATCGGGAGTGGCGTGTTCGAAGGGTCACCGCCGTTCCCGTCTGGACTGTTCGACGATTGGTTCGAGAAGCGGAGAAACTTTCCGATAGTGTGCGAGGACGAGTCGATAGGAGAGGCTGTCGGAGTAGTTGACCTGACCCGGCCGGGCCCGGAGGTTATGCAGCATGTTATGTTTCTGGGAATGTATGTTAGGGCAGACTATCAGGGGCTGGGTGTAGGGACCATGCTGATGGATGCGGCGAAGCTTCTCGCAAAGAGGCTTCACCTCACGAGGGTGATCTTGAGCGTTTTTGAGGGGAACACGCCCGCTGAGAAGTTGTATCGAAACGCGGGATTCGTCGAGTGTGGCAAGCTCCCGGGTTGGTTGCAGGAGGGTTACGTCGATGAGATCTACATGGTGCTGAAGCTTGACTGAACGGTAGCTTTCCCGGGATTGCTAAAGCGTTAACTACCATCGTCACGATTCAGCGCTATGGCAACTCTGGGACAGGCAAAGACCCTCGGAGGGGTCGGAGCCATACTGCTGATTCTAGGCTTCATTCCGCAAACGGGGGGAATCTTGGCTATCGCTGGTCTAATCATGATTCTCATTGCTGTAAAATACATCTCGGATGTGCTTGGCGACAGTTCAGTTTTCAACAACATGATAATCTCGGTTGTTTTGTCCATTGTTGCTATAATAGCTGTTGTTGTCCTTGTTGTTGGGGCGTTTCTCGCCTTTTATCATCTCGGCTCGACGCCTTTTACTTCCAATGTCACAGCCGCAAGCGACTTTTTTGCGTTTCTCGGGATAATATTGGTCGGGCTCGCAGTAGGATGGATCTTGTTGGTTGTGGCGGCTGTGTTTCTGAAAAGGAGTTACGATTCTATCTCTACCAGATTGAACGTTGGGACGTTTCACACAACCGGTCTGCTATACCTGATAGGAGCCGCGACCCTAATCGTAGGCGTTGGCATAATAATTCTGATAGTGGCGGAAATTCTTCAGATCGTCGCGTTCTTTTCAATCCCCGAACAAGCGCCTATTGGTCCTCAGCCGATGCCGGGACAGATGGGGTCACCGCCTCCGGCTTCAAGGTAGTCGGCAGTCACAGACCCGGTCATCTGGCCGCATCATTTCGGGCGACGCTGTGTACGCTAGGGCACTAGTGGATTCGTTGGTGGGCCCTTGGCCAAGACCCAGAATAGCTTGGTAGCTCCGTAGGCAATCATACCAAACCCTAAAAGTTCCCAGACGAAGATCGACGTGCTCTGGACGGTCAAGACTCGAATCGCGACGACTAGAGCCCCGCAGATTATCCAGATAATGCTGTTAATGACTCCTCTCTGAACGGGCTCCATTCCTTCCGCGAATAGGGAACAGGCGGGTATTAAGGAGATCCAGGGGCAGACTTTTCTAACAGTCCCGCGTACGGTATGCCGAAAACCGGCTTGGCTCAGACTCGAAAGCAGAAGGTTCTCGCGGAGGTCAAGAAGAAGCGGCAGCAGAGGGCCATCATAACACTCGTAATCGTCGCCGTACTGATCGGCATAATCGGCGCCGGAGTCTACGCGCTGTCACAGCAGCACGGGTCGGCCAACTTCCCATTCCCATGTCTTGCCGAAACCACTAATCTGCATGTTCATCCTTGGCTCAGAATCTGGATACAGACGACTCCAGGCACCAACAACAGCGTCACAATACCGACCGCCGTAGGAATCCTGGACCCACAGATCTCGGGCGGCCTCGCCGGGGGAGGATCATGCTTTGAGCCAATGCACACGCATGACGACACCGGTATTATCCACATAGAGTCGGCTCACACTACAGACACGTATACTCTCGGGGATTTCTTCAACGTCTGGAAGGCCACGCCAGGCATGAGCACGGTTTTCGTTCCTGGGCTGGGCAGCCTGCCTGTCGTCTTCAACTCCACAGACATTCTGGGCTACAAACCCGACCAGACTCACACATTGGAGTTGCTAGTTGATGGCCAGAACTCGACCCAGTGGGGATCGCTACAACTGGTGCCGCTCGACTATTGCGACCAAAACGTTGCCCAATTCCCACCATGTTCTCTCACCGCCGGAGCCAACCCATACTACGGTGGAGGCTCTTATCCGTACGGGACTGAGCACACGATAATCATCTACTACAAGTACGTCTAGAATATCGACGGTTCTATCCGAAGCTGCAAAGATATTCTAGTGCCTTAAGACTGCACACGGTTGGCTGAATTGCGAACCCTCGTTCCAGTTTGCTTATGAGCCATTGGCGCGAAAGGTCGAACCGCCTGCGGAGTTCAAAAGGGCTTGGAAGAGGAAGGGCCTCTGGAGCCGACGGTCGTGAAGGCTCTACCGATACTTGTCTCGGATTTCGCTCTCTACCGAGACGCGGAAAGAAAACGGATCAAGAAGAGCCTCCTAGCGGATTCGGAGGAAACGTTCGTCTTCAAGAAGACTCTCTATCTGCCCTACCTGAACTTCTCCTATCAGTACCCTGCAGAGAAAGGCTTTCTTTTCTCAAAACAGACGGTGCAAGGTCAAGGCAGGTCAGCGGTGTTGGCGCTTCGTGAGGTCGACCTAGGATTCTATCCAGAACTGACCGCCCTAACCTCTCAGACGATTGACTTGGAGTATGAGCCAGACAATGTTGTTCAAGGCGTCGATTCCACAGCTCTCGTGAGCGAAAGGCTGGAGGAATTGAGAAGGATGCTCTCAGACTATGATGCTCGACTGGAAGAGCTGTCAAGGCAATACGAATCGTTGGCAAAGACGGATCCGGTCAGGAAGGAGCTGAAGGAGAATATCGACCACTTGAACAGGACCCGCGAGATGCGATGGAAGATGTTCGCCGACGGGCTCAAGCTTCCCTCTAGGATTGACTTGGAAAAGCTCGAGCTTCTTGAGGGGAATCTGTTCTACATGCCATACTTCATGGTCAGGTTCGCGCGTAGTGGAGAATCTAGATTCTTTGTCTGGGACCGGGAGGGTAAGGAGAACGATCCGTTGGCTGACGAGTTGACGAGGAACGGCAAGTTCCGCGACCTTGTCCAGTCCTACGCGATGAGCTGAGAAGGTCCGAAAGGCCCTCTCTAGTCTAAGCCGCGCGCTAGGTGAATTCCTTTCTCTCGAAAAGTAAGAGACCAAGCACTGCGGTTACAGCGAAATAGGCTAAGAGTATGGCTATTCCCTCTGGGATCGTTACAGCATACACCGTCATGGCCATGCGGCCGAATCCCTGAGTCGTAGTCGTCGGATATGGGACGGTCAGCACATTCGTGATGATCTCGGATCCGTATGTTATCACGAACCAGGGCTCTATTTTCACGAGAGCCTCCACGAGTGTCTCGATTAGAGTGAAGGCGAAGAGAAAGAGGATCGCTGTCACCAGTATGGACATTGAGCTGCTCTTGAACAGGGAGCTGAAGAAGAAAGTGAAGCCGAGGACAGCGATTAGGTAGAGCAGCCCGAACAGCATCGACTCCCAAAGCTGGTAGGGAACGTTGAATCCGAAGTAGTAGATGCCATTGCCCAGTGTTATGGCGGTGAATATCGCGAGTATTATGACCGAAGCTATTAGGGCGCCGAGCCATTTTCCGATGTAGATTGAAGACCTGCGAAGCGGATTGGCCACGAGGAAGTAGCCCGTCTTGTTCTGGAATTCTCCAGATATCGAGTCTCCGCCGAAGAAGATGCCTGAGAGAATTATGACGAAGCCGATTGAGCCTCCCCACCAGCCAGAGTAGAAGCTCAGACTCGAGGACATGAAGCTCGCAGGCCTATAGTATCCGACGAGGGTGGTGAGAAGAATGCTGATTA
>DAFH01000180.1 GCA_002495485.1 Candidatus Bathyarchaeota archaeon UBA185
AAGGCCGCCCACTTTCGACGCTCGTGAGCGTCTCCTCCCGCCACCCTCTCGACTCTCGGGTCGCCGACCATCCCCTCGCTCCCCGGATGCGAGGACGCGAGAACGTTCTCGGGCTCGTCGGGGAACTGGAACGTCGGCGAGAGCCGTTCTGCCTTGCGGTCGTCACTTGGGTGCAAGCGCCCACCTCGGGAAAACCGGGGTTCAAAGCGATCGTTCGGGCCGACGGTTCGATCGTCGGATGGGTCGGGGGGAGTTGCTCCCGGCATGCGCTGCTGACGGAATGCCGGAGGGCCATCTCCGAGGGACTTCCGAGAGTGCTGCGTCTACGAGCGGCTGGAGACCCGCGACCTACTCCGGTCCCGGGAACGGCCGACCGCGTGATGGAATGTCAGAGCGGAGGAGCTATGGACATCTATGTGGAACCGCACGGACGAGTGCCGCAACTAGTGGTCGTAGGAGATTCGCCCGTTTCCGAGAGTCTTTCGGCCCTCGGTCGACACCTGGGCTTCCGGGTGATCGCCGCCGGGCCCGACATCGACCCAGCACGGTTCCCCGACGCGGACGAGGTGGTACCAGATTTTGCCGGCCTCCAATCGAAACTGGACGGAGACACCTTTGCCGTCGTCGCNNCCGCCGCGCTCAAGGAGGAGCTCGCCCGCGAGGGGTTCTCCTCGGAGGAGTTCGCCCGGGTCCAGAACCCCGCCGGAATCGACATCCAGGCAAGGACTCCGGAGGAGATCGGCCTGAGCGTGGCCGCGGAGGTCGTCCGTCGAGTGCGCTCCCGAACGGTCTCCCCCGCCGAAGCGCCGACGGCAGAGTCCACGGCCATTGACCCCGTCTGCCACATGGAAGTCGACGTGGCAACGGCGGTCCTCAAGGCGGACCACCTCGGCACGACCTTCTACTTCTGCTCGGAAGGGTGCCTCCGGCGATTCCGGGCGAACCCGGAAGAGTTCCTGACGTGAGAGGGGGCCCGGCGTTAATTCTCGAGCGACAGGTCGTTCGAGAAACTCTGGGCCGCGAAGAAGCTCACCGAACCGATGCTGTCCCGGGACGACGGCCGTAGCGCAGCTACCGCGTGGACCAAAAGCTCGTACGCCGCGTCTTCCGCTTCGGTCGGGTCGTCGCCCGCGCTCTCGCCGCGCACGAAGACGCGAAGCGTCCCATGGTCGATGCCGAGCAAGACGTACCCCGCTCCATCCCGACGAGCCCAGGCAAGAAGCCGCCCGGTGGGACCGTCCACGACTCCGACCCAACGGAGCGAGCCGAACCACCGACCGGAGAGTTTCCCGAGCGTCGTATCCGCGGAGGCCCCCGGTGGGAGTTCCACCTGAGCGATCGGCCGGAGGATGGTCGAACGGGAGAGGGCTCCTCGGGGAGGCTCTCCGAGGGCGCGGTATCCGTCGACCGACCGCTCCACCAGGCCTTCGCGCTCGAGCCGGCGGAGAGAACGGGAGAGGGATTCGGGATGGGCTCGGAGGACGCGACGGAGACCGCTGAAGGCGATCCGTCCCTGGAGGCCCTGGAGCGTCGCAAGGACGCGCTCGTCCAGTCCTCCACGAGGTTCGGAGGTGGTTTCCGGTGCGATCGACGCCATCGCTCGGTCTACGCTTCCGGCTCCACTTAATCCGTCGGTAACGTGGTCGTTACCAGCTCAACTCCCCCGAAAAGCCGCCGGGCGATAGACCGCGTGTGACCGGGCCCGACGCGTCCCGGTCAATATCCTCGACCCGGGAGTAGGGCGGTGGGAACGAACGTTCCGAGGAACCAACATGAGTGAAACCGAAAACGACTGTGCGCCGGGAAGCGCGAACTTCGGCCCTTGGGTCTGGTCTGCCTACCGCGCGTACAACGAACTCCTCCGAGAGAAAGTGAAAAAGCGATTCGACGCCCAAGAAGGCCCTTGGATGGACAAGGTCGCCNNGAGAAGGAGCTCGAGGAGCTCTACCAGCGGCTCGAGCAGCTCCTCTCGGAGTGAGGACGACGAAGATGCCTCTCCCCCTTCATCCGATGCCCTCTCCCCCTTCGGGCCCGGAGCCGTTGCTCCCCGGTCGGCGCACCCCCGAGTAGACGTCGACCACCGCTCCGGAGGGTCCGATGCCGCTCACCGAGTTCGAAGGTCGGATCACCGCCGCGGTCGAAGCGGTCGCGCCGAGCGTCGCCGGAATCGAGAGCCGACAGATCGGCCGCCCACACCGGCCGTCTCCGTTCGGAGCGCCGGCCCGGGCCACCGCCGTCGTGGTTGACCGCGAAGGGTATCTCATCACCAACCAGCACGTGGTCGAAGGAGCGTCCCAGATCTGGGTCCACCTCCCGGACGGCCGCGACCTGGAAGGAGAAGTCATCGGAGGCGACGAGGCGACGGACGTCGCGGTCGTGAAGGTCGATGGGATCGACGTTCCGGCCGCGCGTCTCGGCGACTCGGAGAACCTCAGGGTCGGTCAGCTGGTCCTCGCCGTCGGCCACGCCCTCGGGCTCCCGGGCGGACCGACCGTATCGGTGGGGGTCGTGAGTGCGCTCGGCCGGCCGCTTCCCGGCTCCGATTTCATTTTCGAAGGGCTCATCCAAACGGACGCGGCGATCAACCCCGGAAACAGCGGAGGACCGCTCGCAGACATTCAAGGGAACGTTATCGGAATGAACACGGCCATGATCCCGTACGCTCAAGGCGTCGGCTTCGCGATTCCAGTCAACACGATCAAGTGGGTAATGCAGCAACTGCTCGAGAAGGGTCGCGTGGTTAGGCCATGGCTTGGAATATACGGAACTACACTTAACGATGCTCTCGCACGGAGATACGATCTTCCTGCGGACTCGGGTGTTCTGATCGTCGAGCTAGACGGTCGAGGACCGGCGTACGAGTCGGGTCTCAGAGCTGGAGACGTAATCACCGGGATCGGATCCCAAGACATCAATCAGATGAAGGACGTACTATCGGCGCTTTCCAAGCACTCGATCCGCGAAGAGGTTGAGGTCCGGTTCATCAGAATGGGAAGCAAAAGATCCACTAGGCTTCTGCTTAGGGAGTCTCCAATACCGGCGGCGATAAGGTGATAAACTTGGAGAATCTGTTCCGAGTAGCATTCGTCGGAGCAACGCGTATAAGTTACGGAGGGCATCAGATCAAATAATGGCGCTTATCGGCACCGATCTCAGCAGCTTAATCCAGATTGCATATTTCGGTACATTCTTCATCCTGATGTTCTATGGCCAGCGGATCCAAGTGAGCATGATGCTCGTCAGTGTCAAGAAGAATCTAGGTAAGCTCGAGAAACTCCGCGGCCAAGCCCACACTGCCGTGCTGAACTCTGCTCTGCGGTTCAAGGGCGACAAGAAGATGGTCGAGACCCGGATCGACCGTCTAACAGGATCGTTCGCGATAACACCAGTCAACATGGACCCGGCCGGTGTCGTCGGGAAGCTCGAACACGTACTCGATACTTACGATGAGAATCTGAGGACAGAGGTCAAGACGATAGCGACAGGCGCGACAGATGCTGAGGTCAACACTCTATCAAACCAGATGGAGATTTCGATCGGACTCGACCAGATGTACCGGGTGGTCCGCCACTTTTACCTGCTCGCAAGGAAGCAGGGCGGAATCCTTGCGCTGTATCAGTTGCAGATGGCCATGCCTCAGATAATGGAGGAGGCGGAAGCGTACAGCTCCGCGATCTCCGCGTTCGAGAAGGGCGAGCCGATAGGCGACGGTATTGGGCCGCTGATTGCGAGCAAGATGGCCGATGGCGCTCAGCCGAGTGAGATTGAACAGGACACTCTAATGTACGAGACCGGTATTGACGGGAGGAACGTTCTCCTTGTCAAGGCCAAGGGTCCCGGAGGGAGCGTTGGAAAGCCGGGCATCGCGGTCGAGAAGCTCATCGAGACAAAAAATCCGTCACTGGTCGTCACGGTGGACGCGGCTCTCAAGTTCGAGGGGGAGAACAGTGGAGAGGTCGCGGAAGGCGTTGGCGCAGCGATTGGCGGCCCGGGCGTTGACAGGTACCACATTGAGCAGAGCGCGGTGAAGCACAAGATTCCAATGATTGCGATAGTCGTGAAGATGTCGAACAAGGAAGCAATATCACAGATGACCCAGCAGGTGCGGCTTGCGGTCGACGAGGCGATACGCCGGGTCAAGAACACGATCGACGCACGGTCAAAGTTCGGAGACACCGTGATAGTTGCCGGTATCGGCAACACAATGGGAATACCCTAGTCCGGAACGGCCGAGCAGATCCTCTGAATTGCTGGCGTAGCGCTACTAGTCTTGGGGCTCGGGCCCTCTCTCCAAACCAAGTTCGGATCCCGTTCTTCGATAGTTACAACGACTTGAAGGCTACCGGTCTTAGAGCTCCGAGTTTGACCGCTGTTGAGTCGCAAGATTGTTGTCATTCTGCTACTCTTGATGGCGGTCGCGGTCGGCATTGCCTATAGTGCGGTTCAGAGTGGCCAGACGGCGCAGCCTTCTACCAGTACGACGAATTGTAAGCCGGAAAGCCTAGTTGGAAACTTCACCAGTAGCCCTGAAATGAACGACACTAGTGCGGGATCGTACAATGTTACGTTCTATATCGAGAACCTGGCCTCGCAGTCGACAACGATCACAGAGGTTACCGACAACAGTGGGCTGACCCAGCCTGTGAACTGGACAGTTCCCGCTTCTACGACAGCAAGCTTCAACGCAACCATCAACAAACCAGAGAATTCTCTGGTGTTGCAAACGTCCTGCGAGACACTATTGACTGTCCAGGTCTATTACCCGACCCCCACAATCTCAGACCAAGTAAAACACTGGGAGGTCACGCTATACGTCTCGCTGGGAGGCACTGCCCAGTGACCTGTGCCGGCTTCAGTCGCTTAGTGCAAATACGATTCGCGATTAGAGAGATCGCTGAACGATCCTCAAACAGGCGTTCATGATATAGGGAATCTGGTTCTTCGCCAAAATCTGCTTCGCTTCATCGTTCTCAAGCCCAAGCTGGGCCCAAAAGACATAGGGTCGGCCGTACTTGCGGTGGAAGTCGACGACCTGCTGAGCCACTTGGGGTAGTTCTTCGCTTTCTCNNTTGGGGTAGTTCTTCGCTTGGCCGGAACACGTCTACGATCTCGACCGTTCTGGCTAGCTCCGGGGGCAGGTCCATGAGGCTGGGATAGGCTTTCTCTCCGACTATCTCGTCGGCTGTCGGGTTTACTGGTATGATCCTGTAGCCGTGGTCTTTCATGAACTGCGGGACAGTGTTGGCATCCTTCGTCGGGTTCTTGCTCGCACCTACGACTGCGATAGTCTTGTACTTCCTAAGAACCTCTTTGGGATAGACGGTTGCGGGAGCTTTCGACATAGAAGCTGGGATCTAGGCGCCGCAGGTAGAAAAGGCTTCGACAGACGGAAGTTCAATGCTTAATATTCCAATGGCGATCGGCGGATCATGTCTCCAATGTGGAACGTCAAGCCGGCGAAGAATGATGACGAGTATTTTGAGCGGATGACCAGGACAGTCTTTACTGCGGGTCTCAACTGGCGGATGATAGAGAAGAAGTGGCCGAATTTTCAGAAAGCGTTTGCAGGCTTCTCTATTCCGAAGGTTGCCAAGTTCACGGCCAAGGACAGGAAACGATTGATGGCGGATACGGGTATCGTTCGGAACGAGAAGAAGATCGAGGGAACGATACGGAACGCGGGCGAGTTCTTGAAACTAGAGAAGGAGTTTGGATCTTTCCAAAAGTATCTCGATTCGTTTGGGAAGGATGAGGAACGTATGCTGTCTGCGGTCCAAGAACGGTTTGAGCATGTGGGACCTTCGACCGTGAGAATATTTTTGCGGTCTTCGGGTTGTGACCTGACTCCGACGCGCGAAGAGAAGAAGTGGATGGCTGCAACTCACAAGAAATGAACAACTACGATTGGGTCTGTTTCGGGAAAAATTTGCGATAGGGTATCCTGATGCTTTAGCGGTTCGGGGTGGGTAGCTTTATCGTTGGAGCAGTTGGAAAGAGTTCTCTCGCAGTTCTCGCCATTCCGTCATCGAAGACGGTGCCTGGATACCATTTGGACCCGAAGGATATGAACGTCATCAGTATCGGGACGGTGTCTCTTCCCATCTCCGTGAGGTCCCACCGTACGACCCGTGGGTTGCGCTGTAGAACGACCGGTTTTATGAATCCGCTCTTTTCAAGCTCCTTCAGTCTGGTCGTCAGCACGCGCGGCGTTAGCCCTGGCAGGCTGCGCAGTATCTGGTTGAATCTCTGAGNNTGAGAAATGCAAGATCTCTTAGGATCAGCAGGGTCCACCGCTTTCCAAGGACTCCGAGACTGGTGCGTATTGGGCAGGCCTTGAACATGGTCGATGGAAGAATCGGTTTTCCGTCAGAGTCAAGATCGATCTGCAACATTTCGTCCTAGTATCTTTTCGGTTCGTGCATATTTATCTACTATGTTTAGGATACTACCACCTATGACGCTGGAACAAGTTCAGGAAAGGACCAGAAGCCAAGGAAACTACGCGCAGCTCTTCGTGTATCGACTGCCCAAGAAGAACCATGACTCACTCGTCAGGCTTCAGCAGAAGCTGACGGCTATCCATAGAAAGCACGGGACACTCTACATGGAGTTCTACCAGCTCCATTCAAACGAGGCATTCCAAGGCCTTACAAGTATCGGAAAGACCGTGTCGGCAAGAGATGACGAGGAGGTCTGGATCGAGCTCGACCACTACAAAGATCGTAACCATCGTGATTCAGTTGTTGACAGTGCCAACCAAGATGCTGAGGCAGAACCATTGTACGGCGAACTGATGGGACTGGTCAGCCAAGGCTACACAATGATTATGGGCGAGTTCAAGCCCCTCAAGATCTAGAATGTATATCGCGCTAGCAGTCCACCACCCCAAGGGTCCGAAAGAGAAGGTTCTCCTGATGGCCCGGCAGCCAAGGCTTGCCGAAGTAAACAGCAAACACAAGGGGTTCATCCAGATGGTCGTCGCGGAAGTCGAGGACGAGAATCTCATAGTGCCCTTCACCATCTGGGAATCGGAGGAAGACTACAAGGCTGCACTAGAAGACGCTCGCGCTCATCTCTTCTCTCCCGACACCGTCTCCTTTCTCTCCTCGGTTCAGGAGGGTCCGACGCGAGCAGGAGGAACCTCTATCGGGAAAGACGCTACCATAACGACCTTCAAGGTAGCACCAGTGGTTCGGCCTCTACAGAGGGAAGCTCGTTAGCTGGAATCGTTGAATTTCTCCACGAATCCAACTACTGATTGCAACTTAGGCGCTGGCACCCTAAGGGAAGCATCTTCTTTACTGTACCAATAGAAAAATTCAAGCGGGCAATTCCAGGCCGCCTGTCTTTACGAGAACCCTATAGCAGTTCAGAGTAATCCATTTGCTAGGTTTCTGTAATTGTTCGATCGTAACCAGCGTTTTTCTCTTTTCATCGGCCCCTTCACGGACCCAGTCTCCCTCCAGTGGCCATTTGCCCTCAGGCGTCTTCTTTGACAACACAAGGTGGATAGCGTCGGAGATTCTTTCGTCATCCTCATAGCCTATCTGGGTGAGCACTCTGAGCCCGTGTAATGCGTCGTAGTAGTAGTACATTGGAAAGTGGAATCTGGTTATCAGACCCGGAGTGAATAGAGGATCGTCAGGGCCGGGCCTCTTACGATGTAGCTCCACAGGCCGCCAGTCGCGGTCCGACTTGTAGACCCGATGCGCAAGCAGAAACTCTGCGCCCCTCTCAAGCGACCTCCTCAGTTTTCTAGTTAGCGTGGTCGGTGGAAGTTCCGAGCATGCCCAGAGCGGACAGATTGTGGACATGAAAGAACTGTGCTTCGGATTGTACCTTGGATAGTCGCAGTTCCAACCTCCATCCTCTAGCTGCTGCTCAGGCAACCATTCGAGGAGTCTTCTAACTCTCGCGTCATCTCCATAGCCAAGAACCGTCAGGGTCCTCGCCATATGGCCACTGAAACAGACTTCATGATCCAAAGATCCGTCATCCATCAGGTGCTGCTGGAAGACGCGTGCTACAGCGCTGTCTATCCATGGTGCACGTTGAACTCCCATCTCTGCCAATATCATCAACTGCCAGACCGTAGCGGAGAACTTTGGATCGTAGCAACTCTCCTTTGGAGGCCAGTAGCCTCCTTCCAGCTGGGTCTTCTCCAAGTCAAGGACCGGCCGGTAATCGCGAATATTCCTACGAGCAATCTTCACCTCTTCATCGTGACCAGATCTTCCCAGAACATCGGTGAGCGTGAACATTCTGATAGGTGGGTCGGAGGGCTCGAGGAGCCATCTTAGGGCGCTTGCTTTCACGCTCCCAACGTGATTTCCAAGCGATCTCAAAGTTCTCTTTGAAGGGCGAGCCGCCAACCAATTTAACCTACACTCGCATATGACAGTCTATGCCGCAACCGAAGGTTGTTCTCGTAACAGGCGCTTCGTCAGGCTTTGGTATGGAAACCGCCGAGTTATTGTCAAAGCAAGGTTTTCAGGTATTCGGGACAAGCCGGCGACCCTCTCCCAGAGATGGAGCGACGTTTGAGATGGTTGAGCTGGATGTCGACTCGGATGATTCAGTGAACAAATGTGTGAGTGGCCTAGTGGAAAAGACCGGCCGTGTCGACGTTCTCGTCAACAATGCGGGCTTCGTGCTAACCGGTGGTGTAGAGGAGACCTCAGTCGGCGAGGCCAAGGCTCAGTTCGAGACCAACTTTTTCGGGGCTGTGCGGATGGTCAAGGCGGTTCTTCCGATCATGAGGAGGCAAGGATCTGGCCAGATCGTCAACGTCTCTTCGATTGCTGCGTTTCTCCCGGTGCCTTTCGAGGGATACTATGCGGCGGCTAAGGCGGCTCTTCTTGCATATTCTGAGTCGCTACGTCATGAAGTCAAGAGCTTCGGGGTCCGGGTCTCGGTAATTGAGCCCGGATTCTTCCGAACCAACCTAGGCAACGCAAGGCGCAGTGCGAGCCAGCCGATCCATGACTACGACCGGATGCGAACCAAGGTGATCGAGACATTGGAGGATGATATCTCGAAGGGTGGAGATCCGAAGCGCGTTGCAGAAACCGTGCTGCGAATCATCCAGAGCCGGTCTCCGCAACTCGAGTATCGCGTGGGCAAGGCAGGAAGGTATCTGGTCTTGAAGAGTATTCTGCCCACATCCACACTCGAGAGCGGCATACGAAGACGCTGGAAACTAGACACGTGACTTTCCCCGCGGTAACTGGAATTGGTCTAGCCCCACCTGTGGGGTATAACCAATAGTGCCGGGATAAGCCCATGACATCCCGTGTCAAACATGGGATCGAGTCAAGGAACCCCGTCGATCTCAGACTCGCACCTAGTCGCGAGGAAACTCACTCCAGCGGTCCAGTTCGGACTGATAGCTGGTCCCTTCCTCAGCATGATCGACTCCAACGTCGTCAACGTCGCGCTCCCAGTGATCATGTCAGACTTTCACAGCTCGTTATCGGATGTCCAGTGGATTCTGAGCGGCTACCTCCTCGCCCTCGCTGCCATCCTCGTATCTAGCGCATACTTCTCTAAGCGATTCGGAGCGGGACGCGTCTACTTCCTGAGCCTCATCGGTTTCACCGGAGCATCCGCACTCTGTGCCTTGGCTCCGAGTCTGGGGTTCCTGATCGGGGCCCGGGTCTTGCAGGGAGCTGTAGGAGCGCTTCTTGTCCCTCTCGCGATGGACATGCTGCTTGGAAGGGAGGGCGCGGCTAGAAGTATCTCACCGGTCTTCGGAATCGTCTTGTTTCTCGCGCCGGCGCTAGGCCCGACGGTTGGAGGATTCTTGATAGCGATAGCAGGTTGGCCCGCTATCTTCCTCATCAACGTGCCTATCGGAATAGTGTCGGCTGTTCTCGTCTCCAGGAGCCTGTCGGTCTTGCCGGTTCGGTCCAATAAACCGCCGCGGTTCGATGTTGTTGGCTCTCTTGTTCTCGCGGACGGACTCGTTCTGACGCTGTATGGAGCGTCTGAAGGGCCGCTGGTGGGCTGGCTGTCGTCCGAGTCCTGGCCTTACTGGACCTCTGGACCTGTGCTACTCGTCGTCTATGCCCTTTGGGCTATCCGCCGAGCGGATCCTGCAGTCAGTCTGAAGCTGCTGAGGCATCGGCAGACTGCTCTTGCGCTTGCTGTGACCTCCGTAGCCGCGGTCGTGCTGTTTGCGGTGCTCTTCCTGATTCCGGTGTTCATGGAAGAGATTCAGGGCGTCTCCGCAATGATAACCGGACTGACTCTGCTACCGCAGGGGGTCGTCACTGGTGTCGGAACATTGCTCGGCGAGAAGCTATCTAGGACATGGAAGACTCGACCGATATCGTTTGTTGGAATGTCGACTCTGACTGGGACGACGGCACTCCTGTTGACTGTCGATATTCACACGCCTTTTTGGTTGATCGCTACGATTCTGAGTGGTCGAGGGCTCGCGTTGGGACTGACGATTCAGCCGCTGCTATACGCTACGATCGGCAACCTTACTGGTGGCGAGGTCCCGGACGGAAACACGCTCTTCAACGTGCTCGAGAGGCTGGGAGGCTCGGTCGGCATATCTCTACTGGCGACTTTCTTCCAACTGAGCGAACAGAACTACGTCTCAGCAGTTCTCTCCCAGAACGGTATCAGCATCCAGGGCTCCGGCTCGGGACTGACAAGCTCCGTCTTGTCCTCACTGCCAGCTTCTCTTGTTTCTCAGCTGGCGGGTGCGGCGGTTCACGGCTTTCACGATACGGTTCTCCTGCTTACACTTCTGTCGCTTCTCGGCGTATTGATGTCGCTGGGACTCAGAGGAAGACCGGTGCCGGCCAGATCTGACGGGTGGAGTGAGAAGAAGGTCAGAGAGGATCGAGTCGGGGTCTTATGAGAGGAGTGTGTCGAAGACGTTCTTTTCTGCTCTTCTGAGATGTTCTCCGACAGTTCCCTTGTCCATTTTGAGGACCTTCGCCAGATCCTCTGTGCTGGCTCGTCTTGGAATGTCGTAGTAGCCGAGGGTGTGGGCGAGCCTGATGACCCGCTGCTGTTGCCATGTGAGCGCTCCGATGGGAGTCTGCGCGTCCTCTTTCAGCTTGCCGAGTCTTACAATCTTGTAAGGAACCTTCACCTCTCGCATGCCGGTCAAGAGGCGTTTGATGTTGTTCTCGTCTGCGAGGACTGAGACTTTCAGGGTCTTTCCTTCTATCCGCGGATTGCCTAGGCCATAGATGGGGGCTTTCTCTATGGATTCGAAGAAGCGCCATGCCCGGGAGAGCTCAGGGTCCCTCGGATCACGTTTGAAATGGCCGAGAACCTGGAAGAGATCGGCTCCGGATCTCTCACGGTTCAGGCGAACTACTTGGACCTGTTTGCGGTTGATATGTCGCAGAGATTCTTGGAACGGTGCG
>DAFH01000173.1:0-6349 GCA_002495485.1 Candidatus Bathyarchaeota archaeon UBA185
CGCGAGGTTGTGCGAGATGAACAGGTAGGTGAGGCCGAGGCGCTTCTGCAGATCCTTCATGAGATTGAGAATTTGCGCCTGGACCGAGACGTCGAGGGCGGAGGTCGGTTCGTCGCACAATATTATCTCCGGTTTCACGGCGATTGTTCTTGCCAAGCATAATCTCTGTTGCTGGCCCACGGAGAGTCTGGAAGCTGGCTCGTGCAGCCTCTGTTCGACTTCATCCCATAGCCCCACGAGTTCGAGGCAGTTCTCCACTATTTTGTCGAGCTCCTTTCTGTCGTCGGTTCCGTGGACTCTTGGGCCATAGGCTACGTTGTCGTAGATGGACATGGGTAGCGGGCTGGGTGCTTGGGCGATTAGCCCGATCTTTTTGCGGAGAGTGATCAAGTCCGTGTCGTTGTCGAGTACGTTGACTCCGTCAACCAGCACCTTTCCTGATATTTCAACTCCGTCTGCCAGGTCGACGAGTCGATTCAATGTCTTCAGTAGAGTGGTCTTCCCGCATCCGGAGGGTCCCATGATGACAGTTAGTTGTTTCTTCGGGATACGTACTGAAATGTCCTTGAGAGCTTGATGCCCTCCATAACTTGCATTGAGTTTCTCAACCACGATGTGAGAACTTTCCATTCCCCATTACCTCACCTGATGACGTACTTCATGTATCTGCGCGTCCCAAGCCTAGACGCGATACTAGCGATTGTGACGATGATCAGCAGAATAACGGCTGATGCGTAGGCTCTGCGTTGGACTTCAGGTATGGGTGTTGCAAGCTGAAAGAAGATTGCCAAAGGCAGGGTCGCTACCGGCTGGAAAATGGAGTTTGGAATCGAATCGGTATATCCAGCAGTGAAGAGGACTGATGCAGCATCACCGATCACCCTCCCGAATGAGAGCAGTACGGCTGTGAGTATGCCGGGCAAGGCTTGTTTCACAACAACGTTAAGCGCAGTTTCTAGTCGTGTCGATCCAACCGCGTACGATGCCTCCCTCAACTTGAGAGGGGTCACACCGATCACCTCGTCCATCGCACGAGTCATTATCGGTAAAATGAACAATGTCCCTGTGATGATTCCCCAAAGCAGAGAGGCCCTTGAGCTGAGGGACAGCATGATTATGAAAATGAAAGCCCCGAACACTATTGAAGGTATACCCCAAAGAACATCGAGGGAGAGGCGAACGAAGCTTGCGAATTTCGACCTCTTACAATACTCGCGGAGGAAAAGTGCTATGGGAAGGCTCAGGACGAAGGCGAGTGCGGTTGCTCCACCAGCTAGCAGCAATGATCCTACTATCGCGTTCAGAATCCCACCGCTCCTTCCGAAATAGTATCCACCGCTCGGCGTCTGAGTGAGCATTGCCAGGTCAAGCGCCGAGGCACCACGGAGCAGTACGATTGCGAAGACAGCTGCGAGGCTTCCCACGACGAGAAGAGTTGCGAACTTCATCAACGCGACCGCGATTTTTTCCTCGAGTTCGCCGCGCCTCAACTCAAGCCGACCTCCTCTGCACTCTCAAAAGCACAAGCCTTGCCAGCACACTGAACAAGGCTATGACGACTGTCAAAACTAGGGCCGTGAAGAGAAGCGCCGAATAGTACATTGGAATTGACATCATCTCTCCGTACTCGTTAGCAATGAGTGCCGGTAGCGCGTAGCCGGCGTCGAACAGAGATGTGGGGATCTTTGCAACGTTGCCCATCACCATCAGGACAGCCATTGTCTCTCCGAACGCTCTACTGAACCCCAAGGCCACCGCCGCAACGAACCCTGGAAGTGCACGCCGAACGACCACATGCTTCACAGTCTGCCATTTACTCGCCCCCAGCGCAAGCGACGCCTCTCGCATACCAAAAGGAACTGTTCGAAACACTTCTTCGGAGATGGAGATTATGATTGGGAAAACCATTATCGCCAGCACGATGCCACCTGCAAGCACACAATAGCCCGTGCTACTAACGCCCGCGAGAGGCGCAACGTAATCCCTGATGAGCGGCACAATGAGCAGGATGCCCCACAAGCCATAGACCACGCTTGGAATCCCTGCCAGCAGGTCGATCGGGGGCTTCACGATGCTACGGATTTTACTGGGCGCGTACTCGGCTAGGTAGACCGCGGTCAAGAAGCAGNNAACGATGAATGGAAATAGTCCAAATTCTCCTCTTGGAGGATTCCAATCGCTTGAGAGCAGTAGTTTCGTTACTGGTTGACTTGAGAGAATGGGAACTGAGCTTTGCAGGAGAGTTAACGCCAGAATGAAGATGAGTGAGGCGGCGAAGAGTGTTGCGAGGAGCATCAGCCTTCCTGCAACGTTGTCAGTGGTTTTTCGGTCCACGCTGGTATCCTACTGGGTCATGCGTGTCTGTTTNNATTTTGCCAGCTGCTGCTGTTGCACATCCGAGGCTAGCGGAACATAGCCAGCCTGAAGAGCGTACTGCTGTCCGTCGGTTAGGATCCACTGGACGAAATCCTTCACTATCCCCGTGAACTTCCCTTTCGTCACAAGGTACTCGAACCTCGCGGGTGGCGACGGGTATTGTCCAGAGGCAATGGCTTGAACAAGCTGGTTCTTTGTGGCGTAGAAGCTTTCGCTTGCGTCAATGTGCCCATTACCCTTCAAGTCAAGCGGAACAATAGCTAGACCTGCCGACGGGTTGCCCGTCTGGTTGTCGTATGCGTAGTTCACGTTGCTGTAAGCGATTCCGAGAGGATCATTCACTACGGCCTCAGCGATTCCTGGGTCACCGTAAACGCCTATCCCTTTCAGGTCCGGCTGAGCATACTTCCCCATGTACTTTGCCCAAATGTCCGCGGCCCCACTGGAATCAGATCGCGTGTACACGTGGATCGGCTCCCTAACATCAGATCTACCAACCACCTGCCCCCATTCAGTTATGTTTCCGGATATGTAGATTCCAGCAAAGGTGGACTTGGTTACTCCTCGTGCTTGCAGGTCTGCGAGCACAGGATTCTTCGCGTTCACTATTACGATAACAGCGTCTTTGACAACGGCGACATAGAAGGCTCCCTTCTGGACCTCCGAGGGATCGATATTCCTGGAGACCATTCCTATGTCAACCAGTCCAGCTAGAGCGTCTGTCATACCTTTACCCGCTCCGCCGGCTGATACCTCAATCTTAACGTTCGGATGGATCCCTTGATACTCTGCAGCCCACTTGACCATCATCGGGTAGAGGGCGAAAGCTCCCGAAATGGTAATTGTGCCACTTGGCCCTTGCGAGCTAGTGTAGTAACTGTAACCGATTATACACCCGACGAGCACAACGGCCGCAATCAGAATCCACATTCTCTTCAAGATTACACGACCTAGACGGAGATGAGCTATTGATTTCAGTTCGCTTACTAAACCTTGTGGAATCAATTACCAGACATTGACCTGTCCATGTTTCGCCAGCGTTAAATAACGGCGGCATACACTAAACCTCAATGAGACCAATGCCGGGTAAGACATCACGCAAGGCGATTGGCGCCAAGAGGAGAGACTATGTGACGCTCAGCGTCCCAAAGGAGCTCTACGGGAAAGCCGAGCAAGCGATTGAAGGAACGGGGTTCCGGAGTGTGACGGAATATGTGGTCTTCCTGTTGCGAGAGTCCCTTCTTATGAAGCCCGGCAATTCGGTGAGAGAGAGGCTTAGAGCATTAGGATACATCGATTAGGAGAAGAATGAATTGGCGGACGAAAAACAGAGAAGTATCAGAATCCCGGAATCACTCTACGAGCGAGNNGTATTCACCAGCGCGATTTCGGGGACGGCTTTCAAAACAGTAGAAGACTACGTAGCGCAAGCTGTCAGGGACAGGCTCTCACAAGACGAGAACGCGAAGGAACCGGCCTACACGAAAGAAGAGGAAGAGAAGGTCAAGGAACGTCTCCGAGCACTCGGATACCTCTAACCCTCTTCAACCANNGCACTCGGATACCTCTAACCCCCCTTCAACTAGGCAGGCGATGAAGAACGCTCCCCCCACACGGAGGAACCCTCGTAAATCGAGTGCTCCCCGAGGATAAGAGGGAGGCCGCTTTGCAGGAGGCGAAAGATCTGTTCTGGCTTCGGGTAAGCGACGAGCTAGTGAGGGATGTGGAGAACATAGCCCTCGGAGCCTTCAGCCCCTTAGAAGGGTTCATGGGACGGAACGTTCTCGATTCGGTGACTCACAAGAATAGACTACCCAGCGACCTACCATGGACTATTCCTATTATCTTAGACGTGACTGAGCAGTCACTCAGCCAACTGAAGCAGGGAGACACCGTTGTCATTGCAAGTCCTGAGAATACGCCCATCGCGCTTCTGGTTGTCGAGGAAGTATTCCCTTACGACAAGAAGGAGCTTGCGCAGCAGGTGTACGGGACGCTTGACCCTCAGCATCCGGGAGTAGCTAAGACGTTCGCTATGAACGACCACATGCTTGGTGGGAGGATATCGTTGATTCAAATGTCCTCGGATGAGTTTGGTCGATTCCGACTTAAACCCGTGGAGACCCGTGTTCTCTTCAGACAGAAGGGTTGGCGGAGCATTGTGGGTTTTCAGACGCGTAACATTCCTCATCTCGGTCACGAGTACGTGCAGAAGACGGCCATGACCTTCGTGGACGGGTTGTTCATCAATCCTGTAATTGGTAGAAAGAAGGCTGGAGACTTCAAGGACGAAGTCATCTTGGAGGCCTATGATGCTCTAATCAAGAACTATTACCTCAGGGACCGAGCGGTCATGGCCATTCTTCGAACTGAAATGAGATACGCCGGCCCTAAGGAGGCAATCTTCCACGCAATCGTAAGAAAGAACTTCGGATGCACTCATTTCATTGTTGGGAGGGACCACGCTGGCGTTGGTAAGTACTATGCGCCTTATGCGGCACAGGACATATTCGAGGAGTTTCCCGATCTGGGAATTGTTCCGTTGTTCTTCAAGTCCTTCTTCTACTGCGAACGGTGCGGGGGTGTCGTTAATGAGAAGACTTGCCCCCATGACGCTAGCCACCACATTGACTTTAGTGGCACCGGCCTCCGCCAGAAGCTGAGCAAGGGCGAGCCACCTCCCAAGGAATTTGTTAGACCTGAGGTTGCTGATGTATTACTGAAATGGAAGGATCCTTTCGTTGGGTGACTTGATATGAACAAGAGGAAGATGCTCGTCATCGGACTGGATTCAGCGCCACCAGAACTCGTCTTTGACGAGTTTCGTGACGGGCTTCCGAACATCCGTGGGCTTATGGAGCGAGGAGTGTATGCGAGAATGCGAAGCTGCGACCCCCCAATCACAATCCCTGCATGGATGGTGATGTCTACCAGTAAGAATCCTGGAAGACTGGGCCTCTACGGATTCAGGCATCGAAGAGGCTACTCGTACACTGATGGCTGGATAGCAAACTCACTATCAGTGAAGGAGCCGAAGATCTGGGACATCTTGGGCCGAGAGGGCCGGAAGGTCTGTTTGGTAGGTGTTCCACCAAGCTACCCTCCGACGCCGGTTAACGGCGAGCTAGTCTCCTGCTTCATCACCCCGGACGCGAACCGTGAATACACCTACCCACCCGAACTCAAGAAGGAAATCGAAGCACTCGTGGGAGGACCGTACCCGTTCGATGTAGAATTCCGTATCGAGGCACGTGAAGAGCTACTGAAAAACCTGAACGAGATGACCGAGAAACACTTCCAGCTAATCGAGCACCTCTTGACGACCCGCGAATGGGATTTCTTCATGTTCGTTGAGATCGGTCTAGACCGGATGCACCACGCGTTCTGGAAATACTTCGACAAGGCACATCCAAAGTACGTGCCCGGAAACCCATTCGAAAGCGTAGGACTCGACTACTACAAACGCCTGGACGAACACATAGGAAGACTACTAGAAAAAGTGCCCAAAGATACCATCATAGTGGTCGTTTCAGATCACGGCGCCAAGGGTATGCGAGGAGCCTTCTGCATAAACGAATGGCTAATTCAGCAAGGCTACTTGGTCCTGAAAGACCGGCCGCAGCAAGTCGTTGAACTGGAAAAGGCGCAGGTCGATTGGAGCAAAACAAAAGCCTGGGGATGGGGCGGCTACTACGCTAGAGTATTCTTCAACGTGAAGGGACGCGAGCCACAAGGAATCATCGACCCCAGTGACTTCGAACGTGAAAGAAATGAGTTGAAGAGAAGACTACTCGAAATACGCGACCCAAACGGCCGACGAATGGAAACACANNTGATGGTTTACTTCGACGACCTGTTCTGGCGATCCGCGGGAACACTGGGCCACAACGAGCTATACCTCCCAGAGAACGACACCGGACCAGACGACGCAGTACACGCACAGGACGGAATGATAGTAATCTACGACCCCAAG
>DAFH01000173.1:6443-6660 GCA_002495485.1 Candidatus Bathyarchaeota archaeon UBA185
CAGGGTCCGGAAAGACCACGATCGCGCGGCAACTAGAGCCTGAAATACGCAAGCTAGGCTGGCCCGTTGAAGTCCTGGACGGAGACGAGATCCGACAGAACCTGAGCAAAGGACTCGGATTCAGCAGAGAAGACCGTGAAACTCACCTGAAAAGAGTCACTTATGTCGCGAAGCTCTTATCTCGGAATGGCGTCGCTGTCATAGCCGCCTTCATCTC
>DAFH01000140.1 GCA_002495485.1 Candidatus Bathyarchaeota archaeon UBA185
AGATATCGTCCTTTGAAACGACTCTCCTCTCCGGGTGACGGACGCGCTTGCGCTTGCCGGAAAAACCGAATCTGAATCGCGCCTTGCGGGCTCCTTCAGTGTCAGATTCCACCAATATTCCCCGAATAACGTATGGCTCGTTGCTTGATTTGGGAATGGACGTACCGCCAGGGAGCCGGATTAGAACTAGTAAGGCCCTGCCTGTCCATGCGATGAGTGAGTGGTCTGTCACCAGCGATCAGGAATATGTCGCGAATCCTAGTAGCTCGCTAAAGCGGTAGACTACTGCCCGTGTCTATCGGCGTAGTCTGCCATCGAACGAAATAGTTCGTCCATGTCGACCCTGGGCCTTCTCTGACGCGGTCACCCTGCCGGCCTAATGGGCGTCGGGACGGTATCAACCGTTTCGAGGACAGGCATCGTCGGCATCTGGAGTTCGTCACTGGCCAGCTCCGACAATGCCTTCAGTTCTTTGCTCACTCGTCGGGTTGTGATCATAGAGCCCAACAGAGTGACCGTGCCAATCGCGAACACAGAGACAGTTACCATCGAGAGCATGACGTCAGCGACGATGCTTGATCTGAATAGGTTGACCACGTAGTCTTGAAGATACGAATTGTTCTGGTACTCCTGGTACATCCCTATTGTGAAAGAGAAAATGACAGCAGCCTGCGTGAGTATAATGATCTTGACAAAAAGCGGAACGCGTTTGTCGTGACCGAGTGTGTCCTCTGCCGAAGTCATGACCGAACGGGCACCAAGACGCTTGATACCTAGCTCGAACGCAGTCTCAAATCATAAACCGAATGCAACTTGACCATTCGACGCTTAGTACGTTATTATCCAAGAACGCACAAAGAGGAACGACCACCATCACGACCGAGCTCTAGAGTAGCTTCGTCAGTAAGAACGCCAAAGCGAACCCCGCTATCGGCGAGAGGACCCAGCTTGATATGATGAGGAAAATGTTCCGGACGTTCAGGACACGCATTCTCCTCGCCAGACCAGATCCTATGATTCCCGACGATACCGTCTCGGTGATCGAAAGCGGCACTGCTAGCTGGTTGGCAAGCTCGACGGTCGCTGAGCCGACCAGCTGCGCGTAGAACGCGTTGGGGTATCGGAGGCTAAAAATTCCCTCCGTCAAACGTCTCAGTGCTCCTCTGCCTAGGGTAAACGCGCCCAGAATAGCTCCAAATCCTACTGCGAGGCTTGCCCAGAATGTCTCGTTGTATGGTACTCCTGCAATTAGTCCGAGAGTGTTGACACCGAGGACGTAAGCCGAGAGAAAGGCTAGGGGCAGGAGTCCCGCCTTCAGTAGCGTCAGTTTCAACCAGAGGTCTCGAGGGCTCAAGCGATCGTCCAGAAGGATCAGCAATACTCCGAGCAATGTTGCTACTAGCGGAACAAGGAACCAAAAGGCCAGGATTAGAGCCAAATATCCGGTCAAGGTGAGTATCCCAAGGGCGGCACTCACACCTAGGATGCTTCCGGTCAGTGCCTTTGAAAGAGAGAGAGGGACTTTGAAGTATTCGCCGCCAAGAAACACAAGCAATGACGCTAGCAATATTGAGAACGCCCCTATGGACGTGTTAGCGGGGAGGAAGATCTCTCGGACCTTGAACAGTTTCGGACCCTCGAATGCTAGTCCTGCGACGTAGCCTGCGACGGCTATCAGTACGCCAGTTCTACGTCTCACCATTCCACTCCCGATGATGGTGCCAGCACATGCGGAGAGGTTGTTCCCTCCGACCACCATTCCTAACAGTCCTGCTAGTAGAAGGGAGGCGATGTCGAGGGGAGTGGTCATTCTCTTCTTCTAGGCACCTAGGGCCTTCGTGATAGCCATGACTAGGTCAGAGGCGTCCTCGCAGAGGTCCAGGATGTCGTCGGCTTCGATTGTAGTTTCAAGATAGTTGTGAAAAGAAGCAAAGTCTAGGTTTTCCCAAGACCCGTAAATCTCGTCCAACATCGAGTCCTTGACGTCGTCGCCTTGTTCCTCCAAGTCCTCGATCTTATGTGCCAGATCAATAGCCTCGTCTCTGTTTGAGCCTGCAACGTCCAAGAGTCTTCTAAACAACCGCAGTTGGGCGAGACCGATTTCGATGAGACTGATCTGTTCCTTCCGAATGTCCGAGTCGAACTCCTTCGCCTCGCGGAGGGGACGCCGCGTCACGCGTCTGATCTGCCTAGAAAGGCCGTGAGCCCTGTCGAGGATGCTGTCCCCGTTGTCCGCTAACCTTCCGAAATCGTAGTCCAGACTCGCCGTCAAAGAACCTCGGCCGAGCATCTCTTCAAACGACTGCGTAATCGTGTCTCCGTCCTTCTCCAAGATGTTGATCCTCTCAGTGTAGCCCTCGATATCCTTGAGACCATTACTTGGTCTCGCGAGAATCTTGACCATCAACTGAAGAGCTTCCTCAGCAAGTCCTGCGAGCTCCTGTATGCGGCGAAACGCGTCCTTCTCTCCTGGGACAAAGAAGCCTTTGACACGCTTTACCAGCTCAGTCACTTTTCACACCCTAGGAGAACACTTGTAGGACCCCGTGCTGTTGTCACCCGTATAGAAAAGATTACCGTTTCGCGCCGCGACAAAAGGCGCGAACAGTGTTGCTTGTCTTAGAACGAGGTTAGAAAAAAGAGGGAAAGTGCCGAGCGCGTTGCGCGAGCGGNNAGCGGTCATTGAAGTCTAAATCGTTTGTAAGCTAGCGCAATGGACCCGGCAGCCGCGCCTGCAACAATCGCGGCAATCGTTGCGAATGGTGTCAGGAGTCCAATTGCGTTCACTGAAGCAGTTGTGCCCCCCAGTGCGCCGCATACGGGTTCGACTGCCAAGTAGACCGTCGCAGAGTGCGTTGAAACGTCTGATCCGCCGATTACCGTAATCGTGTATGTCCTGGTCGGGGTCGCTGCCACCGTGGATACAGTGACGTAGAATGACACGCTCTGGCCCGCTGTCAGACTTTCAGTATCCGGGGCAGAAGCTGTCGGACCGGCGGCTATGGATGGATCGACACTAGTCGCGAGGTTTACGCTTCCCTGGAAGCCATCTACGCTCGAGACGGTTGTGGCATAGTAGGCTACTCCGCCTGGAGTGACACATATCTCAAGTGGGGTCGATGTAATGGTGAAATCACCCGTCTGAGCGTGTATGGGAGCGATCGATGCGAGGAAGATGGCCATCGCCAGTAACGACGCGGTAGCTATGGGTATTGTTGTTTTGTTCATCTCTGTTCTGCTATGAATCTCATCGAAATTTCACTTAACGATGCCGTCGCACGTGGAGCACAATAGACAACTGTGGCCCCTTTACGCTGAATGTGGCGGATATTAGCCATCAATACACGGAGATCAAGATCAACATTGTGCCCACCAGCGTGGTCCGATAATCGTGTTTGGATAGGCTTATTAAGTTGCTATGTATGTCGGACCTTCTACAATGGTAAGCCTCAGGACCACAGTAGTTCTTGTGACAGCCACGCTACTTGGAGCGGGCATCCTGGCGTCGCCTAGTGTACTGCCAATTCAGAGAGTTGCCGCCGCAACTGATACCATTGTGCTCACAGGTTTTGTCGCTGCTTGGAACAGCACCATCCACCCGAATCCTACCATAACGGTAACGCAGGGCGACACGGTGACGCTCCAGCTCAGCAGTGGCGATGGAGCGCTTCATCGATGGTTCGTAGACGTGGACAAGAATGGCCCTACACCTGACTGTCCAGGGGCGGACTTCTGTTCCAACGCTTTCTCAACCACGACTACATTCACTTTCACTGTCAACTTTGCGCCAGGCACTTACACCTACTATTGTTCAGTCCATCCGGCAACGATGCTAGGATCGTTCGTCGTGAGCCCCTCATCGGTAGGCGGGACCAGTCTGCCAGTGAATAAGCCGGTGTTGATCGCACCCTATCTTGGGCTAGCCGCTGCACTAGCTATTTTGGGAACAGTCATCGTCTACACGACGCGTGCGAGACGAAGCAAAACCTATTCCGGAAAATCCACTATCCCGCACCCTTGACTCTAGGTTAGAGTCTAAGGAGCAGAATTAGATTAGCTACAGCGAGGTCCAAGATCGTTAACGGAATAGAGCGCTTTGCGAATCTTGCGAAGCTCAGTCTCTTCCTGTCCTTGTTGAGAATGTTCAGCGCGACGAGGTTAGATGCGGTTCCTATTGGTGTCGCCATGCCCCCAACTCCGGTTCCGACCGCGAGGGCCCATGCTAGAGGCGCGATTGGAACGCTTAACGCAGCTGACAATGTGGCGATGACGGGTATGAAGACGGTGACGAGTGGGACGTTGTCGACTACTTGAGAGATGAGCGCCGTTGCCCACAGCACCAGTGTGACGGACAACGCGAGGTTTCCGCCGGACCGCTGGCTGAGCCAGTCTGCGAAGCTGATCAATAGCCCGGTCTTCGCGAATCCTGCTACGAGTATGAAGAGCCCGCCGAAGAAGAAGAAAATCTGCCAGTCGATACGCCCGAGAACCTCCCGAACCTCACTCTGACGCGACGACTCGTACACGAGTATGATGAACGACGGCAGGAGAGTAGCAAGGGCCGCCGAAACCCCTAGGAATGTGTGGACGATGAGGAAGCTGACCGCGAGTCCGAGGCTGACGAGGCTGACCTGTAAGAGACCTCTGTCCTTTACGGCACTCGCAGGGTTGGGCAGTTGTAGAGGCCGTTTCTCTCGATGCCTCCGAAGCGCATCTCGATGGAGAAAACTGTGATTTCGAAGATAGAGAACAGCGGTGTTCAAGGCGAGAATTGATAGTGCGATCGGTCCGGTGTTCGTGAGGAACTGGTTGAACGAGAGACTTAGACCTGTGCCGATTATGACGTTCGTCGGGTCTCCTACCATGGTCGCGATTCCACCTACGTTTGCGGCCAAGACCTCAGCTATGACAAAAGGCACGGGATCTATCCCGAGGCCGTCGAAGACCTCGACGGTCAATGGAACGATGAAGAGCGCTACCGTGACAATGTCCAGAAGCGAGGACAGGCCCGCGGTCAACATCGGCAGTAGGACGTACATCAGGACCGGATGGGCGTCGACCGACCGGGCCAGATGAAGGCCCATCCACTCGAAGAAGCCAGCTTCGCGGAGCGAGGACGCTATGATGAACATGCCGAGCAAGACGCCCAGAGCGGTCCAGTTGATCGCCGCAAGTAGATCACTCTCGCTCAACACGCCAGTCCCAACCATCAAGGTAGCACCGAGAACGGCCGCTGAAGGCTTGTGGAACCTATCCGACAGAATCAACGCGTAGATTCCGAAAAAGACACCGACGACAAGCACCGTGAGACTCGTCGAGAGAGCCAAGACGCAGAGTTGAATCAGACTATCTCATAAAAAACTAGCCGAAAATGAAGAGACAGCCGAACCAGGTACTAATCACTGTACCTTCGAATCTTATCTTACCGCAGTCTTAGTTTAAGTTAGCCTCACGATTCATCCGCTAGTACATTGCTGATTTGAGGAACCAGACAGAGGCAGAAAAGAATACGGAAATGCATGGGTTCGTTCCGCTTTTTGGCGACTTATCGTTAAAGGACTATTCGTCAGAGTGAAAGCTTCGGAAATAGCGACTAGAGCCTCAGAGAAATGTGCACGATCGCATTCGATCCTTCACAAACTTGCCCTGAGGAGAACATGCTCCGTGTCAAACTAAAGGCCTGTTCTTCCGCGGATTGCAGGTACACATTGTGTACGGACCCGGTAAGTATGGTTCTAGCAAGTGGCGGCAGTCATGCGGTTCTCTTCAAAGAACCCGCTCATCGCATTGATGCGGCTCAATCCATTCCGAGAAATTGGAGCATGGAGGAACAGTCAGGTTCCAATATCTGACTTGATGCCTGTCATTCTCCTCGGGCTCCTGTCAAATGTTCTGCTGATGGTTGGAGTGCTTCTTAATCTGAAAGCCCATCGGTCAGCGACCTAGAAGCAGATTCCGTATTTACGTCATGGACGAGTCTGTTCATTTCGACGTTTCTTTCCTGTCCTGTTTTCATGTCCCGGAGCCGGACCTTTTTTTCTTTGATTTCTCGTGGTCCTACGATTACGACGAGTCGTGCCTTGATGGCGGCTGCGTATTCCATCTGTTTCCTCAACGGTCTTTCCTTTAGATCTCTATCTGCTCGTAGCCCAGCTTCTCGCAACATTCTTAGAACTTCTATCGTCTCTTTCCGCACCTCAGACCCGGCCATTGCGACGAANNCCTCCCGCTACGCCGGTCGCGGGCATGTCCCGTTTCCCGTAGATTCTGCACAGTTTGTCGAATCGGCCGCCTCCGAAGACCGCTCCTACGTCTTCTCCGGCCGTATCGTAGGCCTCGAAGACGGTCCCGTCGTAGTAGCCTATTCCTCTGACGATGCCCAAGTCGATCTGGACCTTGGAGATTTTTCCGAGCGACTCAACATTCTCTATCGTCCCGGTCAGCT
>DAFH01000203.1 GCA_002495485.1 Candidatus Bathyarchaeota archaeon UBA185
CCGTCTTTGCTCATTCTTAGACTCCAGCAGACGTTGTTGCCGGCGCTACCGCCTGCGCCAGTTACCAATAGGCTTCTCAAGTCGGACCCTGATGTTCGTGGCATCGTGTGAGGGGAACTAATAAGTAGGGAAGTTGTAGTCTCGGCTCAATCTGTCAAAGGTAGCTTAATGGTTTCGACCGATGAGAGCCCTCGTCGTTGCCCTTTTCTTGTTGACGATAGTTCTCGTGGCTCTTCCAGGTCCCGCTAGAGCGGTTTCGCCCGTTCCGTGTGGGCCTGCGACCGGGTGCAAGGCGACCATTGTCCGTTCGATTGCCACTAACAGTTGGGGGGTCACGGTTGTTACTGACACCATCTCGATGAACAGCACCATTCCAGTTTCTCAGCTGACTCTAGGGGTCCCGACAAATGTGAGTAGTGATCTTCGGGTCTTCGAGGCGAATGACACGAAGGGTGTGAATCTCGCGATAACGACTAGCGTGAACCAGACGTATACGGCGTTGACCGTGCTGTTCCCGGGCTTGGAGACGAAGTACGGGTTTACCTTGCGGACTGTTTACTGGGGACTGCTTACGTACAGCGCGAGCGCTAGTAGCTACACGTTCATTGTCAATCCATTTCCGGTTATTGACGGGACTTACAGCGCGACCGGGATTACGACCGTGTCCTATGCTGGCGGCTGGTCCGCGCCCAGGATTGCACCGCCGATAAACTCGACGCTTCAGAGCAGTCCATACTCGGCTCGGCTCACACCGTTCAACACGACGGTGTGGAAGATTACGTTTGCTTCCGCGACCTCGCAGAATCTCTTGGCGGTGTCTGCGGCGAGGACTATCACTATCACTCCCTCTGCTTCCGTCCAGGTGACGGACGCTTACAATCTGACGAATCTTGGACCAGCGTTGTCGTCTATTGCCTTTACCGTCCCTAAGGGAGTATCGAGCATCTCGGAGAGTTATGTTCTCGGGCTGGAGATTGATCAGCCTTCTACCACTCCAACTCCGACGGCCAACGCGGACGGCACGAGCACAGTGACTTTCACGCCTAGCTTTGGCTCCCTGTCCAACAATCAGACGGTCAGGGCCAAGATCTCTTACACTCTCTCGCCTAGCACGTACATTTCTTCGGGATCACTGGGTTCGTTCACGCTGAACTTTGCTCTGTTCAACAGTGTGCTGTTCTATGCTCCGACGCTTCAGACGACCATTGTCACTCCAATGGGTTTCAGACTCAACTCTGCGACTGGGCAGACCTACCTGATGTCGTNNCGTTTCTCGATCGGCTATCAGCTTGATCCGTTCTGGTCTACAGTGAGTCCTCTGACATGGGTGGCGCTGATCGAGCTGGCTCTCGCTGGGAGCGTCATCGCGGTCTGGAAGGGTACTGGAACTGGTGCCGTGACGGGGGTGCCGGTTCAGACGATTACCAAATTCGTTGACTTGTATGATGAAAAGTCGTCGATGAGCATGGAGTCGGACAAGATGGAGGAGGATCTTGCCAGGGGGGCGTTGAGCCGATATGATTACAAGCAGCGTAGACGGTCGCTCGATAGGCGCATGGATGAAATTGACCGTAGGTTGGCGTCTGTNNCGATGGAGTCTGACAAGATGGAGGAGGATGTTGCGAGGGGTGGGTTGAACAAGTATGACTATCGTCAGCGTAGGCGCTCGCTGGATCGGCGGATGAGCGAGGTTGACAGGGCACTGGCCAGCGTCAAGGCGGATCTTGCGGCGGAGTCGTCTAGGTACGCGGACATGACAAAGAGGATCGAGCGAGCGGAGGCGGAGCTACAGGTCATCAGGACTACCGCGGCCGATCTGAAGAACCAGAACCGGAGTGGAAAGATTTCGCGTGATCTGTACGAGCAGCTGAGTGCTGATCTCGTTCGAAGGAAGGAGAGGGCTCAGCAGACCATCGACACTATAATCATTAATCTGCGCGAGGAGATACGATAGGCTCCTCCCGGTCCCGCTGAATTGAGAATAAGCATAGACGACTACGGCAACTGGATATCCGGCGAACTCGACAAGACGCTACGCCCGACCAGGTCNNAAGTCGAAAGCGGCTAAGCTACTGGATGAGGCAGCGAGGTCGCTGAGCGATGCGCGAGACTTCTACAACGGAATCGCTCGAAAGGGCGAGCATGATATGGCGTCCAAGAAGGATGCTGCGTCCTATCGGGCCGCTCGGGTGATAGGACACGCTGGGCAGGAGGCGGCTGCGAACCTGAAGGATATTCAGATTCCCAGTGAGGTGAGTTGGGAGTCGTTGAAGGTCCTGAAGGACAGTCTCTCCTCTGCCAGCCGGACGATCAGAAGTCTCCGCGATTCCGCGACGAGGGAACTGTCTGGGTTCTATCTATTGGACCAGCGTTCGTTTGGCGGCGCGCTTGATAGGATTGCGAGAAGCGCGGAGCGGTTGTCAGGGTTCCTCGACGGTGAGGGTGCCCAGTTGCAGCGTGCGAGGACCATGACGGGAATCGTCGAGAGCATTGCGACGGCGAGGCGTGAGTTGGGAGAGAAGCGTCAGGAGTCGGAGACGCTCGTGCGCGAGCACGAACAGGTCCAGGCTTCTGTGAAGCATCTGGCTTCTAAGGTGGACGAACTCTCCGCGAAGAGTGATCTCCATGAGGTGTTGGAGATCGAGAAGGAGCTTCGGAAGGAGAGTCGCGCCTTCCGTTCTGAGACGCTTGCCCATCTCAGACGGCCGTTGCGAAGGCTTGGGGATCTTTCGCAGCGGGGCGATTTTGCGATGGGGTCGGATGAGAGGGCTGCGTTGTCCAGGTTTGTCGAGTCGCCCTACAAGAGCTTCCTGTCGAACTCGACCGGGCAGTATGTTGCTGGGATTCTTGAGAGTGTGAAGAAGGCGGTCGATTCTGGGAAGATGGGTTTCAAGCCTAGGAAGACGGGCCGGGTGTCGGCTCAGTTGAGCCAGCTGATCGGTACGTCGCTTCTTGCCGAGAAGCAGGGTAAGGGCCGGCGTTTGGTCGCGCGTCGGCGTGAACTGTTGCGTAAGCCGGATGTGAAGGAGGGCTACGAGTACCGGAAGGGCCTCTTGCTGAGGATTGAGGAGACGAGGAGGCAGGAGACTGAGGTTCAGGATCGTATCAGGTCGGTTGCTTCGATGAGTGAGGCGCTGGACAAGCGTCTGGCTGAGCTGTTGAGGCTGGCTGAGTCGAAGACGCGGGAGTATGTCGGGAAGGATGTGGAACTGGAAAGGCCATAGCTGGCCAGTTTTTTTCGAGGCGCAAGTATGCGTCGCGGGAGAGAAAATGTTTCCAGATTTTGGAAGGGGTCCGTTTCTTGTCAGGAACCGTTCTCGGCGAGATTGGCGGGTTTTCGCGTAGAACTGGGCGATTCCGGTTTTTCGGGAAAGTGCTTCATGGTGCATTCTAAGCGTGCTGAAGATGCTTTATGGGACACCCATCTCGAATCGACGATCCGGGCTTGTTCTGGGCGAGTCTGCTGGTTGTGATTCTTCATGGATTTTTCGTTAAGGATGGGGCCTTTCTGGCTGACCGGTCCCCTGGCCCGGCACGAAGGATCGTCTCCCGCAAAAACATGGACCCCCCGGGGTTCTAGAAAAAAGAATTCTTTTCCGTGCGGATTCCTTGTGGGGCGCTGGTTATCCTATTTTTTCTACTCTGAAAAGTAGTAAACCAGCCACTGGGTCCTAGGGTTGGATTGGGTTCGCTCTCGCGATCTTCCGGAGGACCGAGAGCAGCATTCTCCTGGTCAGTTTTCCAGTCTGAGTGTTCCGAGGGCTTGGATGGTAAGAGCATACGATGGTGGGGATTCCCTTGCCGAGTCGGATTA
>DAFH01000083.1 GCA_002495485.1 Candidatus Bathyarchaeota archaeon UBA185
GGGGCGATGGCTGCCAGTTTCGTTTCGAAATCGTCGACTGTTGCTGTGATTGTCCCATCAGTGGCTAGTTCGCCTCTTTCACGCAGTACCTGCCTTGATAGTAGCCAATAGAGCATGGCTAATGCACGGAAGCCTTTGTTGTTCACTGGAATCGCTAAGTCTACTCCGCTGAAGACGTTGTCGGTGTCGCAGAGGGCGATGACAGGAATTCCTACCGCGGTTGCCTCTTTGATCGCTTGCCAGTCTGCCCTAGGGTCGGTCACCAGTATGACTTGTGGTTCTGCATGCTTCGGCTGCAGAGGGTTGGAGATTAGGCCTGGCATGAACCGGCCTACAATAGGTATCGTCTTGGTAACTTCTGCAAATTTCTCCACCGGAGTCTTTCCATACAGTCTCGAGGATACTGCTAGGACCCTGTTCGGCTCGAAGCGGGCCATAAACCGTGCAGCTATCCGAATCTTCTCGTTCGTTTCTCCGATGTTTAGAATGAAGAGTCCGTCAGGACGAACACGGAAAATGTACTTCTCCATATCAACCGTCTTGATCCTCGTTCCAATGTGGAGACCCGCCGCCAGTAGCTCTTCGAGTGAGAGTAGAAGGTTCTCGGCCCTCGGTATTGCTTCCCTCTCGTCGAAGTCCTGACTCTCCATTCAGCAGGACCTAGGCCAGTTCGCTCCGTCTCTTCGCTGTCACTTGGGCGTACTTGAGAAACTCGTCGATTATCTCGACATGCGTTATCATCATTCTCCTGCAACAGTATCTTCGGATTCCCAGCTCGTCGAGAACCTTCTGGGGCTTGTCGCCGGCGCGGACTCGCTGGTTGAAGGTTTCCCACTTGTCGGCGATGAGTTTGCCGCAGGTGAAGCATCTTACGGGTATTATCATTCTCTTCTTGTCACCTGTACGATTTCTGTTTCCTTCGTCTGGGTCCGGGTCCACCGAACTTTTTCGGTTCCGTGACCCGTTGATCTCCCGCGATCATGACTCTGTCGAATGCCATGAAGGATTTTCGGAGTTCACTGCTCTTTGTCCATCCTGCCAGTGCTCTCGCGATCGCTATTCGGGCAGCCTCTGCTTGGCCCATTACGCCGCCGCCTTCAACATTGACTCTGATATCGACCTGTTTCGACCTTTCGCCTGCGATGATTAGAGGCTCCTCGATCTTCATTCTCGCAACCTCCGGGGACATGTAGTCCAGTGAGAGGTCGTTGATGTAGACTCGTCCCTTTCCGGGCTTAACTATCGCCCTGGCGACGGCCGTCTTTCTCTTTCCTGTCTCGAGTGCCAGTTTCTTCTTTTCGCTCAGGCGACGTAGCCTCCGATCTCTTCGGATAATCTTGCCACCGTAATGTACGGAACTCTGAGTTTGGAAGCTTCGGCATCAGCTATCTTAGTCGCTGACCGGTCCCGGTATTCGTCCGGTGTTCCGATGTAGACCTTGACGCGATGAAACGCCTGCTTTCCCGAAGGTTTCTTCCAGGGCAACATTCCACGGATGACTCTGCGCACGTACCCATCCGGCTTTCGGGGATGAGTTGGACTCTTCTCCAAGTTTCCTAGAGTCCTAGTCTTGAGTTTCAGCTTGGCTCTCGCGACAACCCGCTCCTTGGTCCCAGAGATCACTGCACGCTCCGCGTTGAGCACGACGACTCTATTTCCGCTCAGTGCTTTCTTTGCGACGTAGCTTGCCATCCTTCCTAGAATTAGGTTTGAAGCGTCAACAACCTCTTCGGGTTGAGCTGGTGGTTCGGGCTTTTTCATTTCTCGGCCACCGCTACCAGTCCTTCTTCAAATCCGAGTGTCTTGGCGGTGATAAGTCGTGCCGCCTCGAGAACGAGCTTTTCGGGCGGGAGCGTCCCAGTCGATTCTACTAGAAAGTTGAAAGTTCGGGCCTTCTCGTCATAGCTGTATGTGCAAGCCGACACCGGCTGCCACTTTGCATGATCTCTACCCCGTCCGAGCCGGGCATACGCCTCCAGTTTCAGCCTCTGTCCCTGGGCGAGTTTTATGATCGGTATCTTGTCCGAAACCGGCTTGACTTCAGGGTTCTCTGGTTTCAGATTTGAGCTGTACACTACCTCGACAGGGTCTGAGGCTTCAACCTCAAGCGAGAGAGAAGCGCGGCATTTCTCGCATCCCAGCTCGCTCTTGCACGTGCACTCTTCCGGAAGATTGTACGTCTGATCGGTCGTCACCGGGACGAGTCCGAGCCGGTGGGCGAGAATCTCATCATACATGACGGAGTTGTTTTCGAGAATCATGACATCGTCGATTGCCATTACTGGCACCTCTGCGAGGATGATTCGTCGGAGGGCGTTTGCGAAGGCAGGCGAGACGTCGGATAGAACAAAGCGTAAGGTGTCTTGTTCCCTGCTCAGGACCTTGATATCCATCTAGTTATCATACTTCCGACGCTGAAGTGTCCAGCCCGGACCAGCCGGACTTTATTTAAAGCTAACGAGTTCCTATCGTGTTAAGAAACGCGAGGAATCGAATTTTCCCGATCCAAGTATTGTGACCCTTGGAACGATCCTCGTTATCACAGGAGTAGTCCTCGCCGTATTTGTCGCAGTAATCTCTCTAGCCAAGTCGGCGGGGGGAAAGACGAGAGGGGACGCGGTTGTCATAGTCGGACCAATCCCCATAATCTTCGGAAGTGACAAACACTCTGCGAGAGTCCTTCTGATTTTCTCCATCGCTCTCGTGGGACTATTGATCGTGTTCTTCTTGCTGCAAGTATACTTCTAAGCGGGGGGGTGGACGTTTAGGACCTCCATCGTTCTATTCATCGCTTTTGGTCTCGTGGCGATCGGGTCCCTTCTAATCTTGGTAGGCTCTGGAACGTCTAGCGGGTCGAGTGGCTGTTTCCTTTGGCCATTCCCAGTGATAGTTGCATGCGGTACCGGACTGAATGGAGGGGTGGCTTACGGATACTTCGTAGCGGGCATTGTAGCGTTTGTCTTGATCTGTTTGTTGTCTTTTCTGTGGATGAGACGGTCCGTCCATAATCCGCCTAGCGCCTAGAGACAACCTGTCGGCGGGAGTCAGACTCCGTAGACCATGATTCCGAAGTAGATACTGATCAGTCCTATGATTATCGCGATTGGTGGGAATGCGAGCACGGATCCGATGAACTCGAGAATATCCTCTACAAATCTCAGAAGCGTGTAGACGATTAGTAGGATTACCAGAAAAACCACGCCCAAGATGACAGCGCTACTCACTCCGAGGAATGTGTAAACGGAGACGGCTGCCAGGATCCCGATTCCGAGGGCTACTAGGGACGCCCATCGAACATTTCGTAACGGGCGCGAGAAGAGAAGTATTCCGAGCACGGCCATGACGATCAAGAAGTACTGGGCATAGGGGAACGCGTTCGACGCAGGCACCGGGTTTGTTCCCAGGATGCTTGAAAAAATCCCTAGGTTGAGAGCCGCGTCGATCGTCACGATGATTACCGCTATCCCGACGAGTAGTCCGAGAGCGACCATGAAGCGCTCAAGGCCTTTCGAGACTCGTTTGAAGAGAGGAGCACAGGCAAGGATTCCTCCAACGATTAGGAGGATTCCTATGGATGCGACCATTGCAGTGTCCTATTCTTGTCCGGTCGAAGGTGTCTGTTTAAACGGCTTGTTACTGCTTCTCTTCCGGAGCTTCTGCAGGCGTCTCCTCTTCAGTCTCCGGCATCACCAAGGGCTGCTCGGCCTGGACCTCTTCTCTAACTTCAGGAGAAACCTCTGGGAGGGTTGGAGCGGCCGGTACTCCTGCTTCTTCAATTATTCTAGCCACTCGCTTTCCGGCCGGTGCGGCTCTCGCCGGGTGCTGAGGATTACTCAGCGGGCTAGTCTGGTGAAACGCGATTCTGGACTCTTGGTCCCGACGGACAACGTAACTCGGCACTGTGACCACGTCCCCGGCGACGCTGATGTGGCCATGGATGACGAACTGGCGCGCTTGGTAGATCGACTTGGCCAAGCCTGACCTGTAGACTAGCGTCTGTAGTCTCCGTTCCATCAGGTCTTTGACGTTGAGGTCTAGGATATTGTCTACGGTGGCTGATTCTGGAAGTATTCCCTGCCTGGCAAGACTCGTGAGATATTGCCGTTCGAGCTGGGCTCGCTGTTCTTCCTCTTCTCCGAGGAGCGTTCTGGCTATTCCTCTTATCTGTGAGAGGTCGGTTTCGTGGCGTCTGAGTTCTCTCTTGTTCCTCAGTCCGTAATCTCCGACCAAGTGCAGTTCTTCTTCGAGCTGGTCCTTGCGCCAGGGATGGCGTGGGGTGGCGAAGGCCTTCTTCGGTTTTCTCGGGTCGCCCATGCGTCCGTCTACTTCTTCTCTTCTGGCTTCTTCTCGGCTGCGCGGGCGGCTTCCATTAGGACCTTCTTCTTGACGCCGACTGCCTTGCCGGATCTTCCGGTTGTTCTGGTTCTCTGACCCCTAACCTTCAAGCCGAGGGAATGTCTGACCCCCTTCCAGCTTTTAATGTCCTTCATGAGGTCCACGTCCGACTTTATCTTCAGCGCTAGGTCGGGCCCGGTGAGATGCATGTCGCGTCCCGTCTCGATATCCTTCCGTCTGTTGATCATGCGCGTAGGGATACCGTGCTTGAGGGGATCCCGGATAGCGTCTTCGACCCTAGACATCTCCGCCTCGGAGAGAGCGCCTATTCGTGCATCAGGATTGACCTTAGCTACCTTGACGACGGCCTGGGCGAAGTTGGGTCCTACTCCTCTTATCTTGCTGAGACCATAAGCGACCTTCTTGCTGCCGTCTAGGTCGGTTCCCATGAAGCGGAGGATGTGTCGGAACTCTCTTGACATCGGTTTCCCTTGATTTTACGGCGCGAGATGGCGGCATCGCTCAATTTAATGTTTCTACTTTGCCTGAACTATGTCTGACTCGGAAAAGCGCGTAGGCTATCGGCGTCTGTCTCCGGCTCGGAGACTCGCTCGCCAGAATTTCTCTGGCGGATTCTTTCTCTCGGTCGCTTGGCGAAAAATAATTTCGGCGAAAAAGTTCGTGGAAAGAAATTTTTCTCCGTTGACAGAAAAAAATTGTTGGACAGAAATCTTACCGACGCCTGTGATCTTCGCGCAAACAATTCTTAAATACGCAACCCGCAACGAAATGATCATCCGGAAAAATTCGGACAAGAAAAACTTCCAGAAATGTTTGGACCACATCTAACTCTGGATTTGTCGGAGTGTGATCCTCGAAAGCTCTCCGACCTTTCTCACATCTACGATCTCCTAGACGAGCTTCCCGACGTTATCGGGATGCACAAGATTACCCCACCGTACACTTTCATCTATCGGCCGACAGAGAACCCTTCCGAGTGGGGAGTCAGCGGCTTCGTCATAATCGCTGAGAGCCACATCAGCATTCACACATTCCCCGACAGGAACTCTGCTTTCGTTGACGTGTTCAGCTGCAAACAGTTCGACATACACAAGGCTGTCGACTACATCGTTGCGAAACTCGACGCGAGAAAGGCGGACAAGAAGCTCTCCGGCAGAGGAAAGGAATACCCACGCCAGGTCGAAGCAGCGAGAGAGATCGTGATGCGATCTCGCCCTGCGCTGAAGCACTGAAGCACTAGACTGATTCGAAAAAATTCCCCTCCATATTTGCTCCGTAGGCTAAAACTGGAGTTCAGCCCACCCCGACGCGCTGAAGTTTAGCGGGCGTTCGACGGTCTGGATTCGGACAGCTGATAAGTGGCGATGATCACGCCCGTACTCGTTGGGACCGATTCGACGAGGTTGAATCTGGCCGGGACGCTCAATTCAGGGAACAGACGCCTGCTCGACCCAGGGATCAACGTGTGGATCGAAAGGACCAGCTCGTCCACTAGGTCGTGCAGGATTAGCGATCGAACAAGATCTCCGCTCCCGAGTACCGCGAGGTCGCAGTCGGACTCTGCTTTCAATCTTTGAACCGTCTTCGTGGCCTCCCCCTTCAGAAGGATAGAGTTCGCCCATGGGAGCGGTCCTTTCAGGGTCCGTGAAGTCACGTACTTCGTGGTTCGGTTAAGGACCTCCGTGTAGGGATTGTCTTTTCGATTCGGCCAGACCTGATAGAAGTCTTCGTAGGTGCGGCGTCCGAGAAGGAGCGCTCCAGGTCGCGCCATTCTCTTTCCCATCTCGGCTGCCGAGACAGAATCGCTGTACGGGATGCCCCACCCGCCGTGTCGGAAGCCGCTCCTTTGGTCTTCGTCGGGCCGGGCGGGGGCCTGCATCACTCCGTCGAGCGTGACATTCTCGACAGCCACAATTCTCGCCACTTTGGTTCCCTCGTAGATCGCTCCGGTCCATTGGATCGCGTTATTTCAGGGCACTGTCCGATGCCGCCGGTTAACGTAGTCGTCGCAGTTTGTGCCGACGGGTAGAATTGATAATGGCGAGAGTCACGGAGAGTTGGCTTGCCCGGGTCGTCCTGGTCAGAGGTTGGCGCCGATGACCATGGAGAGGAGGGCGAGAACCAGTAGAATAGCCGAGATGCCGCCGCCCAGTAGAAGTCTTCGCTGCAAGAGTTGCACTTGAGGAGGAGGCTCGGCACCGGCGGGATTCTGCGACGCTAGCTCGAGAAGTCTGCGGTTCGCCCTCAACGCAACCGCCATGCTGATCACGTAGGCGGCGAGTCCGAGGAGGATTCCTGCGAGGATCCAGGGCATGCCTTGGGAGGTGGGAGCTAGGCTGCTTTGGACTTGGGTGATGTAGGCGTAGAGTATGAGACCGGCTGCGATGGCTATTGTCGAGCTGCTTGTTATGTTTCTCTGGTAGGCTGGTCCCATGGCTTTGAAGAGGTCGAGTCGGCTTGCAGGGTTCAGTCTTCTCATGGAGGGTCCTAGGACCGAGACGAAGAGTATGGTTGCACCCATCCAGACGACGATTGATATGATGTGGATGAAGAGGAGGGCGAGATATACTATGTCAGCCATAACGAGCTGCGGGTCGCCATGGAGTATTTCAGACTAGCGATAAACTTCGCGTTCGCAGGTTTCTGTCTGCTGTACTAGGCGCTTTAGCGAGAAGGGTTGGCGCCGGGAGTGGGATTTGAACCGAGGGGTGCCTTCTCGTCTTTCGAAG
>DAFH01000112.1 GCA_002495485.1 Candidatus Bathyarchaeota archaeon UBA185
CTCGTACGAGGCACGGGACACTTCAGCACATCAAGAACGGGGACGCCGCGAATCAAATCCCTGTATCCCAAAACCGATTTATCGCACATAAACAAGGGTTCGATCGCAAAAGTGTCCTCTTCGAAGCAACGCCGGCTCGCAGCGAGGTTCACGGACGTGGCCGACTATACTGCACTGGGACAAAGAAACGAGTCGCTTGCGTTAGGGGTTCGACGATGACTTTCGTTAAGGGCTTGCCCGTCCTAGGTGAGCTAGTGCCTGAGGGGTNNGCTTGCTGCCTATGCCGCGACTCACAATATGAAGACGGATTATCATACGTTCATGCGAGGCCTGGGTGAGGTCAGGGAGACTCTCAGAAAGTTAGGATTGGATGCGAAATTCTTGGAAAAACAGGGTACACTTCGGCTGTTCGATAGCTACACGGCTACGACGGGCCGGTCCCCGGAAAACCCGGCGTATGATGCAAATCGCTCCCCGAATCTGGCCGAATGGAAAGTCAGCCCATTCCAAGCTTTCGAAGGGCCTACGGTCGGCTTGCACATAGACGACAACAATTCTGTCATGCTTCGCTACAACGATGAAAGAGCGTTTATCGACTGGCTCCGGTTAGAAGGCCGCCTCGCAGAGAGCGGTACGAACCTCCTGCTGATACATTCGATCATTGCTGGAGTCTCTTCAGAAGCATTCTACCGAGAAGTAGAGGGACTCGTTTCCGGAGTCGTAGACTTCAAGAGTGAGGAGAGAGTGGAACACATAGAACAGTTTGTACGGATCAGAATACTGAGGGGTAGAGTTCATGACTCCCACTGGCGACGCTTGAGCCTCCTCGAAAACGGGCAGGTTAGAGTCCTGGCAGACGAGGAACAGGCATCATGGGCCGGAACGGTTCTACCTCAGCCGGAACGCAGGCTTGCGGCAATCATGTTCNNATGTTCACCGACATGGTAGGCTATACCGCACTGGGACAAAAGGACGAATCGCTTTCGCTAAGCGTGCTCCAAGACCAGAGAAGGCTGGTCAGACCTGTCATGCGGAAATTCAACGGTAGAGAGGTCAAGACTATCGGAGACGCGTTCCTCATCGAATTTCCGAGCGCCCTAGAAGCAGTCAGATGCGCATACGCAATCCAGAAAGCAACCCGAGAATTCAACGTATCGAAGCCTGAAAAACAGCGGATCAATCTCCGCATTGGAATACATCTCGGAGACGTAGTCGAATCACAAGGCGACATCTCCGGAGACGCGGTCAATGTTGCCTCAAGGATCGGACCGCTCGCGGAGAAGGGAGGAGTCAGCTTGAGTAGGCAAGTCTACGATCAGGTTCAGAACAAGTTCGAGCTTCCACTGCTTAGCATCGGGACGAAGGCTCTGAAGAACGTGAACACTCCCGTCGAGGTGTACAAGGTCGCGCTTCCATGGCGCGACGACTCGGTCTCTTTTCCTTCTCACCCCGATAAGTCACGGCTGGCCGTGCTCCCCTTCGCAAACATCAGCCCCAGCGCAGGTGACGAATACTTCGCCGATGGCATGACCGANNAAACCTTGGAGTCATAGCACGGACATCCGTCACACGATACAAGGGACTGACCAAACCTGTGACCGATATCGGACGGGAACTCAACGTTGGCACGGTCCTAGAGGGAAGCGTTAGAGTCGCAGGGAAGAAATTGAGGATAGCAGCCCAGTTAATCGACGTGTCCACCGAAGAGCATCTGTGGGCAGAGACCTATGACCGCGAGCTTGAAGACGTGTTCGCGATCCAGACCGACATCGCGAAGAGAATCGCCAAGGAACTAAAGATCAAGATTCTCAGAGGCGAGACGCTTCGACTGGAAAAGAGAGCGACTGGAATCCCCGAAGCCTACTCGCTCTACCTGAAAGGACGGCATGCACTGAACACGAGAACAGAGAAGGGTCTCAGAGAAGCGATCCGACACTTCGAGAGCGCCATCAAGCGCGACCCGGACTTCGCCCTCGCGTATACGGGTCTCGCGGACGCCTATTCAATCCTCGCAGGATACTCTCTAGAGTACATTCCACCTCGGGAAGGCTTCCCGAGAGCCAAAGCCGCCGCGAAGAAGGCCTTGGCATTGGACGATCATCTTGCGGAAGCCCACGCATCCCTCGGACTGATCAAGTTCTACTACGACTGGGACTGGGCGGGAGCAGAGTCCGAGTTCAAGAAAGCAATCGAATTGAACCCAGGATACGCACCGGCCCACCAGTACTATGCCGACTTCGCCAAATCCTTCGGAAGATTCGACGAAGCTCTAAGAGAAATGAAGGAAGCTCTGACCCTAGACCCCCTCTCCTATGCCATTAACACGGGAATAGGCCACGTGCTCTACCTCTCTAGACAGTACGATAAGGCGATAGATCACTACCGCACGGTGGTCGAGTCGGACCCGGCATTCGTGCCGGCACGGCTCTGGTTCGGCAGACCCTTCATGCAGAAAGGCATGTTCAAGGAAGCAATCGAACAGGTGGAGCAAGCGGTCAAGCTCTCGAACGAGAGCACAGTCTCCCTCGCAACTCTCGCCCAGGCCTACGCCTCGGCAGGTAACAAGACCGAAGCCGAGAAAATCCTCGACCGTCTGCTAGAACGGTCGAAGAGACAGTACGTCCCATCCTATTGGCTTGCACTCGTCCAGATGAGCTTGGGAAACACTGACGAGGCAANNCTGGCTGGTCTGGGCAAACGTCGAGCCAAGATTCGACGCACTACGTTCAGATCCAAGATTCGCTTCTATTCTCACCCGCATAGGGTTCAAGGCCCCCAATACTACGTCTTGATACAGGAGAAATTATTCCGATCTAGACGGAACGATAGTACTGAAACTCTCTTTAGTCAAGTCCATA
>DAFH01000118.1 GCA_002495485.1 Candidatus Bathyarchaeota archaeon UBA185
TGAACGAGGCTACATGCCGCGCGATCGTCCCGACAGCATACGGCTTCGACTCGGAACCCGCCGTAACGGTACCAATCTCCTCGGGGTCCACGCCCGCCATCCGGACGGCATTCTCAGACGCCTCGGTCGCAATCGTAATCGCATCCTCAGTATGGCCCGCCAGCGCCTTCTCCTTGAGAAGGAGACCATAACGTACCTTCTCCAAGACCTTCTCAAGCTCCTTCCCACTCTTCCGCTCCCGCTCCCTAACAATCGTCTCAGTCTCAATCCGCTCCCAGGGGATGTAGACCCCGTAACCGACTACACCAACGCCTCTATGGCTCATCTTGAAAATCTCCGGAAACAGCCCTTCCTTGAAGCAGAAGGGTTTCCGGGAAATCGTATTTAAGCCTACCCGGACCGTTCCATGCTGACAACTCCACTCGACGCTTAATCTGGGCACAGACCGCCGGAAACACCCGATTTCATCGCCAGATCCACAATGAAACCCGAATCAGGTCCAACCGGTTACGTTCGATTTTTGGACCATCTCAATCTCCGACGGAACACCGCAACGCGGTGGCGGACTGCGAGACTCCTCATAATACTCACACTTCTCACCATAACCCTCGTGCCAGCGGCCGCGACATACACGTCGAACCTTGATCATAATCAGACAACGCTTACGAACCCAATCCACGCTACTCTGTCCAAGCCGATCGCTGGCAACCAACTAACGCTTGTCCTGCTAGTCCAGTTCGCCGACAAATCGAACAGCACCACTCCATCAAAGATCGCGGCAACTCTCGCGGGCCTCAACAATTTCTACGCCGAAGACTCGTACGGACTCGTCTCTTTCTCTACCACTATCGACCCGGCAACCGACCGATGGTACTCCCTGCCCCATACGATGTCCTACTACAGTTCAGGCAGAGTATCAGCAGACACTCAACTCGTCACGGACTCGCTTCAGGCGGCCTACAATGCAGGAGTCCAAGTCAGCGGATACAAGTACGCTATGATCGTGCACGCGGGGAGCGACGAGGCCACAACTCGGGCCTCGACCGACATCCACTCATTCACTATCCCTGGCTATGTTTTCAGCCCGTCCCCTCTCGATTCGTTCCAGATTTCGACTTCGGTCGTGTCCGAGTCTGACCCTTTGGGAGTCTACTGTCACGAGGCTGGCCATCTACTCGGCCTCCCCGATCTTTACGATCTGACTCAGCAGATTGACCCAGTCAACAATTTTATCGGATACTGGGACATCATGGCACTCGGAGAATGGAATCCAAACAACGGCAACCCTCTCCAACCCTCGCCAGGAACATACCCCTCGGAACACTCGTCATGGTCAAAAATCCAGCTCGGCTGGATCTCCAATTCGAGCATAAGAACCGTCTACCCGGGAAATCTAACTACGGTCGTCCTCCAGAATCTAGAAGAGCCTACGACCGGCATTCAAGCAGTCAGGATCCCAATAGGAGTAAACTCTGACGGCTCATTGTCGTACTATCTGGTCGAGCTGAGGGCAAAGCTCGGCAACTACGACCAGTACCTGCCCTTCCCTTCCGACTATCCAGGCGCGGAGCTACTCGTCTACAAAGTCAACGACAGCATCACCCCGGGCAATGGCAATCTCCGACTGGTCAGTGCGCACCCGAGAGGTGATCTCTCTGCAGCGGGATTTGGCCCGTGCTTCTCGCCATGTATCAGCAACAACACGTTCTGGGACTCGTCGAATTTCGTCAAGATAATCGTAACAGACACCAACGCCACAGCCTACACGATCGTGGTCGACAGAACCAGCTCGCCCCTGCTACTGCTCCAAGTCAACACGCCCGCGCCAGGTATGATCGTCTCGATCGACGGGGCAAGCTCGACCTCTGACCCGTCCAGCGAATTGAGGCTGCCAGTTCACTTGGGTCCACACGAGGTCTACGTCCAGACCGAGGTACCCGTATCCATCGGACCCTCATCGTTCCAAGTCGGGTTGTCCGATTCTTTCGCAGCCTGGAGTGATGGCAATACCGCCAACCCGCGATGGATCTCGGTGGACAAGGACACCGTACTTACGGCGAGCTACCGCGTGATAGTCGAACCGTCGTTCGCAACCGCTGTTACGGCAGTCATAATCCTTGGAGTCATCATCACTGGCATAACGGTCAATGGAGCGAGGCAGCGTAACGGACAGCATACCCCGTCACCGATGGATAATCGACCCGGTAATGAAGACGGACCGACGCTACTCCCAGGGAATATCAGTCCGAGCGGCGACTCCGTACGCGACCACGACAACGCCCAAGACGCTTAAACCTAGTCCAAACAGGTTCAAGTCTCCATCCCTTGTTGCATAGTTGCTCATAGAACTCGTCAACAATGACAAAGAAAACAGAACCGTCTTCGAGCTGTTCGATTGCGTGTTGTCAAACCGGAAATAGTATGTCGTTGAGGCATTAATGGGCACCCTGATCGTCTGATTAGTGACACTTGCGTCGACCGTACACCCGCTAGGACTTGCCTCGCGCGTGCAGTTTGCGAGCTCGGGCTCTTTGAAGAGCTTGAAATGGATCGAAGAGGAGCCTCCCGACGTGCTAGAGACGGTTAGATTGACCAGCATTTCGTTGTCCTTTCCGGGAACTGTCGTTACGTTCTGGTGAGTTTCGGAGATGAAACTCGGATTTACGATGATCTTTTCCGGGCGTGTGATTGCGAGCCTCGACTCGGCCACTGTAGTGTGCACGTTGGGGATCAATGAATAGGCGAGTAGACCGATCGCGAGAAGCGATACCCCCGCAAGGACCGCCGTGAATTTCGTCGGGTCCTCACCGCTCCTCCATGTCTTTGAGCCGCCTGAACTCTTTCAGCTCGCTCAATCTGTGACGCATTATGCTGTTTTCAAGCTCCGCCTGGAGAAGAGCAAAGATGTCCTTGTGGATGGTTATGAACTCTGAGTCGGTGGAAGCCCGCGGTCGTTCCAGATCGACTCCAACGATGCTCTTGACCCTCGCCGGACGCGCGGACAGGACTAGAATCCTGTCTGCAAGCTCGATCGCCTCCGGAAGATTATGTGTGACCAAGAGGAAGGTCTTCCGCGTCTCCTTGTGAATATCGGAAACCTCCGCTCGCAGAGCCTCCGCAGTGAACTCGTCGATCGCACTGAACGCCTCATCCATCAAGACCACCTCGGGATCAATCGCGAGTGCCCTCGCAATGCCGACCCTCTGTTTCATCCCACCAGAGAGCTGCTTGGGATACAGATTCTCGTATCCCCGAAGGCCCACCATCTCAAGCAAGTTCCTCGCCACGCCTTCTCGCTCCTCCCTTGGCTTGCCCTGCACCTCCAGGCCGAACTCGACGTTCCGAAGCACGGTCCTCCATGGAAGCAGCGCAAAACTCTGAAAGACCATGCTGATCTTGGAATGCGGTGCCGTGAGCAAGTCTCCCCTAAACCGGATCTGGCCCGAGGAAGGATGGTCTAGGCCTGCGATCATTCGAAGTAGAGTCGACTTGCCACAACCGCTCGGACCCACGATGGCGAGAAACTCACCCTCATTGACGTGGAACGAGATATCCTTCAGAGCGGTTACGGTCTCTGGCGGGTCCTCGTAGACCTTGGTAACGTTGGAAAGTTCGACGTGCAAGGATCTAATGCCACCTCTTCGTCCGGTTCTCCAGCCTTTCGAAGAAGGCCCTATCCATAGTGATCGTGATCAGTCCCACAGTCATTATCGCGGCAAGTCCGTAAGTCAGAGAGTGGGCGGAGCTTCCCAGACTCGTGGAGATGAACGACCCGATTCCAGCTACGCTGGCAATTATCTCGACCGCGAGGAGGACGTTCCAGCTGAATTCGAAGGACAATCGGAGACCGGTTAGCAAGCTCGGGAAGATCGATGGTAGGACCATCTTCGTGAAAGTCTGGAGTCTTCCTGCCTTGAACACCTGCGCGACGTGGAAGTAGTCGACTGGAATGTCCTTGACGCCCTGTCGGATTGTGAAGTATATCGGGAAGAACGCGCTGAAGGCGGAGATTGAGACCGCTGCCATGTTGCCCTTGCCAATTACAGTGACGAGAAGAGTCAGGATCGCGAGATCAGGGAGAGCGCCGACCAGCATTATGATTGGAGTGAGCGCCTGGTCAAGCTGAGCTCGCATACCCACCAAGAGAGCGAGAGGAAGTACGAGAACGAGCGCGATCGAGACGCCTGTGGTGACGTTTGCTAGACTCTGACCAACGTGTGAAAGAAAGAAAGGAGTTGTTGCAAGCTGCATCAAAACTAGCACTACTTGGTGAAGAGGAGGAAGTTGGTTGTTGGAAACAAGACCCGAAAGAGAGACTGCCTCCCAGACTGCGAAGATTACAATTAGCGAAATTGCCCAGGATGGAAGCCGAAATCTTTTTGCAGATTTGTCATGCACCCGGTGAAAAGTTTTCGAACCGAACAGACGGAAGGGCACCCCAAAACCTCCGGGGCGTCGCAAGTCAGTCGTCAGAACTAATTAGCTTTGGAAGAAATTCAGATAAATCGCTACGTTGACCTAGGAGTCGAAAATGCAGACCCGAGTGAAAGTGTTACCGGCTACGAGGAAAGATCATGATCAGCAGTCTCGACTATTTGACTGGCTTGCGTTCAAAGTCCGCCTCGCCCCGTCGGGACTGTAGATGTGCATGTCTGTGCGTAGCGCTGTGCGGAATGCTCA
>DAFH01000079.1:0-1323 GCA_002495485.1 Candidatus Bathyarchaeota archaeon UBA185
TTCTGGACGGTCGTGACGACGGCCGTCACGACGGGATCGGTCAATTCGAGTCTATCCGGAAATCATCCTCTCGTAATCCTGTCTGCCTTCATGGGAATGCTCATCCAGTCGACGCCCGGGGGAAAGGGAGTCGGCGTGATGTACTTGGTGATGTACATCGTCATCACCGNNTTCGGGACGGACCCCTGAATACCTTGGAATGAAGATCAACGCTCGAGACGTCAAGCTAGTAATGGTTGCGTTCCTAGTGCACCCGATTATCATCCTCATACCAACAGTGCTCGCGTATGCGACTGGAGCAGTGTGTGCGCTAGGACAAGCCTACTGCTCCAATAGTTCGACGGTGTTCACTCAGGTCTTCTACGAGTTTACGAGCGCTGCCGCGAACAACGGCTCTGACTTTCTANNGTCTTCTTCAACATATCAACCGGACTTGTCATGTTTTTCGGCCGCTTCCTCCCTATCGGACTTCTTCTTGCTCTTGCCGGTTCCATGATCAACCGCAAACGGACAACCGAAATTGGGCTTAGAACCGACAGCATTACCTTCACGATCGTCCTTATCGGAAGCATACTCCTCCTTGTCGTACTCACATTCTTTCCCTTCCTCGCGCTAGGACCAATCCTCGAGTTCTTCCAGCACAGAGTCAACGGATTCTGATCAAAATGCAAAAGAAGACAGAAACATCAATGCCCGGAATGTGGTCGAGCCTCCTATCGACCAAGACACTTCGCGACTCCATTGTCCGGCTGAATCCAAGGTCCCTCCTCTCAAATCCGGTCATGTTCATCGTTGAACTGACGTTCTTCGTGGTTGCTGCCATGGCGGTCTATCCCCCTGCGTTCTATCCCGTGGCAAGCCCCGACCTTAGACTGTACTACGTCGAAATCGCCCTGATACTTCTCATCACGGTCTGGTTCGCAACTCTATCAGACGCACTCGCCGAGTCGCAAGCTAAGAACACTGCCAACAGTCTGCGAAGTCTAGAGTCCGAGGTCCAGAGCAAGAAGATAGTTGCTGAAGAGGGCGTCAGGAAGATCGTTCTGACCCCCTCAACTGAACTTCGCAAGGGAGACCTGGTTCTTGTCGAGAAGAACGACGTCGTTCCAATCGACGCGGAGGTGCTTGAGGGTATCGGGATGGTTGACGAGTCTCTCCTGACTGGCGAGTCTACTCCGGTCCGCAAAGCTCCCGGAGACGCAGTGATCGGCGGCTCGAAAATGATTAGCGACTCGATCACTGCCCGAGTGACAGTGAATCCTGAAGAGAGCTATATCAGCGAGATGGTCAGACTGGTGGAATCTTCGAAGAGACCACGGACTT
>DAFH01000079.1:1351-6856 GCA_002495485.1 Candidatus Bathyarchaeota archaeon UBA185
TGTCTACTCCCGACAACAATTGGAGCACTTCTACCATCCATTGGCCTCTCTGGAATATCGAGGCTCTACGGAAGAAAGATCGTGGCAAAGTCCGGAAGAGCTGTCGAAAGAGCTGGCGATACTGACGTCATAATCCTTGACAAGACTGGAACAATTACCGTCGGCAATAGACAAGCAACCGACTTCATCCCGTTCGAGGGCCACAATGCCAGAGAAGTAGGAGAGGCAGCGTTCCTCGCTTCGTGGCATGATGATACTCCCGAGGGTAGGAGCTTGATACGGCTCGCCTACGAAGACGGATACATCCCCAAAGAACTCAACGCACTGGGCGTATCGGAAGTCTACGAATTCTCGGCAAGTACCCGAACCAGCGGCGTCAAAATCTCCCAAGGCACAGGCTTCATGCTTCCCAAGGGAGACAAGTCCGGTCGAGAGCGGGGGAGACTTAGACGAAAATTCGAACCTCACCAAGAAGCGGCTACTAGTATTGCGGAGGATGAGACTGAGATAATCAAAGGAGCCCCGGACGCGGTAAAGAAGATACTCCACACCGTGCCTAGCAACTATGATCAGCTGGTCAACCAGATCTCGAGTGCAGGGGACACCCCGCTCGCGGTGACGCGGAACAGAGAAGCCGTCGGTATGATCCGGCTGAGAGATGTCCTCAAGCCAGGAATCAAGGAAAAGATCCAGTCAGTCAAAGTCATGGGAATCCGCCCAGTGATGCTGACAGGCGACCACCCTCTCACAGCGAAGAGCATCGCGAATGAGGTCGGGATAGACGAGTACAAACCCGAGGCGAAACCCGAGGACAAATACGAGATCGTCATGCGAGAACAAGCCGACAACAGAGTGGTGGCGATGATCGGGGACGGGACCAACGACGCGCCTGCCCTGGCCGCTGCCGATGTCGGACTAGCGATGAACTCTGGAACTCAAGCGGCAAAGGAGGCCGCAAACATGGTCGACCTAGAATCGAATCCAGCCAAGATTATAGAAGTCGTAATGCTTGGAAAGCAACTGCTCATGACGCGAGGTGCCGTCACAACTTTCAGCATCGCCAACGATGTCGCAAAATATTTCGCGATCGTTCCGGTCATGTTCGCGTCTACCCTTCCACAGCTGAAGGCTCTGAACATCCTCGGACTTGGGTTGAATACTGCAGTATTATCCGCGCTGATTTTCAACGCGGTTATAATTCCTCTTCTGATACCTCTCGCCATGAGAGGGGTACGGTTCAAGCCGACGAGCACGATGACCCTGTTCATCAAGAACGCGCTGATCTACGGAGTCGGTGGGGTCATAGTGCCCTTCGTAGGAATCAAACTGATCGACATACTACTCGTGTCACTGGGGGCCTAGACAGATGAACTTCAAGAAGGAACTTCGACGGAACACCTCGCCGGCAATTAGGCTAGCTGTCGTATCGATGATACTCTGCGGCCTCCTTTTTCCACTCATCCTGACGGGATTCGCACAAGTCATATTCCCCTACCAAGCAAATGGCTCCCTGGCGCATCTAGGAACTGCTAACAACAGAGCAGTTGGATCGTACATTGTCGCCCAGAACTTCTCCTTACCAATATTCTTTCATCCAAGGGATGAGAACGGAACAGTGTCTGCGTCCGGGGTAGACCCTGACATTACACTCGATGACGCGCACTCGCAAGCATTCAGAATTTCCGCGGCCACCAATATTTCGATAACGGACCTGAATGCTCTGATCAGTCAGAACACCGAAGGCACTCTTTGGGTCTTCGGATATCCCTACGTGAACGTGCTCAGGCTGAACATGGCATTAGTTCAGGACTACCAGTCTGTCTATTGCCCTGCCAATGCAAACCCCGTTCAGCCGTACTGCAAGTAGCATCACAAGGCCGGAATAGTCCGGTCAGCCATTATTCTTTAAGGAATACGATTCCTCCCGTGGTCCCGGGGCAAGACCCAATAGGACTACTTACGTTTAGTGACCATTCTGATGACGGATTTCCCTGGCCTGACGCTTCGAAGGATTCTCCGCGGTATTTCTCTTCTTATCTTCCCATGGCTCCCTCCATTCCTCTTCGAGAAGATCGACTTCTCGTTTCACCTGAATCACCAGCCTGCCCTGTACTACGACCTCACAGGATACAGATTGCCCGTCGACATGGCATCCTTCGCACTCGGAGGAATCCTGGCCGCTTACCTTCTCCGCCCCCGTTGGGCAACCGTTCAGATAGCAATCAACGCGATCCTTGTAGGAACCCTGTTCTACGTAGCCTGCCCCGTCTACGGTCCCGGAGGAGTCTGGCAGCCGGAATGCTACAATTCAGGACCAGATGGACTGCTGGGGTTCAGGCTTGCTGGCATCATGTTCTGCTTCGGTGTCTTACCAGTCATCGTAAAGGCCGCCTCGGAAGGCGAGATTCCGAATCGAAGAATACGCCCAGCGATCGGGATCCTCAGTGGAACCATTTTGACAATCGTAATGGTCTACTTACCCATCTCAGCATGGTTCTCTGGCGTAACGTACCTTCCCTCCTTTCTCGTCTTCCAAGAACTAGTCCTAGTGGGGATACCCCAGATAGCGACAGGAATACTCGCTTCGCGCATAGGAAGGTCATTGAAAACTGGCGTGGCTTCGGGAATAGTGTCGCTTCTGTTCGCGTCCATACTCTTTTGGACCCCTGAATGTCCTGGTTGCGACAGGAGCCTCGTCTACATTCTAGTTCCATCCTGGGCACTCTTCGCATTAATCGGGAGCATTACAGAGCTCGGCCTTCCTTCGTGGCTTCAACGGCCAAAGGCCCCGCACTGGCTCGGAAAGATCAGACCGCAAGATGCACAGCGGGTCGGGCTTGCCCTCGTCATTACCGTCTGCCTCACGACCTTGATCGCCAGCAACCTCTGGGACGCCAGTGTGATGTATGCAACTTCCCTCTCCCCAGGATCTGGAGATCTATCTCTGGGCCAGCCGTACTACCCGTACGTGGGAGGCTACTACAATTCGTCCCAGTACAGAATCTGCTGCGTTGAGATCGGCGTCAACATCTCGATGGCCAACCCCAGGCTTCTTGCTCCCAATAATTTTCTCATGGCAGGAATGGGAGTCCAGTCACCCAACTGTTGTGTCGACGGCTGGGACTTTGGATGGAGAGCGGACGTGTTCCTCATGCCGAATGGTAGCCTGATTCTCTCCGGTTCTTCATGGGAAACGTGTGACGGAAACGCAAACTGCGGCGGTTACATCTGGGAACATCTATGGTACCACTCGCAAGTCAACCTGGGCTCGAAGCCCCTTTCCATCCTGATCTACCTGCGAATGGACTGGGAACAAATGACTATTGGAGGAGAGACCCGTGAAGGAGTCAACTGGTACTACAATACCACGGGAACACCTTGGACACTGTTCGGAAGCTATCTCCCAGATCCGAGATTGGGAACATACTTTGACATTGGACTATCCGGTGGCCAAGCCTCGACAATCCCAGAAGGAAGCGCGTTACTCTACCAGTTTGGTGTAGCCAGCAAGATTCATGTTTCCGGCTGGTCTGTGCTACTCATCGACCCCTCCTTCGAATTTCAAGGGTCTTGGAGAGTCATGGAGAGGGCCAATGTTGTTCAGGGCGACTATTCCTACTGGAAGGTTCGATATCGCTGGGGCGGAATGCCCTATGATGGTGTGACAGCCCGGGCCAATCTCATAGACAAAACAATTCCTCCGGGCGTTGTCGAGTTCTCGTACACGGGTGGAACTTTGACGAACTTCACACCGCTCTGGTGAGCGGCACTCACATTGATCATGCGGCTGTGACAGAGGCGTCGATCGGCGTCTCGACGGGATGATGCCCCGAGAATCCGTGCACCAAGTTTCGTATTCCGACAAGCAACAGTGCTAAGGCTAGAATCGCTGCCAGAACGCCGTCTGCTATCGACGTATCAATCACCACGATGCCGGCGAGGATGATCGTTAGAACTCCCAACACGATTATCGAAGCTCTCAGCCATGCGGGAGGATGCCGGGCTACTCCCACTCCTATCTCAAAGGCGCCTACTAGCAACAGTGCCAACGCAAGAATAGCAATTAGCGTCGCCACTGCTGCGCCGAGGTCCAGCAGTGCAGCAGCGCCCAACACGACGGCTATTACTCCGCCAGCAGTGTTGAGCGCCCTGAGCGTGGGTGGTAGGACGGTCGCGAAGATGCCTACTCCTATTCTGAATAGTCCGCCTATGACCAACCCAGCAGCGATCACTACGACCAAAGTCAGGACGGCGAATTGTGGGTCTACGAGCACGACTATTGCTGCGGCTATGACGATCAGTCCGCCTATGATCTCGAGAACGCGCCAGAGACCAGATGTCCTAACCTCAATCTTAGCCATTCCCAATCGAGACGCGTTTTGCGCGGCTCGCTATTTAGCGCCTTTGCATTACACGCCTGGGTCTTATGGAACCATTCGAACTGAAAAACGGTCTTATGCGACCCTGTCTACGACGGCTTCCTCGAAGTGAGCTGTTCTGTCACGATCGAAAACCAACGTCAACTCAAAACAGGTCAGGAAATACATTTTCGACTATTTCGATGAGCACGCGTCAGCGCCCGTGCTGGAGCAGATCATGCGCAAATTCGATCTGGAAAGGGCCGACGCGTTCAGAATATTGGTCGAGCTTGAAACAGCTCATCACATCATGCTTGTCCCGGGGACCCAGCGGATTCTAATGGCGTGGCCATACTCCGGCCTGGTGACTCCGTTCAGGGTCAGGCTGGCGAGCAGGAACCGGGAGTACTTCGCGAACTGTGCGTGGGACGCGGTCGCCTTCCATGTGATGTTGCGGAAGGAACAGTGGATTGACTCCTACTGCCACCATTGCGCCGAGGACATAAGCGTTCACTTGAAGGATCAAGCGAGAGTCTCTTTACATCNNCTATCTAGCGCTTCCAGCGGCCAAGTGGTGGCAGAATATTCTCTTGACCTGTTCGAACAATATGGTGTTCTTCAGTTCGCAGAAGCATCTGGAAGACTGGGCCAAGTCGAATTCGATAGGTGGCGGAGAGGCATTGACCATCGAGCAGACATTGAAGCTCGGCATCCCATTCTATCTTACCAAGATGAATCTTGACTACGCTAGACCGTCAAGGGAGGAGACTCTGGCTCACTTCAAATCTCTCGGCTTCACCGGACCCTTCTGGAAAATTTGAAAACAGAGNNGTGGACTGCCCAGATACACTAGAATCCCTCGGGAAGCTTGAGGTCCCCTGTCTCTGTCAGGACCCGGTAGCAGTTCAGGGTTATCCACTTGCTAGGTTTACCGAGCTCCTCGATCGCGACGGGTGCTTTTCGTCCCTTGCCGCTCGGGTAGAAGTAGTCGCCTTCTCTGAACCAGTCTCCTTCCAAATTCCACCTCCCATCCGGCCGTCGTTTTGAAAGCAGAAGTTGTACTGCGCTCTTGGTGCGCTCGTCGTCCCCATATCCGAGCTTGGTTAACACTCGTAGAGCGTGGAGTATGTCGTAGAAGTAGTACATT
>DAFH01000051.1:0-3134 GCA_002495485.1 Candidatus Bathyarchaeota archaeon UBA185
GAAAGTTCACACCACGACGGCCCGGAAGCATCTGGTCCAAGCTGAATCTCGACAGAGTCAACAGACTCAAAGAGGAGGGAAGGATGACAAGATGGGGTATCGAAGCTTTTGAGAAGAGAACGTCGAAGATCTCCCTTGCCGAGCAGCTCAAATCCAAAGAGATTCATGTTCCGGACGACTTCGTGGCAGCGCTGAGAAAGAATGAGAAAGCTCGAAAGAATTTCGAGTCCTTTACTCCGAGCTACCGCAAGAGATACTTGATGTGGATTACGAGCGCGAAGACACCGGAGACGAGGCGAAGACGTATCGAAGAGGCGGTCGTCCTCGTCTCGAAGAACGTGAAAGCTCTTCTGAAGTGACTTGGCCGCGAGAAGGTAGGCCGATTTGCTGATCAGGTGGGCAGAGGTCTACGCTAACACGGAGATTCTCAGCCCGATAGACCGTGAAACCTGGCGGCAGATAGCCGAGACCTCCAAGATCGGACCCTCGTCAAGAGTCATCGAGCTGGCTTCTGGAAAGGGAGCGTTCGGACTCTTTCTCGCCCGGAATTTCGGTTGCAAGGTCGAAGGCTTCGATCTCAATCCAGAGTTCGTGGAGTATTCTAACGGTCGAACCAAAGAACTACGGCTCGAGAGCAGGGCTAGATTCGTGAATAGTGACGTTAGAGAATTGCAGGTCACTCCTGATGCGTATGATCTGGGCGTCTGCCTTGGAGCTCTCTACGCTTTCAGAGCGGAGGGATGGGAGAGGCTGATGCGTGCCGTCAAGCCGGACGGCTATGTGGTCGTCTCGGATCTTGTCTGCAAGAAGACTCCTGCTCCAAAGGAGGTCATGGGCGTCTTCTTCGAAGAGCCCGGCCTGCTGTCGACGGTCCAGGAGGCCAGACGATGGTACACCAGCCGCGGAGCTACGATAGTGCGAGAGGAGTTGTGCAGTGAGAGAGCATGGCTCGACTACTACGACCTGACGAAGAAGATGCTCCTTAAGATCGCGAAGAGCCATCCGGCTACAGACCCGGTCCAGCGCGAGGTTGAGGAGGGGCTCAGAGAGGACACTCTACTGAGGAGGTACCTTGCAGAGTACTTGGATTACGTTACATTCATCATGAAGAAAGTCTAGCTGCCGAGGTCAGTCTATCCAGCGTGCAACCTTGGAATCTGTCCCGGCGACGAGCGGATTCTCGGCAATTCTGTCTATGACCGTGTCCATATTAGAAATGTCGGTCCCTCCGACGATCGCAACCACGTCCGGTGACCCGAATAATGCGTCTGCCTTGGCGACGCCTGGAATCTTCCGGATCGATTGGACAACCTTTCGAGGCTCTTTCGTTGTGATGAAGACGTAGGCCCAGACTTTCTTCATTGGGACTTGAACCGAGAGTGGCTGGGGGTATTGATCTATTTCTGTCCACTCTTGCAGTATAGGATTGACCTGTCTGCGCACGAGCCCGCTGAAAATTGGGCATATCCTAAGAAACCAGTTAATGGATAGCAGATAGGAATGTTTGTCGGACACTTTGCCATCGCATTCCTCCTCTGGAGGCTCTTCCCCCAGGTTCCACTACCAGTAGTCTTAGTATCCGTCAGTTTTCCTGACCTTCTGTGGTCCCTCCTCGTCCCAGCCGGTCTCGAGAAGGTCAGGATCAATCCCGACAGTCCTCTCCAGAAGTTCATCATCTTCGAGAAGTATCCCTACTCACACTCTCTCATCTTGGGCAACTTCTGGTCGCTACTCCTCGGCATCGCAATAGCGGTGGCACTGAACAATCCGCTCGTCATTCCCGTCTTTGTCCTCGGCTCAGCCTCGCACTGGATACTTGACACGGTCGTCCATCTCAAGGACCTGCCCATCCTCGGTTTCGATGGAGACACTAAGGTGGGTGCAGGTCTATGGCGAAGGCCTCTGCTTGCTTTCATTGTTGAATACGCATTCTACGCAATGGTCTGCGCATTCGCCCTCTCCGGAGCTTCACTGTTCTCTGCGCTAGTCATCGGTGGAGTCTTCCATGGGATTAACGCCAACTCGTTCCTAGGCCTTTCAAAGAAGAACACGGTCAAATCATCGAATGCCTATGCTGGTCTCGCACTATTCGGATTCGGAGCCTTCACAATCGTAGCCTCACTGGTTATCTGAGAGCCTTGACTGTAGAAACTAAGACCGACCAGAAATCCTAATGTGTTCGCGATCGATTCTAAAGGCAAGTCAGCTGCCACGAAGTTTCTTCGCGATGTCCGGGCCGGAAAGAACTGCGCAATTGCTCTTGGGACTGGCTCTGTTGGCTCTCGGCCTCTCGCCGCTTGTCGTCTTCCCAATACAATCCAGCCGACCGTTGCCAGCCTCGATCATTATTGTAGAAGGTCTGGCAAGCGCGATACTGATGGTTCTCGGCCTGATCGTTCTTTTCTTGGCAAGAATAGGCCGGGCCGGTATGGGCAAGAAGCAGAATAACGGCTANNGTCACGGCTCCACCGAACGATGGTCTCCAAATACGGCTCCGCCTTCGATCTTGATGGCTGTCGTCCCGCGAAATTACCATTCGGAATGTTTGCTCGGATGCTGATCAGTCTCAATCGCCTTATACTCGATGGTTGAACAAGATAACACCGGAGACCCGTTAGCTACACGTTGCAGGAAGAACCGAGGGGATTCCATGAAGGAGAAAGAATCGCAAAAGTCTCCGTCTGGACCCTATTCGCCCTAGGCATAGTCGAGATAGCGTTCAGCCTAGTCACCTTCAGCGTCGCCCTTCTCGCAGACGGAATCGACTCAATCGGCGACGCTGGAGTCACGTTCTTCGTCTGGACCGGTCTACGATTCGTACGCCGCAGGCCCAGTCGAAGGTTCCAGTACGGCTACTACAAAGTCGAAAGCTTCACGGCATTCATAACCGGCATAATCCTCATACCCGTCTCGGCCTACATTGTCTATCGGTCCTATCGTGCTCTGCTCAGCCCCGAGTCTCTCCGTCTGCCGGTTCTGGCGTTGGTGGTGCTGGTCGCCGCGGGTCTCGGAAGTCTCTACCGTGCCATTCAGATGCGCCGGGTCGCCAACAAGTACAACATATTATCGCTGAAGCTCGACGCGAAGAACTCGATAAAGGACACGACTTCAAGCTTCGTCGCATTCACAAGCGT
>DAFH01000051.1:3215-3340 GCA_002495485.1 Candidatus Bathyarchaeota archaeon UBA185
ACGTCAAGGGAATCAGGGACCTCCGGCTTAGGAGAGCGGGACCATTCATAGTCGGAGCTCTCGAGGTCGAGGTTGACGGCAATATTCCCCTCAAACAGGCACACGAGGTAACGACTCAGATAGAA
>DAFH01000199.1 GCA_002495485.1 Candidatus Bathyarchaeota archaeon UBA185
CAGCCATGGAAGGATCAAGGGCTCACAGGAGCACGCGGTCCGACAGGTCATGGGAAAGATAGTTGCAGAAAAAGCCTCGAAACTCACGTATTCCCAGATCTGTCACGAAATGGTCCTAGGAAAAATGGGATCCGATGTCTACAACGAAGCCAAGAAAGTCTGCCCATTGAGACATGTGGGCGTCCGAAAGTCCAAGTTGCTCTCGATGCCTCTTACCGTGGAAGAGCCGAAGAAACCTGCCGAGGAGAAGGTCATCGCACCTCTCCAAGAAGCCACGTCTGAATAGGGGTTTGACACTCCAGTTCGGCAGCTCAGGCATCCGCGGCAAGTACGCTGAATCCATCAAGCCGGAGACTGCGTTTGAACTCGGTAGAATTCTCACCGCTGTTCTTGGTCCAAACCTGGCGCTAGGAAGAGACCCTCGTCAATCAGGACACGTCTTGAGATCTGCTTTTCTGTCATCCGCGCTTGAGGCGGGTGGCTGCGTCAGCGACTATGGGGTGATTCCAACTCCAGCCTTGGCCTACCAAGCGCGAGAATCAGAGGATGATGGAGGCGTAATGATAACGGCTAGCCACAATCCCAGCGAATACAACGGTTTCAAGATATTCAACGCAAAAGGCGAGTCTTTGGAGGACTCGAGCGTACTGTTAGACGCCCGTCCAAAGGAGACCAAGCCAGATCAATCTTACAGAACAGGCGCTGTTCGAGTAGCCGAACCAGAGGACTATGTCAAACGTCTCTCCTCGATATCGCTTAGGAAACAATACCGGATAGTCTTGGACGCCGGAAACGGTGCGACCTCCAAGCTGGCTCCCGAGATTTTCAGCGCCGTCGCTGGCAGCGCTACCGCGATAAACTCGTATCCCGACGGCAGATTTCCAGGACGAGGATCCGAGCCGACCAGAGAGAGTATGGCAATGCTGTCCCGAGTAGTCTCTCAGTCAAAAGCAGACATAGGCATAGCATTCGATGGAGACGGTGACAGATTCTACGTCGTCGACGAGAATGGAGTCTGCCCCCTCCAAGACAGAATTCTCGCATCGTATCTCTCCTTTCTCGCACAGGAGACCAAAGGCCCCTTCTTGATTCCTGTAGACGCATCAATGGCTGTGGAGGAGACGGTCGCCCAGTACGGGGCCGAAGTGGTCCGCGGACCAGTAGGCGACGCTAAGCTTCTCAGAGAAATGAATAGCATTGGCGGAGTATTCGCAGGTGAGCCTTCAGGCGCGTGGATTCATCGCGAGTTTCATCCCTGCCCGGACGGAATCCTGTCGGGTCTTCTTTACCTCCGACAGCTTGAGCAGCATGGTTTGACAGTCTCCAAAGCTGTTGAATCTGTGCCGGAGTATCAGATGGTCAGAAAAAGCGTGAGCCTGAAGAAACCCATCCAGAAGGCGGAAATGGAGCCGCTCGCCGAGGGCTTGAAGACTATCATAGGCAACAACGCCGCCGTGGATCTGAGATTCGGGTTAAGAGCCAGCTCCGATGATTCTTGGATTCTCGCTAGGGAAAGCGGAACTGAACCAGTTTTGAGAGTGACGGCGGAGTCTAAGACTCTAGCACTCACAAACAGAATCGTGACCGAGGCCCTCGTCTTGATAAATCAGTTTTTTGGAGAGCGAATCTGACTTGAAGGCCGTCGTTCTGGCGGCGGGAAGAGGAGTTCGACTCTGGCCCCTGACAGAGACCAGGCCCAAACCTCTCCTTCCTATCGCAAACAAGCCGATTTTGCAACACACAATAGAGGCTCTTGTCGACTCGGGAATACGCGACATTGTCCTCGTGATCAACTACAAGGGCGAAGCAGTTCGCGAGAAGTTCGGCAATGGAGCTTCGCTCATGTGCGAGATAGAATACGTGAGACAAAGGGAGCCCAAAGGAACGGCCGATGCATTGGCGGCGGCCGAAGCGAGATTGAAGCATGAAGATCGCTTTGTCGTCGCATACGGAGACGACTACTACCAGAAAGAAGGCGTCAAAGGATTTCTGGCGAAAGCACAACAGAATGATGGCATTACGATAGCCACTGCGAAAGTCGAAGACGCATCCCAGTTTGGGGGAATAGAAGTCAAGAATGGTCAAGTGACTCGGATTCGTGAAAAGCTCTTGCGTCAGGAGGCCGGACTAGTGAACGCAGGGATCTACCTGATGACTAAGGCCGTCTTCTCCTCGATCAGGAAGACCACACGCTCAAAACGAGGAGAGTTCGAACTGACAGACTCGTTGAAAATTATCATCGATCGGGGGGAGAGCGTTCGCAGCCAAGTCTTGGAGGATGGAGCGTGGCTAGGAATCAGTTATCCGTGGGACCTGCTCGAGGCCAACCAGAGGGCTGTAATGGCCGACAGGGCGAGGCTGATCCAGGGCAAAGTCGAAGACGGGGTACGCATCGAAGGACCAGTCGTAGTGGAGGAGGGAGCGGTGATCAAAGCGGGATCGAGAATGGAGGGACCCGTCCATGTCGGGAAGGACTGTGAAATAGGTCCGAACGCCTTCCTGAGACCCTACTCCTCTCTAGGAGACGATGTGAAGGTCGGAGCCGCGTGCGAAGTCAAGAATAGTATAATCATGTCGAGCGCGAGGATTCCACATCTCTCATACGTTGGAGACAGCATTGTAGGTGAGGGATGCTCGCTCGGAGCTGGGACGATCACGGCGAATCTCAGATTCGATGAGGCTGTGGTCAAATCGAGGGTCAGAGGTGCACTCGTAGGTAGTGGAAGAAGGAAGCTCGGGACGATCCTGGGAGATCATGTGCGAACTGGAATCAACGTGTCCATATTTCCCGGAGTCAAGATCGGTCCCGGGGCATGGCTCGGTCCCGGCGCAATCGTTGAGAAGGATGTAGCGTCCGGGGCAAGATACAGAGCTTAAGTGTCGGCTATTCAGCCTAATTTCTGGAGCCGCTTTCGCACCACGAGATACCAGTCGGCATCGCGGTGCGTGCTGAAACCGTTATTGAGATACATTGACAGCGGGCCTGGAAAGTTCCACGCAGCTGACGGAGGCTTCTTGACCGGGTAGGCTTCTGCATACTCCAACCCATCCTTAGAGAACTTTTCGCAAGCGGCGTTCAGTAGATGGGTCGCGACTCCCTTGTTGCGATGCGTCGATGCAACTACGAAGCAGACGATTGAACCAACTCGTTCCCCTTTGTCGGGACCTGGACCCAGTAGCCAGTGGAGGGCCGGGTAGCCGTAGCGATTTGCCGCATTGCACCATCCAACCGGTCTTCCCTTGTCGTAGGCGAGGAATCCATGGGTCCTCCCCTCTTCGATCTGGCTTGCGGCCAGGCTACGTGTCTCCACTTTTCCACGGTTTGCGAAATGGTAGAGCGAGCAATAGCAGTCAGACCACTCAGGATTGTCCGCGAAGGCAACCTTGTCGAAGAACGTGAGAAAGTCGTCTCTCATTGAGGGTGTAAGTTCCTTGACGACGAGTCCGCTCATAGAGCTGAGACAGACTGCTCTTCTATATCTCCCTGTCTAGGCATCCCTCTACGAAACTGCCAGCGCGGAAGACTGGTACCGGCACCGACATATTGTTGACGGTGTTCTACGAGATTTTACTCCGGGGTTTAACAGAAGTTTGGTCAAACATCAGAAGCCGAGCCATCACCACAAGCCTGCGATCGAGAAAGCACTGCCTATCGAACGAATCATAGACTTGTTCTCCAGCAGATTCGATGACCCTTATCTGAATCCGACAGCCGAGCTATCGTTCGAAGACCTCACGGTGGGATTCCCCGAGTTGCCAAAGGATGAGCTCGTTGAGGCACTAAACCATTGGACCAGCCACTCGGGAGAGAGGCTCTTACAAACAAAGACAGTGGAAGAAGGTAATGAGAATAGCCGAGTATGGTACCTACACGGACTGGCGAGACCACATCATCAATGGTCTAACGCATCCTCAGACCGGCTAGAGTCGACCAACTAGACTGCATATTTTCTTCCTGATCATGGAACCCTTCCGGCGATGGCGTCACAGAATCTGCTTTTCATAGTGGAGAAGATAGGTAATAGCTTCGTTTCGAACGTCGCTCAGCCCCTAGACCCTAGAATTCCTATCTGACCAACGAATCCCTCAAAGACTCGGAACCGGACGGAGGTCATCGCTCGAAAAATCGCCGAAATTGAACCTTAATCTCGGATTTGAGCGGGGGATCCTGACGGTGGTTTGAGCACGTTGCCAGGCCCACGTAGGGGGCACCAAAACCGATTCAATGAAATGGGCATCTTGGACGCAGGATAAGCAATCTTCCCAGAAAATGTATTCATATGGAAAATCTGCTCTCCCAAGCGATTTCGGAAGAAATTTCTTCCTTCGTGACGCAAAGGTGCTCTTTAGAGCCTACGAACTGCTGACCACGCTCACGACATCTCCGTTGTTCAAAACGTGGGATTCACCGAGACGCATGTTGTTCCTCGCATTAACCCCGTACAACAAGTGCTCGCCTAGGTCCGTGTGGATCTTCATTGCAAGATCCTTCAACGTCGATCCTTTCTGGACCAGGACCGCGTCCGGAAGCACATTTCCTGAGTGATCCGTAAGTCTCTCCGGATCCTCAACCGGATAAACCACTATCATGTTCAAGAGTTTGAAGAATGCAGAGTTGATACAGTCTTGGACACCAGTCGCACCTTCCGGACCCAGAACCTGCTTACGTATCATCTCCAACGCAGCCTTCTGCTCAAGACTCAACCTCGCAGTCTCACTTAAAGAGAAATCAGGATCACCTGGCTTATAGGCGATCAAGCCTTTCTCCGCCGCCCTCCGTAGAGCCAGCTCAGCCTCCGCGGACACCGGCACAGTGAGATTCCCTGTCCGGCCTAACCGTTCCACATTCTGCTTCGAGGTCGGAAGATCTATCTTGTTAGCGGCNNAGGCTTCGAAAACCTTCGCAGATAACCAACCAGTCTGACCAGATCGTCGCGCGACCACTGCGCGGGCTTCCCGCTCAGGCTCGACTTCTTGAGCGACTCTTCCACCTGGAATCTTTTCAGGCCTAGCCCGCTCATCCTATCACCAATCGTCTGAACGACCTCGTCCATCGTCAGATTGGGTTTCCGCGAGACTCGCTCCCAGTCCTTGTAGAGTATCTGAAACATCCAAGCCTCCAGCTCCTGCTCCAACCACCCGACGTCCTCCAATGGATCATGCTCACCACCCTCCGTAGGCTTCCCCTCGCTGTCCGTCCCGCCCGAAGCGTCAACGACATGGATCAACGCATCCGCCTTCCGCAGATCATCCAAGAATTGGTTCCCGAGACCCCTACCTGTAGAAGCGCCCGGAACCAGACCCGGACAATCGATCAACTCCACCGGAATGTACCGCTCGCCATCTATGCAACGAGAGTTCTTCGGATTATCCTGGACCCCCAGTTCTTCATGGACGCACTTTGTCCGGAGGTACGAAACTCCACGGTTGGGCTTGATGGTCGTAAAGGGGTAGTTCGCGATCGGGACGATAGTCAGAGTGGCCGCGCTGAAGAAAGTGCTCTTGCCGGCATTCGGCTTCCCTACGATCCCGACCTGCACCCAGAACCACGCAGACACTTCAGTTCTTCGGCTGCATCCCGGTAATCCTCAAACCAGCACTCTTGACACTATGACGAATATTCAGCGAGACCAACAACGCAGTCAGCTGCTCGATAGTTCGCGAGTTCTCAATCGGACCCGCATCGACGCCGCGCACACCTGGAATAGCACGGGCAAGGTCCATCACGGTCCTCTTCGCATCGATGTTCCCACCACAGATGAGAACATCACAGTCGACATCCCGAGAAAGATCATTCAGCGCCTCCGCGCTTACATTGTTGAAAGCAGACACCAAACTAACATCCTTCGGCATGAGCCGAGAAGCAAGCTCCCCGGCGGACCCATCCCACAACTCGATCGTACGAGTTGCAGACCCACCGACAGCCGTCTCCAAAGGAACAGTGACGTTCACAACGATCTGCCCAGGTCTCAACGACGGCTTGATCGTCTTGATGGTATCATAGAGTGCCGCGAAAGGAACCGTCACAACGACAACGTCAGCCTTCGACGCGGCGTCTGGATTGACTAGCCCAGAGACTCGCGAACTAGGTCCGGCAGTGCTCTGAATTCTCGCAGCAGCCGCCTTGGCCTTCTCCAGATCCCTCGACCCGATGATCACCTCATACCCATGCTTCGCCCATCTGAGAGCGAGCCCATACCCCTCGTCGCCGGTTCCACCGAGAACACTAATCTTCGGATTTGCCATAACTCACCATCTCTCCAAGTTCAAGATGCAATCTTCCGATCAGACCTCCTCTCATTAACAGTTCCGCTGACCCACGGCTATGAGTCGGCTCTAGTAATCCTTATCAGACGTTCCGCAGGCCCGCTCGAATCCGAGCAATGGTGGCCTACTCCTACATGGCAGACTGGTGGCAAGGCGGCTCAGCTGACTTCAAAGACTGGCTAAGAAAGTCGGCCATCACTTGGAGACGAGAACCGGTGATCAAACGAGTCTCCCGACCAACGAATCTGCCAACGGCCCGACGTCTCGGATACAAGGCGAAACCCGGAATAATCGTGGTAAGAGTAAGACTCCGGCGAGGCGGAGCGCGAAAGCCAAGGCCAGTCTCCGGAAGACGACAGAAGGCCATGGGAGTGAGCAAATTCACAAGGGCACTTTCACTGCGGAGCATCGCCGAGGCCCGCGTTGGGAGAAGGTATCCGAACATGGAAGTCCAGAACTCCTATCATCTCTTCNNCAGATTCTCCGCGTTCTCCCGAACGCTGAAGCCAGTTAAATAGCAAACTCGACCCCGCGACAGCAAATCGAGGCAAGCATATCTGAGCCAGCAAAATCTCCAACAAGTAATCCGGCTCGGCCGGAGGGTAGACCCGACGATTTTCACTGCTCTAAAGAATGGCTCCGCGAAAGACTTCGGACCCTCACTAAACTACCATTTTCAAGCCGGCGGCAAGCGAATGAGAGCCG
>DAFH01000038.1 GCA_002495485.1 Candidatus Bathyarchaeota archaeon UBA185
ATGATTCGGTTGTCAGCGTACTGCTCGTAGATATGGGCTATCCAGCCGGCGACCCGGTTGCACGCAAACACCGCGGGCATTAGATCCTTCGGAACGCCCAGCTCGTTCAATACGACGGCGGCGTAGAACTCGATGTTGGCTCGAATATGCCGCTGCTCCCACACTTCCTCCTCCAGTCTCTGCGCAATCTCCAGCCACTTCCTCTGTTCGCTCGTCTTCGCAAGCCCCTCCGCGACTGCCTTCAGAACTACGGCCCGAGGATCGAACGTGTGGTAGATCCTGTGGCCAAAGCCCATAATCCTCCTCCCCGCTGACAGTTCGTCTTGGACGTACTGGTGGACTCTGTCGACGCTGCCGATCTTCTCGAGCATCTCCATGACTCGCTGGTTGGACCCTCCGTGGAGCGGACCTGCTAGAGCTGCGATAGCACTAGTCACTGCGCCACCAAGGTCCGCCAGCGTAGAGGTCGTAACGACAGCGGCGAAGGTGGACGCATTCATCTCGTGATCAGCGTAGAGAATCGACACAGTGTCAAAGGCGCGCCTGGAAGTCTCGTCAGGCCTCTTCCCGTACAGGCCGAAGAGGAAGTTCGCCGCATGATCCAGCTCGGGATGAGGATTGACAAGCGTTTTCCCCTTCCGAATCCTCTGGAATCCGGCGACTATCGTGGGAAGAGTCGCGGTAAGCTCTCTCGCCTTACGCCTATTCGACTCCTCAAAAGTCTCTGACTTCTTTGCGGGATAAGTCGCGACAAGCGAGGCCGCCGTCCGGGCGACGTCCATTGGATTTGCTGTTTTCGGCACGCTCTTGAGGAGAGCCTTGACCTCCTTGGGAAGCGGGCGGTGTTTGGCAAGGTTCTTCTTGAAATCAGCCAGTTCCTTCTTGGTCGGCAGCTTGCCGTTCCATAGAAGATAGACAACCTCTTCGTAGGTGGACTTCTCGGCCAGTTCCCTGATGTCGATGCCTCGGTACCGTAGAATCCCCTGGTTGNNGATTGGGTAGCCTCGGTACCGAAGAATTCCTGCATCGCCATCGATGTAGGTGATAGCGCTCTTACCGATGATGACGCCTTCGAGGCCGCGTTCGATTTCGGGCTCTGGCTGTTTGGATGAGCTATCGAATCCTGAGATGGTCGACAAGCCTTCGGACCAGCTTCGCTTTGGCTGTTTTCACTGATAGTTAAGCAATACCGCGCACTCATTTATCGGATTGAAAAACAGTCCAAGGGCGCACATGAGCGAGCTATCGGAAAGTAGAATCGTTAGAATTCGCAACGCTTCCGATATCAACATCGATTTTCCGTCTGACCTCTCCTTCTTTTCGCCGCATCTCTCGCACTATGTCAAGGAGATCCTCGGAATAGGCGGAGAGGCATATATGTCCAAATCCTCCGATGACACCATGTCGGGTCTATTCATCTACGACGATGCTGAAAAGACTGGAACGAGCTTCACCAGATCGAGGAATGTCTTCGACTATTTCTACAAAATGAGGCAGTTCAATTCGCTGTTTGCAGAGCTGAGGACTGAGCACGAATGCGAAACGTACGACATCTACGCAATCGACCTCGACAACCGCGGCATCGATCACAGCTTCAGCCATGAAATCTCAGTTGCAGAGCACGGGGATGTTAGAGAGATTGAGCATTTCATGGCTCTCACCCATCCGGGAATAAACCGGAAGTGGGTTGGAGTTGCCCTGGACGAAGGAGACAAGTGTTTCATCGTGCGTCTGGGCAACGAAATCGGCGGATTGGGATGGCTCTCGAGCGCGAATCGTATCGGAAGACTCCATTCGCTCTATGTGAACCCCCAGTTCAGAGGAATCGGCATTGGCCTAGACATTCTCTACGCGCGACTCATCTGGCTCAAGTCGATGCGTGCCTCCTCAGCTTTCTCAGAAATCTCCCGCGAGAATCTGCCGTCGTCACGAATTGCCTTGAAGGGGGGAATGAGTGTATCAGGACAAGTGTTTCAGTACTTCAAGAAGGATCCTAGCTCAAAGACTGCGAACCCAGCTTACCGGCTTTGACTATGTTCTCGGTGCACCGCAAAACGGACAAGCTTGAACAGTCGAGTCGATGAGCGCTCAACAGTAGCGACACTTCACCTTAACGACTTCTTTGATCACGATCTGCTCAGGCTGCTGCCGGAGCCCTGGCAGATCTATCTGAGCAGGCGGAGCAACCGGCACGGGCGGCCGATAAGACTCCTGAGGCGGATGCTTAGGAAGACGGCTTCTCCTCCTCGAAATTGCATACGCAAGCACCGCGATGATAATGACGGCTAGGATGAATACGATCAGAACAGCAATGATACCGTAATATTGCGAGAACCCCGAACTTCCTGCTCCAGTCGCTGGCGCGGTGGTTAGGGGGTAACTGGTCGATGTCACGTACAGAATGTCCGTATAATCGAAACCATCTCCACTCGTGGAATTAGTGTCGTGTTCGTGATAGACGTATCCTATGATGTATCCCGATGACGGGTCGAAGTATGAATCCCAAGTGTAGGTTGCAGCGAACACTCCGTACGAGTCGTCGCGCTTGTAACTTTGGCTTCCTGACTGGGCTAGGATCGCGTCGACGTTTCGACTCTGTGAGGTGAGATAGTAGCTGGAGCTGGTTGATGAGATCGTCATCGGTGTGTTCAGGTCCTCAAAAGTGGCTCCGTTCTGGAGCGAGTTGTCCATCGCGAACCAGACCGTGGGGCTAACGTATCCATATCCGGACTGGTTATCGGTTCGCTTGAGGTAGAGGAAGCTGGTTGATGAGAAGGTGTAGTTTCCAGATGAGCCCGCTGCGGGCTGGGTACCCGTCACACTATTTGTCGTGGTCCATGAGAAGGTGTAATTTGCGGCGACCTGTCCGGTCGCATTAACCGCATTCATTCTCTCCATTCCGTTGGTTACGCTGCGCTCCGTATACGTCGAATAATCGGGGCCGGTGCCATTTCCAAGGTTGGCAACTTCGTAGAAGTTGAAGTAGTCTCCTTGATGCGGGGTGAACGCTACGGCGACAGGAGCATGGAATAGTGGAAGGGAGAGTAAGAGAACGAGAACTGGAAAGAGAACTCTTGCGACTTTCAACCCCCGAAGCCTCCTCCGAAACCGTGCACGTGGGCTGGATGGACGCCTCCAATTCCGCTGAACGTCGAATAGTAGGAGGAGTGAGCGACGATTAATGGTACGTGGTATGGGAAGAAGATAGGCAAGGGAGCATATCTGAACTGTACTGGAGTGTTCGTGATCGGCGCTGAGGGGTCAAGTTTTTTCACTAGTTCGTTCTTTACTCCATGAATCATTCTGACCGAGAGGCTCAGCAGTTCGGACCGTTGTAGCCCGGGCGCATAGGAGCCGAGTATGGAGAAGGCCTTCTCGGTAAGGTCGAGTGCCTCATTCGCCTCAAATGTCGCTATCGACGCGAGTATCGCGGAGGCCACTAGCGGATATTCGAGATAAAGCTTCAGTGCATCGATTATTACTTGCATCTTCACTCGCACATCATCGGGGCCGAGGTCGGAGGTGGCCAAGTAAGCCGACGCAAGCTCCGTGTCCTCCGAAGTCTGAAATCCCCAGAGGTTGAACATTGAACGGAACGCTTGGAACTTGCCGGGAAGCTGGCTGGACGGGTCGTTGATTACCGACAGAATCGCTGCCGACTCGTATGAACGGGTAATCTTGGAGAATCCGATGAACGTATCGATCGGGTAACTTCCGTCATATCTTCGTCCAAACATTACTGTTGCTGCAACCCCGGCCGACAACTGTTTCGGCACCTTNNGTCCAGATCGGACAGGGGCTTCGCCAGGTTCTGAACGTCAGAGTTGTCAGTAGGCGTGTCCGTGGGCCCGGGCCGGACAGCGGTTACGATCTCTGCAGCCATCATCTTGTTGTCCATGGTGGATTTGAAGTGTTCGACCATTCTAAGGGCGAGTAGAAATCTCTGGTTCAGTTGAACAGGGTCGCCCTGAAGCTTTCCCAATCCTATCGACACGCTCCAAATTTGCGTTGGGTCCAAGTTTGGAAGCTCAGTTCTAAGGCTGTTAGATTCGAACACGCTTCTCTCGGCTATGGACCTGAGTTCGCTGAATGTCTCCTTTGTTTCTTCGATGAAGGCTGAAAAATCCTCGTCGGACACTCTGTAGTTCCTGATGTTCAGGTCGTTCAGAGTGACTACTCCTAGCCCCGTAAGTGAAACGTATTGGCCGTTGTAGGGAACCATCCGGTCGATTGCTGATTTTTTCATGATCAGCTCTCTTATCTTCGAATCCTTGGCCGCGATGTCTGCCTGCTCGCTCGCCAGAGCGGTTCTTTCGCTCTGTAGATTGGCGATTTCAGCTTCCTTCCTGTCTCTCCCCTCGAAATGGAACAGGATCGAGTGAGTCTTTCTCTCGTCCCTCCACATCCCCGCCGCTGTAGTCCTTTCTTGCATTATCTCGTTCTGTAACGCTTCGTTCATCTGAGTCAGATTTGCAACATCGGCGACGGCTTGATCATAGTCTTGTTTCTGCACCAAATTGACGTAGCCGTTGGTGGCCAGAAAGTTTAGATCGCCTGGTCCGATCAACGTCGAAACCGACTTTCCCGCTATCTGCGAAAGGAAAATTCGACTATCGTTGCACTTCATTCATATCACCAGTCGATAATCGGAAATTTCCTCGTAATACTCTCGTCCGCGAGGATGTTTCCGACGAATAATTGAAGACTCTCTCCCTCGCGCACGACACGAATGATATCGTCGTCCTTAAGAGCGTCCCTCAGGAGGAGTTCGAACTGAAGCTTTCTGTTCGTCACACGTCCAAACCTGGCGACTCTCTCCCGTTCAATCTGCTCATAAGCGTATATGAACTCGTAAAGCGATCTGTAAATCTGGTCATCTATCTTCTCCCCCACACGCTCCTTCCCAATTGTTATCCACTCCAATCCTTCAAGGTCTACAAAATATATCGTGCCATCTGGAGCAAGAACCGCATCTTTGTCGAGCCAGACGTCATAAAAGTCCAGTCCGCTGAAGGTCCCATCGTCGTTCCTCGCAATGGATCTGGTGAAAAGCGTCAGGAATGCAACCCCGCTCTTGACGAAATTCTTCAGAAACTCTAACGCCTTGTCGTCGCTGTCAATCCCGAAGAGGTCGAACACTGACCGGATGTTCCCTCCGACCGTGCTTCCCGAGTGGAAGTAGATCCTCACGTTCGAAGGAACGATTCTAGTTTCTTGGACAATCCGACCTCCGAAGCGGCGATACCAGAAGAGTTTCTTGATCTCATCCTCGATGCTTTGGGGCAGGGCAACAATCTTCACAATCGGGGCAACCCGGAATCCGTGAATCGACGTCAGATCGGCCATCTCTGAGACCATCATTGACACCTTCGCGTGCTGCATCCCCTGACCGCCATAGGGCGAGCCTCTCAGCCAAAGCTCTCCCGTGACGTATCGCGGCGAGGTTTCTTTAGAGCGAACGATTCTTTCCTTCAGCGCATTGTCTTTCAACAGGTCACAGACCTCGGTTTTTCCGAAGGTCTTCTGGGAAAACGGGCTTGTCGTCGATCCAATGCCCTTGACCGACAGGTAGAATTCGGTTCCGTCGATATTCAAGGAGGGTGAGGTGGAAACCGCTCCTCGGTTGTCGTCTACGATAAGATTTTCCGAATTCAGAGGGGTGATGTCTGTAAAGGGCCTCATACTCTCCGGCAGGTAGAGCCTCTCGAATTCGGGCATTTTGTATTGTCTGAAACATTTGTTGGTCAGGACTTCGGGCGCTTCGTACGTGTCAAGACTGAGAGGCAGTCCTTTCATTTTCATCAGTCGAACCCTCGTGATGGAACGGATCGAATAGATCGGGGACCGAGTCGACTGTCATGAAAGCCTTTTGAACCATAATGTTCGAGCCGGGTCGCGAGATGTCTAAGACTTGCCGGACAAGAGTCATCGAATAGCTGTCCTTCCGGGAGACGGTATCGGGCCAGACGTCGTTGACGCAACGCTGACCGTGCTGAATGCCGTGCAGAAGGTCGATGATGTTAGGCTCGAATTCTTGAAAGGTGATGCTGGATTCTATGCGATTGAAAAGTTCGGGACCAATCTGCCCGACAAGACAGTTGAGATGATCAAGAAGACAGAGGCGTGTCTGAAAGGTCCGATGACCACGCCGGAGGAGCCTGGTTCTCCGCGAAGCGTCGCAGTGACCCTGAGAGCGATGTTCGACCTGTACGCCAACGTGCGTCCGGCGAGAACCCTTCCAAATGTTCCTTCGCTCAAGCCGAACATAGACATGGTCGTTGTGCGCGAGAATACGGAGGACCTCTATGTCGGCAAGGAGTTTCAAGTCGCCCCTGGAATAGGGATCGCAATCAAGATCAACACCCGAACGGCGTCCGAGCGCATCGCGAGGTTTGCATTCGATTTGGCCAAGAGAAGGCGGAAGAAGCTGGCGTTTGTTCACAAGTCGAACATTCTGAAACTAACTGACGGCATCTTCAAGGACTCGGTACTGGCCGTAGGCAAAGAGTATCCGGATGTCGAAGTGGAGGACATTCACGTTGACGCTGCCACCATGCAGTTCATAAGACGACCCGAAAGCTTCGATGTTGTCGTCGCAACAAATCTCTACGGTGACATTCTGACAGACGAGGCGGCAGCCTTGGTTGGAGGTCTCGGAGTGGCTGCAGGCGCGAATATCGGCGACACGTATGGAATGTTCGAGCCGGCAGGCGGTTCGGCTCCAAAATACACCGGCCAGAACAAGGTGAACCCCGTGGCGATGATCGAGGCGTCAAAGATGATGCTCGACTTTCTCGGAGAGGATAGTGCGGCAAGCAAGGTCGAGAAGGCGACGATGAAGGTTCTCGAGGAAGGCAAGGCGTTGACATTTGACCTCGGAGGCCGCGCTAAGACGAGCGAAATGGGTAACGCAATAGCTGACAAGATTCTAGCGGCGCGCTAATCTACATCCGCTCGGCGAGCTCCAGACCTAACAAGCCTGCCACGGTCTGGAGAACATTCTGCGAAGCCTCGACCAAGGACGCTCTTTGCAGCTTTAGCTCCTCGTCTGCCAAGTGGGATATGTCCGATTTTTCGTAGAACTCGTGAAATCTCTGCGCGAGCTGGTTTGCGTAGAGGCAGAGTAGAGTCGGGTTAAGTTCCTCTGCCGATCTGGCGAACGTCTCGGGAAATCGGGCCAGTGAGAGAATCAAACTCTGCTCGACCGGCTCTGTCAATCGATCGAAAGCCTTAGGCCTCTCAAGTCTGCCCAGTTTCTTCAGGATTCCAAGGCCTCGGGTGTAAGCGTAGTTGATGAAAGGCGCACTGTTCGCTTCGAAGTTCAATGCTCTGTCCCATACAAAGTTGGTCGATTTTGCAGCCTCAACTGAGAGCATAGCGTACCTGACTGCCGAGATAGAGATTCGTTCAGCAACCCGCAGCTTCACATAGTCCGGAAGGTCTGGAGAGCGCCTGTCGACCTCCTCTCTGGCCCTCAGGTAAGCCTCCTCCAAGAGCTGATCAAATGTGGCGTACCGTCCTCTCCGGGCCGACATACGCTGCCCTTCAAGGGCGAGGAGTCCTATAGGAAAGTGGATGAAGTTCGTTGCCCCCTTTCTGTGGCCGAGTATCCAGATCGCCACTTTGACTTGTAGCTGTGCAAGCGACTGTTCAGCTCCGATCACGTTGATGACCCGCTCCGCCCGCTCGAACTTGTACAAAGTGTACGCAATATCTCGTGTCGGGTATAGAGAGGTCCCGTCCGAACGAGTGAGTGTCAGCGACGACACTTCGAACGTGGATGAGAGCCCCAGCTTCTCCCGCAGACCGTAGTCCTCTACGGCCTTACCCACATCCAATTCCCAAGACCCACCACGGCTGTGCGCCAGACCCGTCTCCTTCAGACGATCAAGTATCTCGGAGACTCTCCCTGTCCAGAGCATCTCGCTCTCCCAGTCCCACTGGTCGAAATGGATCCGGGCTCTACGTAGGGTCTCTTCGAACCCCTGCAGTATTATCTGGGTGACTCGGCGAATCAGCACCCGCGTCTGGGGTTCACCCTTCTCGTATCTCTGGATAAGATCGAGAATCGATTTCTGAGGGTCCGGGTCTTTTGAGATCTGCTCATTGAGCAGGTCGAACTCTTGTGGATACTTGCTTCGAAGCTCAGCTGCAACGCCTACCCATTCGTCCAGCGACTTGGTGACAGCAACTATGTCAATGTCAGAAGCACCAGTCTTCTTGAGAATTGAAAGACGTCTCTTGTTCTCGTCGATCTCGGCAAGGGTCGAGGCTATCGAGTAGATTCTCCCTATGAACTCGTCAGGCTTCCCCTCCGGCGGCGGGGGTTCGCCCAAGAGCTTGTAGCCGTATGCCATTTGCGCCACCTGTCTCCCTGTGTCGTCGATGTAGAAGTGAGTTTGAACCCTGTGTCCTCGGGACCGGAGTATTCTTGACAACGTATCACCGAATATCGAGTTTTTCGATGTGCCTATGTGAATCGGCCTCGCAGGGTTCGCACTCGTGTGCTCGACGATAACCCGTTCCGGATGAAGTGCGCTGACCAGACCATAGCTCTGTCTCTCCTGCGCTATCGCGTCCATTGTGAGTTGAGCGAGCCGTAGAATGTCGGCTCTGAAATTGACGTATCCCGGCTCCGCCGCTCGTATGGATTCCACTAGGTCGAAGTTCGGCGTTTTTTGCGCCTCGGCAACTAAGTCGCTCGCAACAGTCATTGGTTTGGTCTTGAGGACTCTGGCAAGTTCAAACGAGATGGAACTGGCTAGATGGCCGAACTCTTCGTTTGGCGGGTCCTCGAGTGTTGATGGGACGTCAATGTCGGGAAACGTCGTTTCCTTTCTAGCTCGCAGCTTTGAGTACGTAACAGTGAGGATGTTCTCGCATTCTTTCCTGAAGAGGCCGAACGGGTCGAGGCTATTCTCTGGAATTGCCGATCACCGCATATCGAACGAATGCCCTTGCCCTCGAATCCTCTTAATAGCACTCACTCCGGGTTGCCTGTTTGCGATTAATTTGATCGTGGTCGGTCCGCTTGAGCTCGTCGAGCTCCTGCTTGTGTCGATCCTCGCAGGTTTCATCGGTGCCATGTTCGGCCTGGGCGGTGGAATCCTGATCGTTCCGTTCCTAACGCTTGTAGAAGGAGTTCCCGTTCCTCTCGCGGTCGGGGCCAGCATTGTATCTGTGGTCGCGACATCTAGCTCTTCGGCCGCCACTTACGTTCGAGATCATCTCACAAACATTCGCCTGGGAATGTTTCTTGAAATCGGCGCCGTGGCGGGAGCAATAACGGGGGCATTCGTAGCCGTGTACCTCCCGGCGGCTGCACTCCTCATCCTCTTCGGGGTGTTGCTGCTGTACACGACAGCGGTAATGATTAGAGGCCGCAGACTTGACTTCCCCTCGGGAGTAAGTCCTGACAAGGCAGCTCAGAGGCTCAGTCTCGGCGGGGAGTACGAAGAGCTCAGCACGAACGTCTCCGTGAAGTACGAGGTTACAAGGACTCCCCTCACCCTTTCCATCACCTATTTCGCCGGAATCGTGTCAGCGCTTTTGGGTGTGGGCGGTGGAATCATTAATGTTCCGACAATGAACTTAGTGAGCAAGATTCCTTTCAAAGCCGCATCGGCCACTAGCAACTTCATGATCGGCGTCACTGCAGCTGCAAGCTCGTCAGTCTACCTCTTCCGCGGTGACGTCAATCCCCTGCTGACAGCTCCGCTAATTATCGGAGTCGCGGGAGGAGCCATAATAGGAACCAAGGTCCTCAAGGTCACTCCCCCGGCCCAGGTCAAGATAGCCTTCGGAGTCCTACTCGCCGCAATTTCTGTGCTCATGATACTGAAAGGGCTCAATCTCCCGGTGGTAATCTGACGTTGGACCTGAACCGTCTTATCTCATACTCGCTGCGAATTGGAGTGCTGGCAAGCGCAGTTCTCAGCCTAGCTGGGCTCGCGGCGTGGGCTGCAAGGGGCTACGGAACCGTCATTACAACGTCAGGATCAAGCGTCGGAAGTACCATTGCGTCGGCCGCAAGTGGAGATCCGTCAGGGCTTATCTATCTGGCAGTGGTGGTACTGATCGCGACACCTGTCTTCAGAGTGGGCTTGTCCTCCGTTTACTTTTCCCATGAGAGAGACAATAGGTACGTTATGATAACTCTCGTCGTCTTGTCGATGCTGATATTCGCTCTTATCTCGGGGTCAATGGGATAGAGGAAGAGATTTTGCGCATTTCCATACTACTCTCGGGCGTTGTTATAATTGGCATAGGCATGCTCTATCTCGTATATGCACTTTCGGATCCTACAGCTCCGTTCTTGGATTCACAGTACTCGCCAACTGCCCTATTTACAATAGCCATGGGGGTCGCGAACGTCTACTTCGGAGTCGCCACGGCGAAGGGAGGCGGTGTAACTATTGCTTCCAACTCGCAAGACCCGATACGGATGGTCGTAGACAGGGGCGTTATAGGGTCAACCGTATACGTTCTTGCCTTCTCGAGTACCAAACTCGTTCTCAAGAGACTGACGTCGGGAAGCGTGACAGTTCTCTCCGTCATAGTATTTGCACTGGCCGGTCTCTTCATCGCGTTTCTTATAGGCGCTGCGGTGGGCGGCATCACGGCATTTTCTCTTCAAGAATTCCTTACGCAGAAAAGGAGGAATGCTGTCCAGAAGACCAATCTTCTAGAGGCTTCGGGGAAGGGTGACATGGAGTTCGTCTACAATGATCTAGAACGCGTCCAGTTGACCCGCGCTAGGCTTCGTCTGCACCTGAAAGATGGAATACTTGGAATCGTAATCTCGCGAAGGTATCCAGGGAAAATGTTACCCGTCCTCGAGAAGATCGTTCCATCGTCAAAGCTAGCAGAGGCTACCTAATCCCGTTGGGATATGCTCC
>DAFH01000023.1 GCA_002495485.1 Candidatus Bathyarchaeota archaeon UBA185
AATCAACCAACCGCACCCCGCCTAGTAAACCAAGAAGCAGCTGAATCCAGCGAAGCAACACATCAAACAGGACGCAAAGGTCCGTTTCTGTTGCGATCCTGCTCGTTTTCCTCGCGGTTCCGGCCCGTTTTGGCCCCCTCAAAAGCCAAGTTCTAGGCCCAAAACAGCCCCAAAACCATGAACAAAGCCCGAATTAGAATAATCGTCTATTGGACCCCCCCTCCCCCGGGGGGGTGAGAGTTAGCGGGAGACTCTACGCGTCTTCTACTATCGTCTGGGCTTGTTCGTGCATGAACTGTAGCAGATAGTATGGTCCGCCAGCCCCCTTGCCTGTGGCCCCGCTGCCCTTCCAGCCCCCGAACGGCTGAGCACCCGGCCACGCCCCGGTAGTAGCACCCCCCTTCCGGTTGGAATAGACCACCCCGAACCGGATCCTGTCAAAGAACCGGTCCCTCTCCCGCGCATCCTTCGTAAACACACCCGCAGTCAACCCAAACTCCGTCTTGTTCGCCTTCTCCAACGCCTCATCCAGCGTCGAGAACTCGTCCACGGCCACAAACGGAACAAACAGCTCCTCCTTCAAGAGACGGTGATCCGAAGGAAGACCTGTCACAACAGTCGGCGAGCNNCCCCGCCGGTCAGTATCTTCCCGCCGTCCTTCTTGGCCAACTCCACCGACCGCTGATACTTCCGGAACGCCTTCTCATCAATAACCGGACCCACAAACGTCCCCTTCTGGCGAGGATCACCCACCACCGCAACCTTCTCAACCTTCAACTTGAGAATCTTCAAGAAATCCTCCTTCACACCACGCTCAACATAGACCCGAGAAGCGGCACTACACTTCTGACCATCATAGCCGAACGCCGACCTGACCACTCCCTCCGCCGCCTTGTCCAGATCAGCACCCGACGTCACAATAACCGGATTCTTACTACCCATCTCCGCAATGAACGGCCTGGGCCACGCCCCGTTCGCAACAAAATCACGATACAGAGCCATACCCACATCCTTCGACCCGGTAAACGCAATACCCGCCACCAGCGGATTACTCGCAAACTCAGCCCCGAACGCGCTCCCGGGACCCGTGAGATAGTTGATGACACCACCAGGCACCCCCGCCTCCACAAGGGTCTCGTAGAGCTTCAGCCCAGTCCAGGGAGCCTCACTCGTCGGTTTGAACACCACGGTATTCCCAGTAACCAACGCGCCAGCAATCATCGTCGTCGCCAGCGCTAGGGGAAAATTGAACGGCGAGATGACGGCCCAAGCCCCATAGGGCCGCAGCACACTCTTACTGTTCTCCCCAGAAACAATCCTCTCCATCGGCATGACATAGCCCGCGTTCTCCTCTACCAACCGCGCATAGTAGTCGAGGAAATCCATCGCCTCGTGAACCTCAGCGAACGCCTCATACCTGTTTTTCCCAACCTCGTAAGTGATCAAAGCCGCCAAGTAGAACTGGTTCTTCTCCAAGACCTCGCCAGCCCTCCGGAGAATCGCGACACGCTCCTTCCACGGCCTCTCACTCCAAGCCTCAAAACTCGAACTAGCCGCTTCCAGCGCCTTCCGGGCAAATTCGGCCGTCCCCTTCTGGAAATAGCCCAGCAGAATCGACGAGTCGACGGGACTCCTAACCTCGAACTCGCCCCCCCCAGCAAGAACCGGACGGCCGTTGATGTGCATCGCGTGATGCTTCCCAAAATCACGTTCAACCTGCTTCAAAGCCTCCTCATAACGCGGGTGAATGCTCTCATCAGCCAAGAGCGTAACATACGTGACCTTCTTCTTTTCAGGAGCGACCTGCAACAGCCAGACCTCGTTTACCAGACAATGGATGCTGGAAGATAAGACTGCGCTTATCCAGAAAGTGGGCTATGGTCCCACGGGAATCCTAAGGTTCGCCTATGCTGTTATTGCCTGTCTCGCCCGATGCAGCCTTCTTGCAGGTCGCCGAGCCGTCCTAGCAGTCCCCTTCTGGGAAGCAGCGGTGGACTTTTTCATCCAGTCCGGAACAATGACTGCCCGGATCAGCTCCTGCATCGTGATCCCTCGATCCTTAGCCATCTTCCGCAACTGGCGATAGATTTCGGGGTCGAGACTCTGCATGAACTTCGTAGCCGTTATTCACTCACTCTTCCCAAGAGACTCCTCATCTAGGATATAACACCTAGACTAGACTAACGACCACCTATATCCCAGTATACCGTAATAGTTCCACAGCCAGCAATACCAGTCTAACCATGCGGCTGTCTAGCTACAGGCAAAAGCTCAACCAACGACCTAAGCGGGACTCCCTCAATACTCTCCTTCCCACTCTTATTGGCCAGAACAGTCACACCAACGGTCTTGGCCTTCACACTCTGAAGAGTCTCAATAGCCGCCCGGATCGTCTCGCCCATCCGCAGAATAGTGTCAACAATCAACACCTTCTTCCCTTCAACAGTAGAAAAGCTCGGATTGACAGCCCCCGCGACCTTTTTCTCGCCCAGCCTTTGAGGCCTGACGGAAGCGACAGGCTTGCCTAGAGATCGGGCTACGATAAGACCCAGTGCCATGCCACCGGCTTCGATCCCCGCAACCACCTCGGGCTCTTCCATGGACCCCTGTTCGACGGCCTCTCGAACCATGTCCGCCATCGCCCTCCCGACCAGCGTCAGCCGACGAACACTCGAACCAATCGGGTTCCAGTTCACATACACATCATACGCGTCTTTTGGCTTGACCCCATCCCTACCGTGCAGCAGGAGCCAGACGACAGTGTCGGCCTGGACCTTTAGCTCATCAGCAATCTCGTAGGTTGACATGCCGCGCTCCTTTAGCTCAAGCGCCTTCTTCGAAAGCTCCTCAAGAGATCTCAAGCAAGACTTCCAAAGCAAGAGAGTCGAGTTGCCTAGTTATAGCTTGTCAGACGTTCATCGGTGGCCTCGCAACCGAAGATAGAGCATATCTTCAAAACAAGTCCAAGTCCAAGATGCAGGAGAGTATCCGTTGAGAAAATTCCAGATCGCGACCGAGGAAGAGATCAAGAACGGGGAAACCACGGACGTCTACTTTTCACGAACCAAGGAGATCCTAGAAAAAGAGGGACTCGGAGATCTCAGAGTAGTAGCGGAGATTACGACCAGCTCTCTCCCTAGGAACTGGGAGTGGGGAATACTCGGAGGAGTAGAAGAGGCAGCCCACGTGCTAGAAGGAGTCAATGTTGACGTTCGATCCTTCCCAGAAGGGACACTGTTTCACGCGAACGACGCATCCGGCGTCAGCGAGCCAGTCATGGTGCTCGAGGGCAAATACGTTGACTTCTGTCTCTATGAGACCCCGCTGCTCGGCCTTCTATGCCACGCCTCAGGAATAACAACGATGGCCGCGAGAGTCAGAAGATCGGCCGGAGACAAGACGATACTCTCATTCGGAATTCGACGAGCCCATCCAGCGCTCGCTCCAATGATCGACCGGGCATGCTATATCGGAGGATTCGACGCCGTCTCCAGCCTGATCGGCGCACGACTGTTGAAAAAGAACCCAAGCGGCACAATGCCCCACGCACTCATAATCGCTATGGGCGACCAGGCTCGCGCCTGGAAGAGCTTCGACAAGTACATGCCGAAGGATGTCCCAAGAATCGCGCTCGTAGACACCTACTTCGACGAGAAGACGGAAGCGATCATGGCTGCCAACGCCCTCGGAGAGAGGCTCGAGGGCATCCGTCTTGACACTCCAGGGTCGCGGCGAGGGGACTTTCCGGAGATTATCAGAGAAGTCCGCTGGGAGCTGGATTCGAGAGGATACACGAAGGTGAAGATCTATGTCTCCGGCGGTCTCGACGACGAGTCGGTGAAGACGTTGACATCTGCTGGAGCAGATGGATTCGGAGTAGGCACCTCGGTCAGCAACGCTCCCAGCATAGATTTCGCGATGGACATAGTCGAAGCAGACGGGAAACCTGTAGCCAAGCGAGGAAAGTTCGGCGGTAGCAAAGAAGCTTGGAGATGCGACAAGTGTCTCATGGAATACGTCGTCTCTGTGCATGCACCATCACCAACGTGCGCGAAGTGCGGCGGGAGAACGGATCGACTGCTTACGAAACTGCTAGAGAAAGGGCGGCTGACTGGTCAACTTCCCGGACCTGACAGCATCCGGAAGAGCGTGATTCAGCAACTAGGACGGCTACCACCAGATTAGCGTCGGCTCGCTCTGGTCTTCGACAAGACTTTTCTTCTAAGCTCGGTCCCGCAGACTCTACACTTCTTCTCAGGCGGCTTGTATCTCCTGTAACACGCGGGGCAGTACATTATCCAGTTGAACCTATGAACTATGCCAAAGTTGGCCAGCGAACTATGACTGATCTGCAGATGATCAGCAAGATTCTGGATGGCATAGTCGTCGCTGACAATAACCGGCTCCTTGCCATCAAGCTTCAAGTCCATCGCCAGAGCAAGCACTTCCCTATCTGCCCTAGACAGATATCCTGACTCTCCCGCCCGAGAACTCGCCTCCTCTACGATACTCTCCGCCCGCGGTGACGGCGGCCTGACCGTTAGATCTCCTTTCTCGCTGAACATTCGAAATCTTAGCTGTGGCATCGTACCGGCCGAGAGTTCCTCCTCAACAGCGTTTACCGAGTACGCCTCTTGGGCTTTCGAAGGGTTGAACCCCATGATGAACGCAGAAGTGTCGAGAACTAGCACGGTCAACCATTCTCCCTCTCCGAAGCAAGTCTGCGAAGACTTCTCTGTAGGAAGGTGTCGCCGAATCGGACGAAACGGGCACTGTTCACCGACTTTTTGAATTCCAGTGTCTGGCCGAGTCCTATCAGTCTGACCGGGTTGCCATCGTTTACTAGCGTCGCAGCGGGACCCGGTCTCTCGAGTCTGATCATAAGCTTTCCATCAGTGGGAATCACGAGAGATCTCACTGACTGTAGAGGCGCGATCATCGTCATCACGAGTACGTTGAGAGATGTCTCAAGGACTGGTCCCCCGGCCGAAAACGAATGTGCCGTGGAACCCGTCGGAGTGGCCACCATAAACCCGTCTGCCCTCGCCTTAATGATCCGTCTTCCACGCTGGCTGGCCTCAACGTTCAGCATCTTGTCAGGTGTCCTAGGCAAGAGCAGTGCTTCGTTTAGACAGTCGCCGATCCGGTTCCCGTTGAGTGAGACCGAGACGCGCCACTGATCCTCGATTTGAAAGTCGCCGTCAAGCCACCGGCCGAGAGATCTTTCATATTCGTCGGGTTCAATCTCGGTCAGGTATCCTCTTCTCCCAAGATTGACCGCGAGAATAGGAGTCTTGGAACTAGGCATCTCTCTCACCGTCTTCAACACGGTACCATCACCGCCAAGCGTGATCATGAGATCGACATTCATCGCCTTGATCGGTCTTCCCTTCCCTAGCTTGGCTCTTCGCGAAAGTTCCTGTTCAAGTACTGGCGTATGACCTCGGTCCAGGATATCGTGGTAGACCTTCTTCGCCACGTCCAGAGCTTCTTTGGACTCTGTCTTCGCAATGATCCCAATCCGCTTGGGCATGGCTCTTAATCGGCTCCGAGGATAGGACATCAGCTTGAAAAGAATTCGGTCAGGCTCGCATCGTTCGCGGGAAGTCTTTTAGATGTAATCCATTGCTCAGCCAGATTTCATGAGTAAACCTGTGGACGTTGGAAGCTTAAAGATCGGCCAGTACGTCATAATCGACGGCGAGCCCTGTCGAATAGTCGAGTTCGAAAAATCCAAGCCTGGCAAGCACGGTGCCGCCAAAGCTAGGGTCGTCGGTATCAGCGCGTTCACGGGCCAGAAGAAGAGCCTCATTAGCCCCGTAGACGCCAGGGCCGAGGTTCCCATGATAGAGAAGAGGACCGGACAGATAATCTCCATCTCAGGCAACCTCATCCAGCTCATGGACATGGAGAACTACTCCACGTTCGAGAGCCCTGCACCGGATGATGCAGAACTCAAGAACTCGCTTGCCGCCGGTGTTGAGGTCGAGTACTGGGACGTTCTGGGACGCAAGATGATCGTCCGCAAAAAGGGCTGACCCGTTCTTTCCACCGAAAGGACCTACGGCAGTCAAGCATCTAACTCTACGTCCAGGAATGAGTCTGGACCAACTGACCCGAGAAATGCGAGCAACTCGGGTCCTCGGAAGCGGACGAATTGGGGAGGCGGTGGATGTTCTGTCCGAGATGTTCCGAGACCCCTCCTACAGGAACTTCTTGACGGTCGCGGGTCCCATGGTTCCAGCAGGGTTCAGACTGGTCTTTGGGGGCATGATCGATAGGGGCTTCCTCGACGCCATAGTGACGACCGGAGCAAACCTGACCCACGACGTAATAGAGAGCCTTGGCTTGCACCACTATCAGGGCAGCTTCAACGTCGATGACAGAAGATTGATCCGATCAGGCTACCANNGTGAAGGAAGCGTCATTCGAGAAACTCGACAAGACAGTCAGAAGATTCCTGTCCGAGATTCCGGAGCAAGACCGGAGAAACATGGCGTACTCGGACCTTCTGGCGGAACTGGGTTTGATGATCAAGGACCCCGACTCGATACTGCACAAGGCCGCGAGAAAGAACGTGAAAATATTCTCTCCGGGTCTATTGGATTCGATACTGGGCTTGAGCATCTGGAGCTTCGCGCAGACCGAGGTGCTACAATTGAACCCGATCACGGACGTAACAAGAATGGTAGAAATGGCCATGACAGCGAAGAAGATCGGGGTACTAATCCTCGGTGGGGGGCTTCCGAAACACCACACCCTTCTGGCGAGCGTACTTCGTGAGGGCGTAGACAGAGCCGTCCAGATAACCGCAGACCGCCCAGAACCCGGCGGGCTGAGCGGCGCGTCACTCGCAGAGTCGATCAGTTGGAGGAAGATCAGGAAGGGAGGAGTATTCGTCGACGTTTACAGCGACGCGACAATGTGCCTGCCGCTGATCATGGGAGCGGTTCTGGACAGGGTTAAGAAGCGGAGTCGGCGCCTAGAAGAATAGGATGGAATCTGTAGGGCGGTCCCTCACCGACGCGGTCCGGAAACTCCTCCGGATGCCCAACGTCGATGAGAAAGCGATCAAAGAACTCGTTAAAGACCTGCAGCGGACCCTGCTACAGGCAGACGTCAACGTAGAGCTAGTCCTACAGCTTTCGAAAGCGGTCGAGGAACGATCTCTCAAAGAGAAACTGCCGCCCGGGATTACCCGTCGAGAACACGTCGTCAAGGTTCTCTACNNGACCAAGTTTGTCGGCCAAGAACCCGCTAGGGCAGAGGTCCAGCCTGGGGCCTTCAGGAAGATCATGCTTGTCGGCATTCAGGGAACCGGCAAGACTACCAGTTCTGTCAAGCTGGCTCGATTCTACGCAAAACGCGGCCTAAGGGTCGGTCTCGTCTGTGCGGACACGTATCGTCCTGGAGCGTACGAGCAACTAGTGCAGCTCGCAACGAAGGCGGAGATCCCAGTCTACGGGGAGCCTGGAAAGAAGAAGCCGGAAGAGATTGCGAAACACGGCCTTGAGCATTTTCGGAAGGAAAAGTCTGACCTTGTGATTATCGACACGGCCGGACGGCATCGAAACGAGAAGGATCTGATGGATGAGATGAAGCGGATCGCCTCGTCAGTCCAGCCGGACGAGATAGTCCTGGCGATAGACGCGACCATCGGTCAACAGGCCATTTACCAGGCGAAAGCGTTCCACGAGGCAACTCCGATCGGGTCGGTTCTGTTGACGAAGATGGACGGTTCGGCCAAGGGAGGAGGCGCTCTATCCGCGGTAGTCGCTACCGGGTCCNNCCTGAACGCTCTCCTGGCGAAGGTGAAGGAGGCAGAGGTCAAGGTTCCCGAGGCCAAGGTCCGCCAGTTCATGGAGGGACGGTTCAGCCTCAAAGACATGTTCGACCAGATGGAGAACCTCCGGAAGATGGGGCCGCTGAGGAAGGTATTGCAGATGATTCCTGGAGCTGGAAACTTGCCCGAGGAACAGTTGGGTGTGGCGGAGGAGAAGATGAAAGCCTGGCGAGTAATAATTCAGTCGATGACAAAGAAAGAGGTGGATGAGCCGCGATTGATCGACAGCTCACGAGCCAAGAGAATCGCGAGAGGTGCCGGGAGATCAGAGCGCGATGTTCGAGAACTCGTCAACCAGTATTTCACGATGCGAAAGATGATGAAGCAGATGAAGCGGCGCGGACCAATGATGAAGGGCATGCCCTTCGTGAAGAAATAGCACTATTTTCCGAACCTAAGCAGAGGCTGAGCTCGACGCGCTGCCCTTGTGATCCAGACCGTCCTTCAGCCTTTCTTCCTCTCGCTCGGCGTATTTCAGTCCCTCCTTTAGCGCGCTTCCGAACAAGGGGCCGAACGCGAAGGTGATGGCCGAGATCACGGCCCCGATTGAAAAGAAAGCCATCACGGCTGCGAATAGCCTTCCCGCATCTGTTGCAGGCGTAGCGGCTGGGCCCTCCGCTGTAGCGATGAGTGCCATGAAGTAGAAGGGCGCGACGAGTGCCCAGCCGTTAGGATCATCAAGCCAATTGTTCCTACGGCCAACACCGCGGCTAGAACCAAGAACGCATAGAGCGCCCTTCTCGTAAATGGTGACAATGGATGATGTACAATCCTGTACAACAGTCCCGGCATCTTCGTATCGTCTGTCGACGCGAACGGTTGGGAGATTAGCCCTTTGATGCTGGCTTCTTCAAGCCAGAAACCGTGATGTTAGCGACTAGACGGGGGATCAAGCCGAAGCTACTATTCGCGTAGAACGGCTGGCCGGCCGCCTCCCGCTAGGGGCGGTTAAGAAAAGGTTAACCTATCGGCTAGCTCAACGCT
>DAFH01000087.1 GCA_002495485.1 Candidatus Bathyarchaeota archaeon UBA185
TACGAACGGTTCCTCGACATCAACGTCCCCAAGAGCCACAACATAACCACGGGCCAGGTCTACTCGACTGTAATCGAACGCGAGAGACGAGGAGACTTTCTCGGAAAATGCGTTCAGATCATTCCTCACATTACAGACGAGATTAAGGATCGACTTAGGACTATCGCGAAAGAAGGCTATGACGTTGTTATTGTCGAAATAGGCGGGACAGTCGGCGACATCGAATCCCTTCCTTACCTGGAGGCAGCAAGACAGTTTAGACTCGACGAAGGAGTCGGCAATGTGGTTGATGTTCACGTCACCTTGGTACCGATGCTTGACGTCGTAGGAGAGCAGAAGACAAAGCCCACACAGCACAGCGTGCAAGAGCTGAGAAGAATAGGGGTCCAGCCTGACGTCATAGTGGCGCGAAGCAAGGTGCCTCTCAAGCCAGAGCCGCGGAAGAAGATTGCGCTCTTCTGCAACGTTGAGGAGTCTGCGGTCTTCACGTCACAGGACATCTCAAGCATTTACGAGTCACCCCTCCTCTTGGACGAACAGGGTCTGGGCAACTACTTGGTCAGCCGTTTCCAGTTGTTCAGGAGAGAGCCTGACTGGGGTTCCTGGAAGAAGATGCTGAAGAGCCATTTGAACCCTGAAACCCAGGTCACCATTGCAGTGTGCGGGAAATACGCGGAGCTTGCAGATTGTTACGTCAGCGTGAATGATGCTCTTCGAGACGCGGGTGCTGCCCTTGGAGCTAAAGTGAACCTGGAGTTCATCGAAACCGACAATTNNGATCCCTCAAGAGTCAGAGTGTTGTCGAGCTTCGATGGAGTCCTGGTTCCAGGAGGCTTTGGTTCTCGGGGTTCTGAAGGGAAAATAAAGGCGATAGAATACGCTCGAACTCACGACATTCCATTTCTAGGGATATGCTTTGGATTCCAACTGGCGGTCGTCGAATACGCACGAAGCCTCGGCATAAGTCACGCGGCGAGCTCCGAGCTCAACTCGCAGTCGGAGAATTTCGTGATCGACCTAATGCCCGAGCAGAACAACATTATGGAAAAGGGCGGAACGATGAGACTTGGGGCGCACGAGATCCTGATCGATGAAGGGAGCATTGCAGGCTTACTATACCAGAAGACCAAGGTCTGGGAGCGACACAGGCACCGGTACGAAGTAAATCCCCGCTACATTCCCCAGCTGACATCGGGAGGATTGAGATTCTCTGGGAAAAGCGATTCCAATAGGAGAATGGAAATCTTGGAAGTGCCAAAGAACAGATACCATTTCGCAACACAGTTCCACGCGGAATTCAAATCGAGACCGGACCGTCCCTCGCCTCCATATTTCGGATTGGTTCGAGCTGCAGTGTCCAAGAGACCCACGCTTGAAGCCAACCCAGTCGTCAGCCGTTCGACAGTCTCGCAGTAGATACTCATGAAGACCAATACCGGCAGAGGAGTCAGAAGTGAAGCGGGGCATCGGACCCCGGTCATTACAATAACCATCACTGCGGTTTTCACAGCACTGGTTTTTTTGTCGACGTTTCTCTTCCAGGTTCCAATTCCCGCGACTCAAGGATACTTCAATCTAGGGGACATAATGATCTTCATCAGCGCGCTGACCTTCGGTCCGACGATCGGAGGGTTCTCCGGTGGAATTGGTTCATCCCTATCTGACGCTTTGAGCGGATTCGGGACTTTCGCACCGTTCACACTCGTGATCAAAGGCCTGGAAGGATACATTGCAGGGATCATCTCTAGCCGGAGCATGAAGATGGGGACGCAGTTGCTCGCGTGGGCTGCGGGAAGCACCATCATGGTTGTCGGATACTTTCTAGCAGAATCATTCTTCATCTCGCTACTCTTCGGAGCTTCTCAATACACCGGCGTTGTAGCAGCCTCAGGGGAGGTTCCCTTCAACATTCTACAAGTCGCGGGAGGTGGTATAGTTGGCATCCCAGTCTCTCTGGGAATCAAATACTACGTTCGATCGACGGCATTCTCATCGAGAATGCTGGGACCAATACGAGGCCCCGCGCCGCCCCAGAAATCGGGGACAGACTAGCTAGTTGGTTGACTTACGCAAATGTAGAGGACATTGCTTCCCCTAACAATGAGGCTACCGAAATTCGTTGCAGGATCGCCGCCACGATATTCTCTTGCTCCGTCGAGTATTATGTTCATGTGGCTGTCGCAATCGATCATTTTTCCGCGATATTCAGTGTCGTTCTTGAGTTTTACTGAAACGTCGCCGTTGAGCTTCCGGACGAGAAGGTTCAGCGGCTTTCTTGAAGGTTCCAACGAGTCCCCTTTGAGGCGCCGGCGAGGCGCTCCAGTCCATAAAAACTCTTCGTCAAAATTCAGATGTCTCTTCTAGCAAAGCTAGCTCTGAGCTAGCTCTGCTTCCTCGCGCTGCATCATCTTCTGATCGTGCTTTTCCTTTCTGAAATCCGACTTGAGCTTTCCGCATCTTATACAACGAGCCATCTCTCCCTTCCCCCGCCATTGATGTGAACACCCTGGCATCCTTGTCTGTGCTAAACGGTGGATGTCTAGTTCTTAAACTATCCAAGACCCACCTTACGAGACGGTTCTTTCGAACCGCTCTGAACGGAAACAGTAGACGCTTTCCCTGTCGGAGATTCTTGTCGCACGTCTGAGGGCGAACGGGAAATGTGGAGTCTCCGCGCCTTCCTGTTGGAAAAGGCTTATTGCGAGAACCGCGTTCTCACGGCTTATCCGACGCAGCTCCTCAAGACCAATCATAAGACTTGAGTGGTCCGCGTGGGTCGAAATTGACACGAGACCATCTGCGCCCTTCCTTCTGATTGGAAGCATGCGCGATGTTGCTAGTATGAGATCATTTTTCGATGTTCTCTTCTTCTTCGCAGCTTTGAGCATGTTGATGGATACGTCGATGCCAACTGCATAGTCATAGAATGGTTCCGCGTGTTGGAGAAAAGTGCCTGATCCGCATCCAATGTCGATGAGGACTTTGAATCGCTTGTCCTCGAAGAATTCTAGAACGGCGTTGTGCTTGGCCGACTGTTCCTGGCCGTACAGCTCATCATACGAGGCTGAAAGCGTGTTGTACCATTTAGCGATCCTTCGGTCCTCATCCGCGTTCAAATCATCCTGATATATTCCACCGGAATAATCAATCTTCCGGGCCACCCTAGATTGACAGTCCTAGTCTCTCCAGCACTTGACGAGGCACGCCGGGAACTTGTAAAGGGTCTTGAAGCTCGAAGGATGGTAGTAGTGGTAGCTTCCTGTTCCATCGCTTATTCGGGACGTACAGGCAGCGATCTGGGAGAGGGAGAGAGGCTTATCCTGTTCAAGGAGGATGGCTGCATACTTGTTCATCGCCGCAACAATTACCAGCCGGTGAACTGGCAGCCGTCGGGGTGCGTCTTCCAGACAAGGATCGAGGACGGCAGGTTGATCGTGAAAGCTGTCCGGCCCTCTCCTCTGGAGACTCTGACGCTGACGGTCAGTAGCGTCGAGTTCTTCGGCTCCTTCCACTTGAAGGATGAGGCCAGGTTTGTTCTTCACTCGAGCGAGGAGGAGATGCAGAAGGCCATAATCGCAGAGCCCAGTCTCGTCGAGGCAGGTCTCCAGATTGTTGACTTTGAAAAGAAAGTCGTGCCAGGGTTCGTCGATGTCTACGGCATCGATTCCAGAGGGAACACCGTAGTCATCGAGATCAAAAAGGATCCGGCTGGAACTTCAACCGTGAAGCAGCTCGCTGAATACTTGAAAAACTTTGAGGCACCTGCTGGAAAGAAGCTTCGACCCGTCATCGTTGCTCCCGCACTTGCAAAAGGCGTCCTGCCGCTTGTCAACAAGATGGGATTCGAGTTCAAACCGCTCACGCTCCAAAAGAGTCTTGAGACGCTACAGAAGCGTGCCGACTCGGACCAGAGCAGGTTGAATGGCTGGTTAGATTCGGCCGAGAGGAAGGACTAGCCCAGAAGGCATGCTCGTTAGTTTCGATCTAAAAGACGTCTGTCTTTGAACGAGTCTCGTCTTCTTCCAGTGGAAGCTTTTTTCTGGTAGGTTGCGAAGGCTTGGTCACGTCATGTTCATCTTTCTTGCCTGCCTCGTCGCCGGGTCTGGGCCCTGAATCCGAAGTTGTGGGGGTTTCGTCCGTCGGGAACGGTTTATTGGGAAACGAGGTATGTGGCGAAGGTAGAATTGCTGGGGGAATATCCGCATCGGGTTTCGGTGCCTCTATTGAAGGCGGTATCGGGCTAGCGATTGCTACGGATGACTTGGGCGATGTTGCGCGACTCCCGGGTGGACGTAGGCCGGGTCGTGCAGTGATCTTGGCGGGTTGCAACGATTGGCTCATTTTAGGCGGGCTTTGAGATGTCATTGGTCCCACAATAACGCTGGAGGGAGTTACTTTCGGTGCCGGTGCAGGAATGTATGGCTGCTTCAGTCCTCCAGAGTCTGAGACCACGGGTACTCTTCTTGCCGACGCCGACGGGGTGAGTATGCCCTTTGACTCGCTAATGAACTGGGGGCTGTCTTCCCAATTCGATGAAGGGGGTTTTGGAGGACTTGCGAAGCTCGGCTTCTCAGCTGTCTTGTCAGGCATCATGGCAGGTGTTATTCCCGTTGTTTCGGAGCCCTTTTCGCTAATCACGATCTGCGGTTTGATCGTCGACTGAGTGGGCTGAGGTTTCGTCTCAATACGCGGAGGCGGAATCCCCGTCTCGCGACCAAAGGGAACATTCTCGCTGCTCGGTCCCGCTACTCTAGTGCTCAGAGGAGGCCCGGCTTCAAGCGGGGTCCGGAATGCCTTCTCCCATGAGCCAGGTCGCGGCTCGGTGACCGGAGCTGAAGTCGTAGGCCCAGTGATCACTGGTGGCGTGTGAGACTTTTCGATTTTCAGTTCTGCCACCTGAGCCTCTAGCACCAGATTCCGTTTCATCAGATTCTCCAGCATTTGTAGAGCTCTCTCTAGCCTAATTCCGGGTCTGAGCCCTCTCTGGAACTTGAATGCGAGAGTAACAGCGAACGCGGCAATTATGACAAGGACAGCGATGTCGATGGTGCTGAACGAGAGTTGGGGAAATCTCTGGAGGCTAGATGATAGCTCGGCCGCGACCGGTGGATTACTTGCATAAACCGAGAACAGCCAATATGAGAGCCAGCCGACCAAGGCTGTCTCGATCGCAACAAGTTTGACCAGAAGTTTTCTCATTTCACCGTCTCCCGACTACCGAGGAGGCCCGACTCTTCGGTCTTCTAAGCGCTGAGGATTGGTGTGGCTGGATTACGACTGTCAAGGTCCCTACTTCGTGTCTCCGACTCGGTCCTTTCGTAGCGTCTTGAGAATAGTGTCCAGCGCTGTGTCCCAGTCCATCTCTCCACCACTACTACTCGGCTCTGGAGCGCTCTTCTCCAAAATCGTCCTCCCAGGAGGATCATCGGATCCTGAGGAGGAGGGTTGCGGATTCAGTTCCAACATGGACGTGTCCTTCCTTTCGGGCGTCGAACCAGGGGGGGTCCATGGTTGAGGCATAGGGCCCGCGAGGGGTGCTGCGGGTCGAGGTGCCGGTTGACTGGGGCGAGGCTGGCCCGCTAGTCCTGGCGGGGGACGGCCGGGATCAGGACGAAATGATTGGGGAGCTGCTATGGGCCTTGGAGCACTCATTGGTCTCTGATCTCCAGGTCTTCCGGGAGCTCCTGGGCCCTGGACTACGAAGGGTCGTGGGCCACCCTGAGGTGGGGGAAGCGGGCCTCGAGCGGGCATGGGTCCGGGTCTCGGAAAGCCCTGTTGAGGGTTCGGTCTCTCTTGTGTTGCAGATGATCCTGAAGGTGGGGTCCACTTGGGCGGTAGCGGAGGAATCGATTTTACGCCACCAGCCTCAGCCCATTGGCTGATTCCTGTTTTCTCTTCTGGTGGCGCCCATTTTGACGGAACCGGAGCTTGCCGCGAGGCGGGGGGCTGGCTTGGAAATCCCGGAGTAGACAGATCCTGTCTAGCTCCAATGTCCAAGCCCGGCTTCTGAAAGACGGGTCCTGGTTCTGGCCTGTTCTCTCCGATCGAGGATTGCTGTGGGGTCCAGCTGGGGCTTTGTCTCGTGGGAGTCTCTCCAATAGATCGGAGTGGTTGAGGGGGTTGCGTCTCGGTANNAAGGGAAAGAGGAAGATGTCGGCTTGGACGGTTCGCTCCTCTGGGTCTGGGGCGCACCAATACTGGATTTGGGTGCCGTATCCTGCTTTGAAGATAGAATCGAATCTAGAGATGACTTGGCCGAAACCGAGGCCCAAGTAGATCCAGGCATGCTTCGAGTGCCACCGGAAGTAGAGGTCTTTGGAAGCGGAGGAACTGCATACGCAGTGTGTTTTGAGACGGGTGACGGCGGGGCACCGGTTGGAACACTCTGTTTCGACGGCGTGGCCGCGGCCGTTGATGACAGTGGCCCTACGGGCTTGAAGTTCTTTGATTTCTGGATTCTGCCGATCAGACCATCTCCATTCTTTCGCTTGAGGAAGAGGTAGCCTAGACCGGATCCGCCTCCCACCCCCAACGTCAGCACTATGAAGGGGTAGTACTGTCCTATCGTTGCGTTCACGTAAGCCTGGAAGTAGGCGTCGCNNCAGGATCCGCCTCCCACCCCCAAAGTCAGCACTATGAAGGGATAGTACTGTCCTATCGTTGCGTTCACGTAGGCCTGGAAGTAGGCGTCGCTGAGATACTGATTGACGAGCCAAAACGTCAAGAAGAGGTTCAGAACGATCGAGATGATCGTGACTAGTCCGATCTTGGCCATTAGTAATCGTCCTCCGGTCTGCTCTTTCTCTTGGAAGGATGTAGCTGGGTCCTTACCGTGGTAATTAGTCTCATGAAACCGTAGCCGGACGCGATCATCAGCACTACCACTAGGAATACAGGGTCAAAGGATCCGAAGTATTGCTGCTCGTAGATGTTGTAGAAATATTCCGTAATCAGCCATACTCCAAAGAAGAGGACTATTGCGTATTCCAAGATTGAGGTCAAGAGAGTCGTCTCGTACAGAGTGCCCCCGACAGACTCCTCGCTCGGCCAGCCCAACAAAGTCTCGATGTACCTTCTACTACCGCTCTTCTTGGGTTGGGCCTCCTCCTCAACCCCCAATAATCCTCAACGCAACAGCCCCATCTCCGCAATCACGATAAGCGTGCTGTAACCGGTGAAACATCCAACGCGGAACATTGGCAGAGGATTAGGTTCGGATCAGTCTCCGCGCTAAATCCGACACCGTGTCCAGTCGCAGATTAAATAGCAACGTGGAAGAGGTACTGATCCATAGTTTCGAGTGGGGCTTGGTGAGCCAGGAAGCCGTCCGGAAATACGAAGTAGTAGAGGATCTGCCTGGCGTGGGTCCGTCCACTGCGGACAAACTGAAAGAGCTGGGCTTCCACACGATAGAAAGCCTCGCCACCGCTACAGTCAGGGAACTGGTCCCGGCAGGGATCGGAGAGAAGCAGGCGGCAAAGATAATCGGCCTGGCAAGGGACAGCATTTCACTCTCTTTCATCAGAGCAGACGAACTGATGAAGATGAAAGCAAACGTTCTCCGTCTCACGACGGGGAGCAAGGCTTTCGACGAACTGGTTGGCGGGGGTCTCGAGACCCAGACGATAACCGAGGTCTATGGTGAGTACGGCGTCGGAAAGTCGATCCTGTGCCACCAATTGGCCGTCAACGTACAGCTTCCGGTCGACAGAGGTGGCCTTGACGGTGGCGCACTCTATCTAGACACGGAACAGACTTTTCGGCCCGAATGGATCGTGAGAATGGCAAAGTCCGCCGGGCTCGAGCCCGCTGACGCGGCCTCGAGGATAATCTACTCCGAGGCGTACAACTCAGACCACCAGATGCTCCTCCTAGAAAAAGCGGATCAGATAATCAAGGACAACAAGATACGCGTGATAATAATCGATTCCCTAACTTCACATTTTCGAAGCGAATATCTTGGCCGGGAGATGCTTGCAGAACGCCAGCAACGGCTCAACTATCACATGCACCGGCTAATACGACTGGCTAGAGGATTCAACGCTGTCGCCATTGTAACTAACCAAGTAATGGCCAAGCCGGACCAGTTCTTCGCCAACCANNGGTCCGATCCGGATCGCCCGTCTCGTGTCCAGCCCATATCTTCCCGAGGGCGAAAGAATATTCAAAGTCACAGATACTGGGATCGTTGACGTGTCAGAGGAGGACGAGGTCAAACGCCGCCGGTGAAACCACAGAGCTCGATACCAGAAGAGGTGACGAGGAGATTCTTCCAGAACGTAGACATGCGTGCCTGGACCGACGCCGAAAAGGAGCTCGACACTATCCGACAGAAAGCAGAGAACACCGCGTGGTGCAAGGGATACGTGAAAGCCTTGGAGGGACTGCTATTGACCTACAAGAGNNAAACGATGACAAGTACATCTATCTGCCGAAGGCTCTGTCCAACCCGACTGAAGAATCAGTCAACCAGCTTCGAGGAGAGTTTGCAGAATTCGCCTCAAACGAGATACATGGAGAGTACGACCGCGGATACTTCAAAGCGCTAGAAGACTATCTCACGCTATTATCCACCGAGAAGCATGCCCCATCCCCAACCCCAGTCACACCACCAGAACCAACCGAGAAGATGGGTCAGTNNCACCGTATTTAGCAGAATCGTCGTGAAAACCATCCATATGATGTAGGACCCCATCCCAATCGTCACATGCTTGTTCGGCCCCTTCAACTCGTCCGGTCCATAACCGAGAATGTTCTTCACCAGAATCACCGAAACCGCGTAGACTCCGATGCCGACGCTGATCAAAGCGAGGGTTCCGAGGGCTACGCCTCCTTGGCCAAATCCGATTAGATTGTAGACTACTCCTGCCAGAACACCAAANNTCGGAGCCAGTATACGATCGAGGTTGGTGGCAGACTGAGGCGACTCGGCTTGACTTCCCTCGAAGTCTGGACCGCCAAGTTGGACCCCGCGCTGGACAAATCTCACGACCGAGCACGCCAGCCGTGCTGATAACGTTTTGCCGACCGAACCGACGCACCGTTCAACCGCAGAGCACTGTTCATTCGGACACTGCCTCGGTCCTGCGATGTGCCCGCGCAAGACTCGCTAGGGCTTCTAATGCTTCACTGTCTCGATCGTACTTGTTCGGCGTGTTCCTTGCACAGGCCAACTATAGGGCCGTGCACCGCGAANNAACGTCCGGAAACTTCTCAGCAACACGCTTCCAAGTGACGAAGCAAACTCCATTTTCATCCAGCCTGGTGCGCTCGCAGCCTGGCCATTGACAACTATGCATAGTGGTCAAACCCTGCGGCGTTCTCTTCACGTCCCTCCCACAGTCAGGGCAGAGGTGCCAGTTCGAATCGTCCGGCACCTTTTCGTGGAAACAAAGCCCACTCGGCTGGGCCGAAACGCCCACAGACATACCGATCTCCGTCCCGATCGTGCAGAATGTCATCTTGTTCTTTCTGTTNNATGGCTGTGCCCAACATTTTATAGAAGCCAGACCGAGGCCCGTTTCGCCCTTGTCGGTGCACGAGACAGAACCGGAAGCAGTGGTCGTAAGGGACATCATGTCTCGGCCCGTAATAACCGTCAGGGAGTCGGACAGTGCTGCGGACGTGGCCAAGCTAATGGCCAAGCACAACATTGGTTGCGTATTGGTCTCCGGCAAGAAAGGCGAGACCGTTGGAATAGTAACTGAACGAGACATCGTTCAGAGNNTCTCTTGCCGTCAAAGGTTACTGCCGGCGAGTCGATGTCGAAGCCGGTAATCACTATCCGGCCCGGAGCTAGCGTGACGGAGGCTGCGAAACTGATGAACCAGCGCAAGGTCAGAAGACTCGCCGTCGTCGAGGATGGGAAGCTTTCCGGGCTCTTGACGATGAAAGACATTCTTGAGGTGACGCCCGCGATAATCGATCTTGCCTCCGAGAGAACCCGGGTCGGCCTCGAACGGCCCCGGCCGGCACGTTCAGGTCTCTCCGGCTACTGCGACGAGTGCGAGATGTGGTCCGATGGTCTTGCCCAGAAGGACGGCATCTTCCTCTGCCAGGACTGCGCGAAGGACCTTGGTTCCTCAGAAGATGGTTCTTCAGAAGAAGAGAGCTGAGACAGCGCAGGGCTCTAGCGACCGGAGTCTTCTGGTCAGAGACGCGAAAATCTGGATTGGAAAAGGCTTCTCGAAACGTTCTATACTCATCGAGAATGGCAGGATAGCGAAGATTGGCCGTCGAGCAGACAGTCGCGGGGCCAGAGTTGTCGATGCGTCTGGACTGTGCGCCCTACCAGGGCTAATAGATGTCCATGTGCATCTGCGTGATTTGCAACTCTCATACAAAGAGGACTTTGCCACTGGCACCGCGGCGGCAGCGGCTGGCGGTTTCACGACGGTCTTGGACATGCCCAACACTATTCCACCAACGGATTCACCCCGACTACTTGTCGAAAAGCAAGAACTCGCTTCAAAGAGAGTCCGCGTAAACGTAGGTTTTCACGCAGCAGCCACCTCCGAGGATAGAAGAATAGAGGAGCTTGCTCGGGCTGGGGCGTTTTCTCTCAAACTCTACATGCCCAAACCGATCGCACCATTCAACGTCGAGAGAGACGCTGAACTTCGCAGACTCATGAAGAATGCAGGTCGAGCAGGCATTCCAGTCACTGTTCATGCAGAAGAAATGAGAGCCTCGACAGGTCCAGTGCGGGCTGACAGTTTCAAGCAGCTTGCCGATGCTCGTCCGCCACTTCTTGAAACTAGAGCAGTGGAAAGAATCACAGAGGCTCAGCGAGCGGTACCCTGCAGGGTCCACTTTTGCCACCTGACCCTCGAATCGAGCCTCCAAAGAGTCGTAGCGGGCTCCTCAAGACTCACGAGTGAGGCTACCCCTCATCACCTCCTACTGTCAGCTAGACTGCTGGAAACACTCGGTTGGAGGGCATGGATGGTACCACCGCTGAGATCAGAGACCCATAGGCAGGCTCTCCTAGCCGCCACACGCTCCGGTGCTCTCGACGTCGTGGCAAGCGATCACGCTCCCCACACGATTGCTGAGAAGAAACGGGGGCCGAGGAACAGCCCGCCGGGAGTTCCCGGGCTCGAGACGACATTGCCGTTAATGCTAACTCTGATCAACAAGGGGCTGTTGGAATTTCCTCGCCTCATCCAACTGCTTGCGAGCAATCCTGCGAAAATATTCGGCCTGAACTCTAGAGGAGCACTTCGCCCGGGCGACCACGGCGACGTAGTTCTAGTTGACATGAAAAAGAGATCAAGAATTGATTCAAGCCGCTTCTTCTCCAAGGCCAAATACTCTCCCTTTGATGGACTCGAAACTAGGGGAGCAGTAGTCTCAACCATCGTCGGAGGAAGATTGGTCTATGAAAATGGCGAGCTTGTCGGCGAGGAGGGCTGCGGTGCGGTGCTTCGGAGTCGCATCTCCAGATGAGATTTGTCGTAGACGGCATGTTAGGGGGGCTAGCGCACTGGCTTCGAATGCTTGGATACGAGACAGAATACGACGCGAAGATGGATGATAATACGCTTCTCGAGCACTCGCGACTCAACGACACGTTTCTCCTCACGCGCGACGAGGAACTCTACAAACGAGCCCGTAGCAGAAGCATAGCGTCAGTCCTAGTTCTCGGAGAAACCGAGGAAATTCGACTCGCCCAGCTCGCGAGAGATCTCGGGATCGGATTAGACATCGACATGGCTTCAACCAGATGTCCTGAGTGCAGCTCACGGCTTCGAGAAATATCCAGAGACGAGGCCTCCGAGTCAGTACCGGCCGCTAGCCTGAAGCTCTATGAGAGGTTCTGGCGGTGCGGCGGTTGCGGGAAGACGTATTGGGTAGGAAGCCACTGGAAAAAGATACGCGAGACTCTAGAAGAGGCGCGAAACATATCCAAGAGGAACGAGCATACAAAATGCTGACTGTTGAAGAAGGAGAGATCCTCGTCAAAGCTGCGCGAGCAGCCATAGACTCGCACTTGTCGGGCTCAGAATCTGCTCCCTCCGCCAGGGTCAGCTCCGGTCTCAAGGAGCAGCGGGGAGTCTTCGTGACACTTCTAGATTATATCAACGGTGACGGACTGAGAGGCTGCATCGGTATACCGTTTCCGACGAGGCCGCTAATCGACCAAGTGCGCGTTGCCGCGGTGGAGGCCGCGACCTCTGATCCGCGATTTGAACCCATAGATCTCGAGGAGCTCAAGAGCCAGATCATCGTCGAGGCAACGGTCCTATCGGCGATGGAACCGATCTGGGTAAGGAATCCCTTGGATCTGCGAGAGAACATTCTGGTCGGAAGAGACGGAATCGTGGTCGAGGGCATGGGGGGCCATGGACTTCTGCTACCGCAGGTCGCGGGCGATGAAGGATTTGACAGCGAAGAATTCCTCTCCCAGTGCTGTCTCAAAGCAGGTCTTCCACCTGATGCTTGGCTTAGTGGAGATGTTCATGTCTCACGGTTCCAGGGCCAGGTCTTTGCAGAGGAGAAGCCGAACGGTCGAGTGTTTGAGAGACTCCTGAAACCAAAAAGTCGTCGTTGAAAATCTGCTCGTGTGGACGGTCGCGCCTAGAAAACTTCCGGTTTGTTCGACAGCCGTGACATTTGTCTCGTGAGCGTGAGGGGCGAGAGTTACACGAGANNTCGTCGGCCCCGAAAACATTCTCGCCCACTGCGCCGGCGTCAACTACCAAGTATACGTCACCGAATCGCGGCTCTTGGTGGGCAAGAGGTTTCGAGTCGGAGAGGCCTTCATGAACGTGCCAACCTCCAACATCAACACGCTTGAACTCATCACGAAGAGTCTCATTCCACCGCTCGCTTTTGCAGTCTTCGGAGCGATAGGCAGCTTCCTGATCTGGTGGTTTCCAATGGCCCAGCGGCTTCCACTGCCGGTCTTCCCCTACGACCTTGGACTCTTAGCAGCTCTGGTCATAATGATCGTGTCGTTGATCATAGCATGGTGGCGTGTCGGAATAGCCGTGCTTAGAATCCGTCTCGATGGGTCTAGGAACCCGATAACCGTGAAGCTGGTCAGCACCTCGAAGGCTGAACAGGTATTCAAAGCGCTCAAGGGTTAGCCGAGACAAACCAATCCACCGCATCTTTGCGCACGTTTGTCTTCGTCCTGGGTCCCATCAACACCCTCTAGGTTCCCCGCATGACCGCAGATCCTTCCTTGAAGACATAAGGAAAAACAGGGAATCCCTTTTTCGAAATTCTTGATCCGGCCGATGACGTGCGGCCAGAGTCCTCAAATCTTGGTGCACTTTCAGAGTTCAGCATTTAGATACCCCACACGAACCGGAAGAAGCGATTCGACGAGATGCCACCTCGGTCGTTTGAGATCGGTAAGGTTCCTCCCGAAGCTCTTGTCAGGACGGTCTATTCCCACACTGGGAGAAGGAACCCAAGGCTACTTCTAGGCCCTGGGATAGGCAGGGATATCGCCGCTATCCGCTACAGTCCGACGCTTATCCTGACCGCGGATCCCATCACAGGAACAAGCCGCCGGATCGGAGAGCATTCGGTTTACATCAACGCCAACGATATCGCGACTGCCGGTGCGAAGCCAGTCTGGTACATGTGCACGATTCTGCTTCCACCCGGCTCAGATGAGACGACTCTGTCCGAGATCATGAGGGGAATAGATCGGGCTTCGCGGGAGCTAGGCATCACGCTGATTCGAGGTCATACCGAGACTACCCGGGGGCTGGATAGGCCGATCATCGCGGGATTCATGATCGGCGAGAAGAANNACGAGCCGAGGACGTCCGGTCAGGCGACGTAATCCTGCTCACGAAAACTGCTGGGCTAGAGGGGACGGCAATAATCGCCTCTGACTACACTAATCGTCTAAAACACGTCCCTGCAAGGTTGCTTAGGAGAGCGCGCCAGTTCTCAAAACGGATGAGCGTCGTGAGAGAGGCTCTGGTCCTGTCCAAGATTCGGGGAGTTCGTGTGATGCACGATCCAACCGAGGGGGGAGTCATCAATGCGTGCTGGGAGTTGGGCGAAGCGTCAGGATTGGGCGTGGAAGTGTGGGCTGACAATATTCCGATCGCAAGAGAGACTTCCGAAATCTGTTCGAGGCTGAAGCTGGATCCGTTGAAGCTGATGAGTTCAGGATGCCTCCTCGCCGTGGTTGCACCCAGGTCCGTCGATACGGCGAATAGATCACTGAGACGGGTTGGGGTCAGATCGTCACTGATTGGGAGAATGACGCGACTGGTTGATGGTCGAAAGTACATTCTGAACGGTCGGAGTTCGAATCTGGTCGCTGTACCTCGAGACGAGCTGTACAGGCTAGGTTGAGCTGTGCACTCTTGCCTTGAACGGCTCCTTAATCCAGAGAATCAGCATCATGAAGGCTAGGGATACTCCCCCCATGAAGAACCATCCCGGAGAATAGTTGTTCCCGTAGGCGCTTACCAGAAGCGTGAAGACTATTGGAATGGGATAGCTGCCTAGGATCTGGACAGAGTTGATGATGCTTATGCCAAGAGGCGCGTACTCGTGACCCACTTCTGGGTACTGGCTGGCGCTGGCGTACATTGTCGAAAAGACGACGGAATCCATGAAGCCCACCAGCGGAATGAGGAACCACAACTCGATGGGCTGAGAGATTCCGAACAGAATTATTCCGATCGAGGTAACGACTCCAGGTATGAATATGAAGATCTTTCGTCTTCTGAATCGATCCGACAAGCGGCCCCCTATGGGCCCACCCGGTATGCTGGCGAACATGATCAGAGACGCCATTAGGCCTGAGATGAACCCAGAGACGGCGAACGTGTCTCTCGTGTAGGCTTCTAGAAAGCTGGAGGAAGAGAAGATGGCGCCCCATAAGCCGAGCACGCCGAAGGCGATTAGCCAAATGTTTCTGTTCTTGAAAACCGGTCGCATTGGTCGCCGGTTCGATCGTTCAGCTGGCTTGTCGTGAGGAATGACGATCTCTCCGATCCCGACGGAGACTATCCCGATAAGTCCGCCGAGGACTAGGCCTCCTCGCCAGCCGAGCAGGTCCGTCACCAGGACCCATCCGAATAGGCCGAGGGCTCCCCCGATGTTGAAACAGCTGTTGTAGAGTCCGAGAACGAATCCTTCCTCTTCTGGTTTGAAGAGCGGGGTCAGGATTCCGATGGCTGGAGCGAAGAAGAGGGCCGCGCCCAGACCGAGCAGAAATCTTGAGACGAGGAGAGATGGGAAGTTTAGTGAGAGTCCTTCGCCTACGCCCGACAGGGAGAGGATTAGCATCCCGAGCTGAGAGGTGTTCTTCGGTCCCCACCTGGCAGAAACTATTCCTGCAGGTATCTGGAAGATACCTGCGCCGAGCAGGAATGATGAGGTCAGCAGGCCTTGTGATGGCAGGTCGAGTTTCAGCTCGGTGGCAATGAGTCCGGTTGCGCCGAGCAGGGGGGCTATGTTGAACCAGTTGATCGTGTAGATGACGCGTGACGTCAGGACTGAGCCGAGGACGAGCCATCGTCTGCTTGATGCCGATTGGAGGGTCTCAGTGTGTTGCGTCAAGAAGGGATGAGCCCGTTGCGATTGTGTTGTGCCTGTCTCGCTCGATCGTAGATGGGTCCTCTCTCATTCTTGCCCTTCTTACGGGTCTCAAGATCCACTTCATCCAGTCCAATAGGACTCATCCGCTGGGCCAGAGAAGTCATCGGACCCAGACTGAGATGACGATCGAATGGATAAAACCGTTCTCTTGACCGAGCCGTGTCGGCATAGTCCAATTAACCTCGTGCTGATGCTGGACAGATGGCGATGGCCCAGTGGCCGGGATAACAGTCACGCCGCTAGCTTTCGAGAGCTTGGGTGTGCGCTCAATGTGCACTACGGTGCGAACCCCGGACGTGACACTGCTCTTGGACGCGGGCGTTGCTTTGGGTCCCAGGTTCAGGCTAATGCCTCATCCGAAGGAGTTCAGGGCGAGGGATGAGGCGCGAGAGAGGATCAATGAGGCGGCATTAAAGGCCAAGGTTGTAACGATCTCTCACTATCACAACGATCATCACACACCCAACTACATCGATCCAGTCTGGCTAGGAAGCAGTCCAGAACTATCAGAGAGGACCTACCGAGGAAAGATCATTCTCGCGAAGGACTTCAGGAAGAACACCAATACCGCTCAGCGGCGGAGGGGCTGGATGTTCAAGCAGGCCGCTGAGAAATGGGCAGAAAAGTTCGAGGTGGCCGATGGAAGAACCTTCCATTACGGGAAGACTACTGTCCGTTTTCCCGAACCTGTTCCGCACGGCGAGGACGAATCTGGCCTTGGATGGGTTCTCCTATGCATCGTCGAGAAGGGTGGTGAGAGGCTTGTGTTTGCGCCGGATGTTCAAGGGCCCGTGGCGGAGCAGACGGTCAAGGTGATCCTCGATGCGAAGCCAGACATGTTAATCTTGGGAGGACCGCCAACCTATCTGCAGGGCTTTCGTATAGGCGAGGATTTCTTCCAGACTGCCCTGCTACACATGGAGAAGATTGTAAGTGAGATCGAGAAAGTCGTTGTTGATCATCATCTCTTGAGGGACGAAGGCTGGTCCAGATTCTTGGAGCCCGTGAGAGAGTCAGCGAGGAAGGCGGAACATGAGTTGCTGACCGCGGCCGATCTTCTGGGAAAAGACCCGGCGCCGCTTGAGTGTCGTCGAAAGGAACTCTACGAGGAGGAGAAGCCCGGACCGGATTTTCTCAAATGGGCCAAGCTTCCTAAGGAGAAGCTGGACGAGACTCCTCCACCTCTCTAGGCGGTGCTCTTGGTCTTCTTGGCATAGAACTCTTTGAGCGTGCGAGCCATGTCTTCGTCTTCGTATTCCTCGATTATGATCCGGAGTCCTTCCTCGCTCTGGTTCTCGACCAGCTCTTTCTTCGCGTATACTTCGCAGATGTAGCTGTCTTCCTCTATCAAACCCAGGCCCTGCTGGCCCTTGCCCAGCACGTCGAAAATGATCTTCATGAGATTGTCTAGGTCCTTAACGGCCCTCGTGTTGGTCGTCATCGTGGATCCCTTCCAGAGGAAGAAGCCGAGCGTTATGGTTACCAGATGTCCCTTGAGTGCTTCCTTGAACTTTCCCATTTCGGTTTGTGAGACGCGTTCCATGATCGCGTTTCGGAGCTTGCCCTGTTTCTCGCCAATGTCGCGGCCATCCCCGGTGGCTGGAGGTTCGAATGGAATGACTGGTATGTCGACTAGGGTCCGGCTGGATGATACTTCCTCTTTCTCCTCGGGCTCCTCGCCGATCGTCTCCTCCTCTTCGCTCATTTCGGATTCTTCATCGTCCATGCTCCCTGCTCGAAAACGGGTTCAATGTAAAAGTGCTCCTCCTTTTCTAGATGGCGCGCAGGGTTGGGCTGCACAGCCTTGCGCTCGGCAGAGTGGTAGTATGCCTCGTCCGCCTCTTCAAAGCTACCTTTTCCCTCCCATCTGATGATCCAGAGGAACCGGTCAAGCTCAGGGATCACCCACGCTCCCAGGATCCGGAAGCCCTGTTTTGTTCTGATGGGATGTAGCTTTTCTCGCCACTCCTTCAGCCATTCTTGCATTTCACCGGATTTGATCGTGTAGTCCCGAAACTGAGTGTTTCTCTTGCTAGCCGTCAAAGGATGTTTTTACCCCTCTTTCCATCTGTTTTTCTTGTCTGATATTCTTATATCGACTTGTTCTAGTTCGGCCTCTTGGGCGGTGGTGGGGGACTGGGAAGCTGGTCGTTTCCTGTTACCCGAAATCGACCTATGCGGGAGTCCGTCAACGCTGGTGAGCGGCAGCCTCGACCAAGCTGAAGACTTGGCTGTCAACCATGACACTCTGCCCTACCAGGTCGGCGGCGGAGGAGCGCTCTCTGAAGAGAGGGTTGCTACCTTCTCACGGTCGAATCCGGCGAGGCC
>DAFH01000064.1 GCA_002495485.1 Candidatus Bathyarchaeota archaeon UBA185
CGCTGGACTCCAATAGGAACACGCTTCCGAATCGGACCTGAATTCGGCTGCGGAGGCTCGGCAAGAGCCCTCCTCGCGCCTCAGGATATAGTTGAAAGCTCCATCGACCAAGCATCGTATGACCAGGTTGCCACCACCTGACCACTTTCACATACGATTTCCTTGACCCAATTTCTGACATTGGCACTGGGCTCTCACGCCCATCCTTGAAAGCCCTGACTCGCATGAACGTGTCAAGAGTTGGATGGTCAAAAGCTGGATAGTCGTCCGAATGCACCACAAACAAGGTAATCTTGTCGACGCCCCGTGGAACCCGGAAGGCGATTTGAGCTCGATTCCGGCGAGTCATCCCCCCTTCCACGGCCTCGGTCATGTCGATTATTCCTTCTGAGGTCAAGACCGCGCGGCTGTTTCCGGAAGTCACTTCGCGGCCGACTCGACCCAACCCGTAGCAGGTTGTTTGATAGCCGGTACATATCGCGAAGAGAAGCGCTTTGAGCGTCTCGCTGTTCTGACATCGAGACCCATATTCTGCTTCCAACGCTGCCAGCATCCGAACCACCAATGGCGCGGAGAAACTGGTTCCGACAATCTCTCTCCTTTGGCCGTCCCTGTCGAAGACCTCGACCCCTAGCCCCGCGAAGTCGAACGTATCTCGAGTGAGATTCCCGCCGTAATCGACGACATCGGGCTTCCTGATGTCGACTCCCGGATCCATGGGAGCGCCACACCGACTGAATGGCGAAATAAAGTCCCGTCTAGCAATCGACGTCGCGTTGTCTCTGTTTGCGACTGCCCCGACGCTTAACACGTGAATGTTCTGTGCAGGATGAAAAACGTGATTCTCCCGGAGATAATCTGGATACCGCCCCTGAACCTGGCCCAGGTATGTTTTATCATCGATGTTCCCCCCGCTATTGACAAAGCAGACATCACTCTTCTGAATCAAGTTATCCAATCGTGCAAGAGTCCTGCTGGAGGCGTCTGGAATATTGACCGAAGATAAGAATAATCTTGTGCGCTCCCGATGTATTCGTATTGCGTCGAACATCCCAGCAAGGGGAAACCACCAAACATCTGGCGAGAGAATCTTGTGCGATATGATTCTCACTCGGCCCTCGTTAAGCCCTGGACCCAGCGCCACTAGACTCGACACGGCTGTTCCATGTCCATGAGATCCCCATTCGTCATCAGACGTACTGATTGCGGCTATTCTCTCCCTCATCGCCACCAGTCCAGCAAGTTGAGGTATCTCATTCAGGCCTGTATCTGCTACACATACCACAGGAGCCGCAGCTTCGAGTGACGAAACAACGCCCCGAGACCTCGAAGTTCTTACCCTTCTCCGAGTCGGGGTTTGCGACACAAACCCGCGAGGCGAAGGATCCAAAGCGAAGACAGTGTTCGAATCCCGCGCGATACCCTCACCTAGCTCCCTGTCCGTCATGGCTGTCAAGAATCCATCGCTCGGATGTGAGACATACGAAGCCGCCACGCCACGCGTTCTCAAGTAACTTCGAAGGCTGTCGGCGTACGCCGAAGCCAGGCCATCCTCGATGTTCGGGACGAACTGGATTATTGTCTCTTGGCGGCTGGTACTCCAGTTTGGGTTGAACGCAGAGCTCACTTNNATTTTTCTTCGGGCGTCAGTTCTCGAACATGTACTATCGCCTTTTCTACATACTTCGGAAATCCTGGATTCGAAGCTTCGCTCAACGACGATAAAGCACTCGAAACGAGCATTCCTCGACTAGGAGGTGAGAATTGGCCCCGAACTATTATTCCCAGAAAGTTGAATGCTCTTTCGACGTTAGAGAGAGTCTCTCTCGAATCTGGCTCTGCAACGAAGAACACGTTGTTCTGGTCGATGAGCGGTTTATCTCTCACCGAACTCGTCAATGCGCGGAACTCCGTGTGTAGACTTCGGTTTTCTGTATCCTCTTCCCATTCGTCCCGTTCCTCACGAGTGAGGGGCGACCTTCCCGCGTGGCGCGCCGTGAAATCTGGGACGATGGTGGGTCTCAAGAAAATGAAAGGTCTTCTTTCTTCGCTTCCCAAGCTATGTCGAGACTCGCATGTGGGCTAGCTTGAGCTGATTGCCATGCTATTTAGCCATGGCCTGAATTCTGAGAACGATTGTCATGCAATGGTCGACCTACCGACTCGCGGCAGCATTGGCTGCCAGTCACTGCCACCGAGGATTCGTTGCTAGGATTATGACCATTGCACAATCACACTTACGACCGTGGCAGTCTTTCCTCGACCCTCTTGATCGAACCCGCCCCCGCCAACCCGAGCCCACGTTCAAGCATCCAGGCCCGATGGGGTCCGACCATCTCTTGGCGCGCCATCCCGCGTATGTGCCTGGCGACGGCATCCCAGGTCTCGGCCCTGAACCGGCACATGAAGACTGGGCACTTGCACCTCTTGAGGAACCAGCGATGCACCCGGGGCTTGGGTTTCAGCAGACGATTCTGGGCGTTTTGCCCGTAGGGCTTGAAGCGTCTTGGGTTCCGGGAAGAAGACAACGCCAAAGGATGCGGTTCGGTGGGCCATTAGTCTTGTCGTCTCGCTTCTCTCTCTCGTTCTTTCTCTTTCTTTCTCGTCTCTCTTCTTCCTCGCAAAGGATCCTCGTCCTCAGACAAGTTTCACAGAATAATCGCCTTTTGAAAGATGCTACCCTCGGCATCGGAAAGGTATGCGAATCTCTGCCCTTGGACTTCCTTTGATTCGACCTCGTTGAAGCGTTGTAGTTCGAATATCGTGACCAGTGGTACGTCTGGTTCTGCCAAGCTGTCAATGGCGTGATTGCTTACCAGGAAAGGGATTATCCCGAATTCGGGACTTCCACCGACTAGTTGTTCGGCCCAGTCTTGCCCCACCATNNTCTGTGTTTTCGAAAGGAGATTCGCAAGGCGCTTCTCGCCCCCTTTAGACCACTTCCTTTCCTTGCATTCGAACAAGTAGAGATGCTCTTTCTTCCTCGCAAGGATGTCGATGTCAGTGCCGGTCTTAATGCGGTTCCATAACTTCATGCTTACTTCGTCTGGAAGGTACTTGACCGGCAACCCTAGACTCGTGGGATAGACCGTGAATCCCTGGGAATGTAGAATCTCTCGACACTTTTCCTCAAATTTCTTTCCGAGCTGGTCGCTGTATCTGGGGTCGGAGAAGTGATTTTCGAGTTGCACATGTATTGCCCCAATTACCCCTGTCATGCTGAAATAGCATTGAGCGCCGATTATCACTATTGGTGCGAGTACATACGACAAGCCAGATCTCCAGGTGAGCGAAGCAATGATTTTGTCGACAACAGAGTTTGAGAGCCCGGTTGATGACTTGAGTTCTTTGGCCAGCTTGAACTTATCACCAACATAAACGGTATGTTCCGTCGTCTTTCTAGTCATTGACATGAGGGACTCGATAGCAGTTGAGAACTGTGAGACTCTGTAACCGTGAGTCGACGCAAAGGATTCTTCGAAGCCCGTG
>DAFH01000202.1 GCA_002495485.1 Candidatus Bathyarchaeota archaeon UBA185
TCCAAAGGCTATACCTCATTTTTGTGTCCCTTACTCCAGGTTGGTCTATAGCTGACAGTAATACATTATTTAAAGCTACAGTGTACAGAAACGTACACCGAAGCTTGTAAGACAATGTTAGGCACATTTGTTAGAACCGACCACTGGATCGTGCCCGAAGCGTGCAAGATCATGCTTGTAGCAAACTTCCGCGTCATGACGTAGGTAGCCGTGGAGCTCTATGCTTCTGATGAGACAAGTATCATCGAAGGATGTCTTTGCAGCTAGACCCATCCATCTTTAACTAGCTGTTTGTCCGCGGGGGATGTGGAGTGCAAGACACCTTCGGGTGTGCCTCGAAGCACAGGATGAAGGGAGCCTGGTTCTCCCCAGATCGCCTCCCCAATTAGGGGATGACCGTAAAGGCGAACTTACGGGGAGGAAGTCAACCGGTGTGCGTAGCCACCGACAACTTGACGGAACCGTGACGAGAGTAAAACCGAAAATGTGAAATCGCTGGAAGAACTCAATAGACAGTTAGCTGGCTTACCATTCATCGCGACACTGCGTTCGCGTGTTCAATGCGTTCGCTACTGCGGTCGGAGCGCCGAGGAAGGGCGCAGTGATAGAAATACCCAGCACGTTGGAGGACGAAGAACAAGTTGAGAATAATGGCTGCGAGCATACTGCTAGCATTCTTGATCCCAATGATAGCCTTGACGACGGCGAACGCCACTCACACGACTCAAGCGACTCACTCCGATCATGAGAACCACCCGAACATAGGAAAGGGCACGATCACGTTCACGCAAACCGCCATCATCTCAGGGCCCACTACCCTAGGCCACCGGACGACCATCGAAGTCGTGAAAGAGACTCTCGATTTCAACGGCAACCTCACCGGTACGGCATTGACCATAGAGAGAAGGGTAACGCACAACGTTACAGACGAGGGCGTGAAAGTCATTTTCACGACGTTTCAAGGCTGGGGCAACTTCACGGGCACCCTTGCCGGCAATTCTGTCAAGCTCCACATAGGGTACGACGGAGTCCAAAACAGCACCTTCACAAGGGGTAACTTCGTCGTTTCAGGCGACACGAACCAGAACCATGAGGTCCTAGGCGAGGGCCACTTCAGTGGTGCTCTGAATGTAGGCGAAGGTGGTTCAGCGGTAAACTACAGCATGCACTGGACCTTCCAGACCCATCCGGAGCATGTCGAGGCTCGCGACAAAGACACCTAGAGAGATTAGCCCTGAGGATGCAGGGCAATCTTTCCTCCTCTTTTCCTAACCTACGTCTGAAAAGATTCTAGCTTTGAAGTCCAGCGGATTCTCCCTCGCGACTTCGCTGGAGGGCGTCTACTCGTACCTTATTCTCGGATCGATGACTCCGTACAAGACGTCTGAAATGAAGTTAGCTGCGATCACCGTCAACGAGATTAGGTAGAACATGGCCTGCATGACCGGGTAGTCCTTCACCTCTACTGCTTGGTAGAGCCAGAACCCAAGTCCGGGCCAGGCAAAGACAGTTTCTGTAATAATGGCTCCAGCAAGTATGCCGCCGAATGCCAGCGCACTAGCAGTTATTACTGGAAGAGAGGCATTTTTGAAGGCGTGGCGGAAGAGTATGGTCCTCTGCTTCAGCCCCTTCGCCTTGGCCGTGAGAATATAGTCCTCGGTGAGTGATTCCATCATTGTAGCCCTAGTCAAGAGTACAAAGCTACCGTAGCTGATGAGAGTCAGCGTTAGTGCAGGGAGGAAGAGAAACTGGCAACGAATGAGAAACTGCATGAGAGGATTGGGAAGATTGCCTGGAATAGTCCACGACGCTGGTTGAATGCCGCCTGAGGGGAACCATCCTAGTCCAATCGCGAAGACTAGTATGAACAGGAGACCGACCCAGAAGGTTGGAAGTGATGTGGTTGCTATTGAGCTGGTTACGGTGAGACCGTCCATCACGGAGCCGCGTTTGTTGGACGCCACTACCCCGAGAACTATCCCAAGCAGGATCGCGAGGATTGTGGAAACCCCCAGCAGCAGAAGAGTGTTCTGAAGTCTTCCTTGCTGAATTATCTGCGTCGCTATCGGCAGACCGTTCTGGTAGGAGACTCCGAACTGGAAGGTGAGCATCGAATGAAGGTAGGCGATAAACTGGTCGGTGCGTGATGCGTGACAGTTCCACTGGGCACAAACCCTTGCCATGGCACCTGGGTCCTGTGAGAGTCTTGGGCTGCTGGAGAGAAGTGCCTGAGCACCGTTCTGTCCGGGTATGCCCTCGAATATCAGCCAGTTTACGATTATGACCATGAAGATTAGCAGTACAGTGTAAAGGAGCCTTTTGACCAGAAAGGAGCGAAGAGTCATCTTCGAGACAGACAAGACATCGAATCGTATTCATTCATTTGGGGCTTGCCCTCGACGGTCGAAGGCAAGACCGCCGAATCTTGCCGTCTAAGCGAATTATTCCCTAGGACCAGACGCAGAAGGGATTCAGTGGGGCATCTCTAGTCGGTTGGGCCTGTTACGCCTCACCTGCATTGACAAGACCGCCCCGAGAGACACAGCCAAACCCACCAGAGCAACTCCGGCATAGGGAGCCAGTACCTCCAACGCGTTGGTATTCAGTAGGGTCCCGCCAACACTTGAGGATGGTTGAACCGTTACTAGGATGGACACCGAGCGGGAGAGTGAACCCGAGGTTGCAGTGACGGTCACATTGTAGACTCCTTCCGATCCCGTGCATGAGAGCTTCGAGGTTGCCGAGGTGCCGAGAGCTAGAGTGCTTGGGCTGAGAGTGCACGACAGTCCCGCAGGAGTTATGCTGGAGGCTAAGCTAACGTTCCCCGTGAATTTGTATGAATTGACCGTTATTGTCGAGTTGGCGCTGTTTCCTGCGACAAAGGTGATGTTCGAGGGCTTTGCGGATACTGTGAAGTCTGGAGCAAAGCTGCCTACTCGAGCGATGACGGTGCTCCAATCAGCGGTCGCCGTGTTCGCACGGTATTCCCCTGAGACCCAGAATGTCGAATTGTCGGTTGGGTTAGGGTCTGTTCCAGCTCCAAAATAGTATCCGTATCGTTGGCTCAGATCATCAGCGGTCCCGGTCCTCACTACCGCTGAAGCTTCGAGGCTGCTTGCGGGGTCGCTGGGAAGACGACCGGTAACCAGTACTGACGGGTACACGCTGGCGGATGATTTTCCGTACACCAATGCGAGTTGTCCGTGATAGAGGCTAATTGAGGGGTAGAACAGATAGGCACCGGTGGAGGCGTAGTCGAAATCCTGGTTCTTCGTTGCAGTGCCAGTCCCAGACACGGTTGCTTCCNNAATGCAAGAGTCGGCCCACGCCAGCCACAAGGTGCCGGACTCCCATACAGCGCTTAGGATGGCGTTGTCATTCGTAACGAGCGCACAGCTTGAAGTCGGGTCGGGGCAGCTCGGTTGCTCCGCGTTGGGGGGTTGGACGCTGGTTGATATCGAGAAGGTCTGGGTAGCTACAGACACTGTTCCTGGCGGCGCGCCGCTGACGGTAAGGAGTTCGACCGTGTTTGTTGTGCTCATGGTGGTGTCAGTAACGCATGATCCGATGCAGTTCGTCACGAGATAGAACTGGGCGGTCGTTGTTAGATGGCGAACCGGACGCAGGGTGTGCATCGAACTGTCGGGGGAGATCGTTGAGAAGTCAATGGTCGATGCGCCGGATAGTAGTTCAGCCTTGTTGACGATCCAGTACTGTGCACCGACGAATGTATTACCGAAGAAATCGTTTGCAGTGATACCGAACTTGTCGTCGCTAGTTCCAATGTATGGCTGATCAGGGAGATATCCACCCGCGGAGAAAGAGTAGAGTTTCCAGGTTCCGGTCGGATCATTGGTAGTCGATACGGCAACCTGAACATTTCCGTTGGTAATGTCGACTATGGACGCGAACCATCTCCCGCTGATTGCGTCGTAGAGAATTTGGGGGTCAGACATCGAACCGGAGAGATTGAAGAATGCAGAGAGTGGAAACGTTGATTTTGCGAGTGTGCCGTTTTTCAGGTAGATGATTCCCGCCAGATTGACCATTTCGAAAACGTGGTTGGGTCCGACAGCATTGTTCGGATCTGGCGGTGTGCAGCCGCAAGGGTTCGGCGAGCCTCCGGGTGCTCCCTCTAAGACGAGATTGACAGTCGCGGACGATGTATCCGGAGAGACGGAGGCGGTTGCGACTGTCTTGGAATTCTCGCCCGGTGGGATGTATCCGGGCTGTGCGGACTCGTTCTTTCCTTGCTCGAAAGCTTGAGTGCCCTGCGGGTGCAAATCTGGCACAATACTCTGGTTTACGCTCGAACTCGTCTCCGGTAGGTTTCGAACGTTTACACTGCCGACTAGGCTTGCCTGTCCCGGTGACAGTTGAGTTTGACTCGTGCTTATCGAAACGGGCTGTCGGGAAAAGCTAGCAGCATCGTGTACTGCCAATGCTGACGCTTGCACAAGCAGGACAGCGAACAGCACGGCGAGTAATCGGTGAAGCTTCACGAGCATTGACCACCCAGTCTGGCATTAATATCTTGGGGAATGTTCGGGACAGTGGTTCTGAATTGATTCCGATAATTATGGTCGTAATAGATGGCGCAAGCGACCGACCGGGGCAAGATAAGACTCCACTTGAAGCTGCAACGACCCCGAACTTGGACGCACTGGTCCGTCGGGGAACCCTCGGCTCTATGTACACGGTAGGCAAAGGTATAGCGCCAGAGAGCGACGCTGGAGTCTTCTCCCTTCTCGGCTACGATCCTCAACAAACCCATCTTTCTAGAGGCGTTGTCGAGTCCATTGGCGCGGAAGTCGACTTTCACGAGGGCGACTTGGCCCTCCGCGCAGGCTTCGCTACGGTAGAAGGGGACAAGCTAGTTGACCGTAGAGCTGGACGAAACCTGTCGACTGATGAAGCTCGACAGTTAGCCGCGGCAGTTAACCAAGAAGTGAAGTTGAAAAATGGGGCGAGTTTTCAGTTCCAGTCGACGGTTGGGCATCGCGCGGTTGTTGTCTTCCGGGCAAACGGGCAGAAGTTCTCTTCAGAAATTTCCAATTTTGACCCGGCTTATGTGCGCACTGGGATGATCAGCATCGCTNNATTCCGAGGTGCGAACCGCTTCATCATTCGCCTGAGGCGATAAAATCCGCCGCGCTCGTCAATGAGTTTGGTTTCAAGACGCAAAAAGTGCTTGACGCTCATCCCGTAAACCAGCTACGAAGAAGACAAGGTAAGAAGGCTGCCAACTTCGTCCTTATGCGTGACGCCGGTACTTCTCGCCCGAGCGTCGAGAGCTTTGAGAAGAAATGGGGTCTGAGAGCGGTCATGGTCGCCGACCTTCCGGCGGAGCTGGGGATAGGNNGGAGGAGAGCGGAGCTGGTGCTCAGGCTCGCTGGAGAATACGACTTTGTCTACGTCCACCTCAAGGGGCCTGACGAACCGGGCCACGACGGTCTCTACGATTTGAAGAAGCAGAGAATCGAAGAGATCGATAACGGCTTCTTCTCACACCTCCGCATGGCGGCAAAACTCCAGAGAACAGTCCTCTGCGTGACCTGTGACCACTCTACCCCTTGGCGTGATAAGGGACACAGCGACGACCCAGTCCCGGTACTAGTGGCTGGAGGATCTATCAAGCGAGACGAATCCAAAAGGTTCACTGAGACCGATGCCGCCAACGGCCGCTTCGGCAAATTGGACCGCGCAAGTCTATTACTTCCCCGACTGAAGCAAATAGCCGCCTAACTCCGACCCACCGCAACTAGAGCAATTGTCGCTTTGTATGAAACTAGAAAAGAGCTCATGAGGTTACAGAGACTGCTCGATTCGAGTCGAAGGAGCGGAGGAAAGCATCTCCTCGATATTCTTCGGCCAGCGACTGCCTCAGAATTCTGCAAGAGTTTCGTCGGAGTAAAGCAAGTCGCATGGGCAACGGTCACNNCACATCAAGATCCGAACCCAGAGTTGCGCCTGTAGACGCCGTCTTCGTCCATGGAAGGTTCTATCTCTCCACCGACCGGAGTGCCGTTAGAACGCATAATGTTCGGAAAAATCCGGCGACGAGTCTCACCTATCTTGAGGGCATAGCCTTCGCGACCATCGTGCACGGGACGGGACGAGTATTGGAAAAGCGTAACGCCGAATTTAACAGGGCTAGAAGACTCTTCGTGCGTCACTATGGCAAACGCATGATGGAGTCTGTTGACAGGGGTCTGGTTTTCATCCGTGTGGACCCAAAGAGAATGTATACGCATAAATCCTAACCAGCGCTCGTNNGATACTGTCCGACGACGGTTCCAACCACGAACAGCGCGAGGCTCGCGGCCAAAATTATTCCTGCGATCTCACCAAACTGGCGTTTGAAGGGCCTCGCCGAAATGACCGTGTCGTAGAACGTCATCGTTGCAACTAGTATAACGCCGATCACCAGCGAAGCGCCCAGTGCCCAAGCCATTATTGGGGTGAGGAAGTACGGGAGAGCGAGAAAAACAGCCGTAATCATGTAGGAGACGCCTGTGTAGATTGCGGACCATTTGGCTGATCCTTGGAAGCCCTGTGTTGCCTGGGCGTAGGCCGCGGAGGCCATTGCTATTGATGCGGCCATGCCGGCGATTATTCCTGCGAGCCCCGCCAGCTCTGTTCGGCCGTAGATTCCAAGGGACCCGGCGTGTATGCCCGAGATCTCCACCACGGCGTCCGCCAGGCCGAGGACTATGAAGGACATGTACTTCACTCGATTCTCTTGTATCTCTCCGATCAAGACGTCTTCCTGGCCCTCTTCGCTCGCCATCATTGCGGTAAACCGAGCCTTGTCGGCCTCTGGAATACTCTCGGCAATTCTGCGGTAGCGCTCGTGAAGCTTTCCCTCGTGCCTCTCCATCAGTTTGAGCGTAAAGGTCAGCCCAAGGGTGATTCNNGTGATTCGTATCAGGAGAATGACGTACGTTCGTAGTCTCTTTGCTGAGACCTTTGCCTCTGGTGCGTAGGTTTTCCAGAACTCGTAGTGAGACTGTTCGCCATTCGCGATGTCCTTCAACGCTTTTTTGAAGTCGGGGTTTTTTTCACGCCGAGAGAGCGCCATGTAGACTGAGCGATCTGCGTACTCGTCCTGAGCGGACTCTGCCGCTAAACGTCTCAGCTCAGGGTTCAGTGTCTCCTGCATGGAAAGCTACACCGATCCTTGCGCTCCGAGTCTAATATTTACTGCTCTGGGTCTGGTGCGCTACTCAACGTCCACGAATATTTCGCCGTTCTCGACCTTGAGGTGCCGCTTGCCGAGCGGTTTCTCAGCCGGAGGATTCACTGCCTCCCCCGTTAGCAAGTTGAACCTGGACAGGTGAAGTGGACAAGTAACTTCCTCTCCGACAAGGAATCCTGTTGAAAGATCGGCCTCTTCATGCGTACAGGTCCCGTCCCATGCGTGAAGTCTGCCATCCAAGTTGACGACCAAGACTCGTTTTCCGTCTTGTTCGACTCCCTTCATTGTTCCCGGGGGAAGCTCGGAAACGGGGCAGATNNTTGTAGTGCCGTTCGAAAAGGTCTGCGGAGACTGTCTCTTTCTCGGGCTCCTCCTCGAATTCTGGGAGCTGTTCCGCCCTCGGCGGGATGAGTCCTCGTTTTCCAACCCATTTCTCCTCGATCAGATACTGAATCGCGGCTCTGACCGTCCGGAGGGGGATCCTCTGAACGGCCGGGTGGAGGAAGCCGAGAATCACCAGTCTCTGGGCTTCGCTTTCGGTTNNGTCTTTATCTCCAGTCCGGGAATCGCGTCAGCCCTGGCCTTCTTGCTGAGTATCATCGCATGCTCAGCAAGGTATGAGTTGGAGTTCTTGGCCCCTTCCTCAATCCTTATCATGCCCTTGAAGATGGAACGGGCACTGTCTCTGAGGACGCCTCTAGCGAGTACGTGACCAGTGGTGTGAACCGATTGATGGGTGAGATCCGTCACAACATCGAATCGCTGAGACTCCGACCCGAACACGACCTCAACATCCTCTGCCGTTGCTCCAGGTCCGTTTAGGATGCTCTCCATTCTCGACCGCGTGGTTCCTCCACCTATATGTCCCACCGTCCAGTTCATCCGCGCATCTTTCTGGCCAATGGATTTCCGATTTACAGTCGAGTGAACGTCTCCCTCGAAGTTCTGTAGGCTCGCAAAGTTCACCTCAGCCTCTTCGCCAAGATAGACCTCGGTAACCTCGCTGTACAGAGCGGCGCCTTCGTTGTCGGGGCCGAGATGCGAGTACGCTTCCTGGAGAAAGCTTAGTTTGCTATTCTCTCCGGCCACGATGATGTTGTGAGTGAAGGCGGCTCGCTTCCGATTCTTCAAGAGGATAATGTTCCGGAATGGGATCTTAATGTTCAGACCCTTCGGAACGTAGAGGAATACCCCTGCCGTGAAGAAGGCGTCGTTTAGTGCTGCAAACTTGTCGTCATCTGGCGGAATCGCTTTCGTGAACCTGTTTCGAGCAAGATCTGGAAACTTGACTAGGGCCGATTGCAGGTCAGAGAAGACGATTCCTTCCCTTTCTAGGGTTCCATGAACTTCCGTTCGGACCATTTGGGAGTCGACTTGTAGTGCGAGTGTCGGCTCGTCTTTGCCTTTGATCAGGTGAGCGACCTCGTGTGGGATCGATCCCGTTTTGAACGGTAGACCGGGCTCGATCGAGTCGAGTTGTATCCCGGCTAGAATGTCTACGTATTTCGCGTAGAGCTGGGATTTTTCTAGCGGTAGCTTGTTGAAATATTCGAGAGCGACTGATCGCTCGCGTGTAATGTCTTCGGGTTCTCTGAAGTGGCCCGCGACGTCTTTCACCATGTCTTCGGTTGGACTGGCTAGAGAGTGGGGCATCGTCGTTGCTCTTTGCATCGGGGGAGGCGTGTTTAGAAGGTTTGGCTCTTGAGAGGTGCTTAGCCTACTGCTCCTTCCATTTCCATCTCGATGAGACGGTTGAACTCGACAGCGTACTCCATTGGCAGTACTCTGGTGAAGGGCTCCATGAATCCCGTCACGATCATGCTGAGTGCCTGCGTCTCGGTCAGTCCTCTCGACATTAGATAGAACAGCTGATCCTCGTTAATCCTTCCGACAGTTGCTTCGTGCGTGATTGTTGCGTCGTCCTCGTTAACCTCCATATACGGATAGGTCGAGGTCTTCGACCGCTCGTCCATAAGCAGAGCATCGCATCTAACGCTCGACTTTACTCCGACCGCTCCCTTCGCGACGTGCACCAGGCCCCTGTAGGTTGTTAGTCCTCCATCTTTGCTGACGGATTTCGCTGTGATTCTGGAACTGGTGTAGGGTGCTAGATGGACTGCTTTTGCGCCAGTGTCCTGGTGCCGATCCTTGCCTGCGAATGCCACTGAAACGATCTCGGCCTTAGCTCGGGGACCCACCAGGTAGACTGACGGATACTTCATTGTGAGCTTGCTTCCAACGTTAGCGTCGATCCACTCCACCGACGCGTCCTCGTAGGCGTAGGCCCGTTTGGTGACCAGGTTGTAGACGTCAGAACTCCAGTTCTGAAGGGTCGTGTACCGAACTTTCGCGCCTTTCTTGGCGATAATCTCGACTACTGCCGAGTGAAGCGCGTCCGTCGAATAAACAGGTGCAGTGCATCCTTCGATGTACTGGACATCAGCGTAATTGTCAGCGATGATTAGGGTTCTCTCAAACTGTCCCATGTTGGCTGCGTTGATTCTGAAGTATGCTTGGAGGGGTAGGTCTACTTTGACGCCTTCTGGAACGTAGATGAAACTGCCACCACTCCAGACGGCGCTGTTTAGCGCGGCTAGCTTGTTATCCTCT
>DAFH01000074.1 GCA_002495485.1 Candidatus Bathyarchaeota archaeon UBA185
TACCGGTTGTCCGACAGGGCACTGCCGGGCCGCCACGCTATCGAGGATAAGGGCTGAAAGCATCTAAGCCTGAAACCTCTCCCGAAAATAGGCAACCGTTCTGGTCCACCATTTGGCGTATCGGCGACGATACGTTCGGGCTGGACGAGGGCTCCCATAGAAGATGGGGTTGATGGAATCGGGGTGTAAGCGTCGAGACTTCGGTCGAGACGTTCAGCCCGCGATCCCCAATCGCCCAAGGTGCTGGACCTTGGTGGGATCCATGTTCGGAGCGATATCAACATCTGAGGCGGAACCTATGCAGCATCCCACGCTGTTTTCCATTCTTTGAGTGGCTGTTCCAGAAGCCAGTTTATGCGGCGTCTCCGGAGAAGACGATACCTGCCGAGGGGTCTAGAAATAGTTAGTATAATCACTAACAGATCTTGTAAGAGAAGCAGAGTGGCCAGCGCTGAAAATGGCGAGGTAAACGCGTGGTTCTTCGACCTCCGATCTGGATGTATTCTGAACAATTCTTCTGATCAGCCTATATGACGGGGTTCATTCTTTTCTGACTTGGGTGGCGAGTCGGTGTGCAGTTACAGGACATTGTCCTGAGGAAACTCCACCCACATGGCGGAGGCGTACCACGTAAGGTGGCTGGCGAGAGCCTGTGCGGGGGCGCAGAAACGATACCCGGCCGGTACCGTGTGACGATGATGGGACGACTCTCCCGGGCGTCCTTGAAGGAGGGCTGGATTAGGGATGAAACGGGCCCCTTGCTGCGCTGTGAAAGGGGATGTAGACGCCTGTGAGTTCCGCCCGAGGCGCGGGTTCCCCGATAAGACGGATGCTGCAACGAACAGAAGGTGGGTTACGGCCGACACGCCACCCGCTACGACTAGTTCAGCTGGCGAGAACGAAATAGAACTCGGACAACGTGCGTCGCGAGCACTGCGCGCGATCAAGAATATTCTAGAATCTCAGAGCTAGCGACGGTTGGCAAGAAGATGAGGTCGAGCGCTTTTGACTGGTCAGCCATGGCGACATGAGAATTTACAAGGTCGTGAGCATGTTTTCGATTTTACGCCAGTCCGACGCCGGTTTGCAGGGGACTACCAGGCCACTCGGCCGTTTGATTCTGTCGAAAGACTAGCAGTCTCAGGCAGATCTGCCTGTAAGAATCGCGGCCTTATCCGAAACTGCCCAGTCGATGACTATTCGATCTTAGACTTGGGAACGATAGAGGTAGGTCTGGGAACCGTCAAGCTGTGCAGCTGGTTTGTCCTAGCCGTCAACATCTTGCGGATGTCGTCCTCTGTGGCGGCGAAGAAGAAGTCCTGCCCGTTGACATAGACTCCCTTCAAGTCTCCAGTGTCCTCCATCGTCCCGCGATCATCGGTCCTCACCATGCGGACCTTTACCTCGCTGCCGAACTCTCGCGAGATTCTCGTGATCCGCTCGCGCGACTTTACCGTCCAGGGACACTGCGAGCAGTAGAGAACATCGACCGCCACCTTCCCTGACGTGACCGTCGGGGAAAAGTTTGAATTGATGAACTTGGGCGGGTTCGAAGCTTCGAGCTCCCTCCACATCAGTTCGCTGTGGCCACGTCGGTCGATGGTGCGGAACTTCTGGTTGGTGAAGAAGCTGATCGGCATGAAGAAAGCCCCGTCGTGGGCAATGACGGAGATGCCTCTCCTTCCCCGAATCCTGGCCTCGTTAACGACCGACCTTACCAGCTCTTTTCCCAGCCCGAGCTTCTGGAACTTGGGAAGGATCCAGATGCAGTGAATGTGCAGCAGGTGCTTTCCGACAACAGGAAACGGCGTATCCTCGATCGGAGCGAACTCGATCATTCCGGCGAGCGAATCGTCAAAGTAGGCCAGCTTCACTCCGACCCTGTTCGGAAGCCTCTCTTCGAGCCAGCGCCTCTTGTCCTCGCGCGCTTGTTCAAAGCCCGGTTTGCTGCCTATGCAGAGTGAAATCGTATCGTCGATTCTATCCGGAGTAAGCCCTATGATCTTCATTCCGTGTACCTGTTACGGGTCAATACGGAAAGCTGAATCCCCGAATGGGTAAGGGTTCAATGACAAGGTCGCCGCTTTATCTGGCAATGTGCTCAGAAGCCCCTCTCGCGAGCGCATGTCTCACAGAGGGGAATGCTTCCATATCGAAAAGTCGTGAGCTTCTTGCAGATTACGCAGGCAGCTTTCAACACATTGTGGATCTGAACATCAAAGATGTCATCGTCAACCAGTCCTATTTGTTGACTCTCCATTCGACTCACAATAAACACGTATGAACCGCCTATTGAACAGGACGTACACAATGTAGTACTATTTTACCTAAAAATGATATACTTTTGGCGCGTGAGCGCGGAATCCACGACTTTCCGCTAATGCAGAACCTTGAACATAGAGTTCCAATTATTCGTCGAGGCAGCGGTTCTCACCCAGAGTGGGACGAACGCCTCCAGCCATCTCGATTCCGCGATTCCTCCAAGGTCGATAGCCCCTGCCCAGCCGAACTGCTTCAAGATCTGGACAACCTGCCTCTTCGCCTCGGGATTATTCCCACAGATGAGCATCTCGGCACCCTTCTCACCAGGGTTTACCATTCGAGAATTCGGGACAGTGTTGAAGCACTTTACCACCTTAGCCTGTGGAAGTTCTCGCTGGATCCTCTCGCCGAGCGAATCGGTCAGGCCCGTGAACAGTCCCGGCGGCATTCCCTTCGAAAAGTCTAGAGGGTTGGTCGTGTCGATAACAACCTTGCCGGCGAAACTCTTGGGTCCAGCGAGGTTGATCGCCTCATCGACTGCTGTGCCAAGAACCGCGAACACTACGATGTCGCCGTATGACGCGGCCTCCGCGAAGGTCCCGGTCGAGGTTTCGCCCTGAGCCTCCTTCCTCCACTCCTTCAACTTCTCAATGTCGGGCGTCCTAGAGCCAAGCTTCACGCTGTTCCCATGGCTCGCGAATCCACGTCCCAGAGCCTTAGCAACGTCGCCGCTGCCGAGAATACCAACTTTCATGACGCGTCCGTCTGCTCTTCTTCGCGGACTAGTATAAAGCTGATCGATCCACGCCCGATCAACGACGTCTAGGTTGCTTTACGTCGGGGTCGACATTGGCGGGACCTTTACAGACCTGGTCGTCTTCGACGACAAGGCTCCCGACAAGACTCGGACCGTAAAGCTCTCCACAACCCAAGACGATCCTGAGAAGGCAGTAGTCGATGCTCTCAGAAACCTTCGGAAGTCTGCAGATCAAATCTCATTGTTGACGCACGCGACTACCATTGGCACCAACGCTCTTCTGACTCACAGAGGATTAGCTAGGACCGCTCTCATCACGAACCGCGGATTCCGAGACGTCCTTGAGATCGGGAGACAGAGAAGACCCGAAATCTACAATTTGAAAACACAGCGACCCACGCCCTTGGTCCCGAGACGAGACCGCTTCACAATCCGGGGTAGACTACTTCATGATGGATCACAACTCGAACCCCTGAACAAAGCCGAAATCAAGAGACTCGGACGAATACTCATCCGATCAGGATTCCTGGCAGCGGTCGTTTCTTTAATCAACTCTTACTCAAACCCGAGACACGAGCGGGAAGTTCGAGATCTTCTGCGAAAGGCCGGCTTCAAAGGGCGCATCGACATCTCTAGCGAGATAGATCTCGAATATCGGGAATACGAAAGAACCAGCACCGCGATCGTCAATTCCTCGCTCAGCCTGGCAGTCTCACGATACCTCTCGCGATTGGAAAGGAAGCTGAAACGGAGCGGATTCCGGTGTCCACTCTATGTTATGAACTCCGACGGGACCGCGAACACCATCGAGCAGGCATCCAAGCGTCCGATTTCACTGATAGAATCGGGGCCCGCGGCAGGGGTTCTCGCCTCAAAATCTCTCGCGGATCACTTCGGAATCGAGAAGGCACTTACCTTCGAGATGGGCGGGACCACCGCAAAAGCAGGAACGATCATCGAGGATCAACCGGACATAGCGTACGAGTTCGAAGCAGCGGCCAGAACGTACCATGGAAGATCGATCAAAGGCAGCGGCTACCCCGTGAGACAGCCCTTCATCGACCTCGCGGAGGTCAGCGCTGGAGGTGGAACTATAGCATGGCTTGACGAAACGAGCACTCTAAGGGTGGGACCAGAGAGTGCAGGTGCAGACCCGGGACCTGCGGCATACGGCAAAGGCGGAAAGCATCCAACCGTAACCGACGCAAACATTGTCGCTGGGAGGATGAACCCTTCTCAGCTACTCGGTGGACAACTCAGACTAAGTCACGATCTCGCCGTCAAAGCTATTGAACGGCTGAGCTCCCATCTTGGAATCTCGGCTCGTCGAATATCGGCGAATGTTCTCAGATTAGCCAACGACAGCATGAGCAAGGCCCTCAGACTCGTCACCCTCGAACGTGGACGAGATCCGCGGGAATTTACAATAATAGCGTTCGGAGGTGCAGGGCCACTGCACGCTTGCGACTTGGCGGAGGAACTCGACATCGCTAGGGTAGTTGTGCCCCCACACCCTGGTCTCTTCTCTGCATTCGGTCTGCTAACCGCGGACCTTTCACGTTCTTTCTCAGAACCAGTTCTCAGGCCAGTCTCGAAAGGGATCGAGTCGCAGTTTGCGAAACTTAGAGATCGTGTGCAGAGATCTCTGAAAGCTGAGGGATTCATCACATACGATAGCGTTGAGCAGGTCGACCTGAGATATCGCGGCCAAGCCTACGACATAACTGTCCCATACAGGAAAGGAGCAGACCTCGCTAGAAATTTCGGACGGGAGCACAAGAGACTGTACGGATACTCGTCAAACGACACGGTCGAGGCCGTAACGGCGCGGGTCCGCGCAATCATACCGACGCCGAAGGCCGCACTTGCTAAGAAGAGACTCCAACGGTCAAGACCGCCAGCTCCTATAGCAACGAGAAGAACTCTACTTCGTAACGAGTGGGCAGACGTTCCGGTCTACAACCGAGAAACCTGCTGGCCTGGAGTGCATGGCAAGGGTCCGTGCATAATAGAAGAATACGATTCGACCACCATGATCGGAAGAGGCTGGAGCTGGAAGATAGATGAGTATGGAGACATCTACATGCTGAACCAACCGGGTGAGCAGACTTGACTCAAGGTTTCGAAGCATTCGGATTAGACCCCCGCCTTCTCCAAGGTGTAAGGGACATGGGTTTCCGCCAACCTTTCCCCATTCAAGCCGAGGCGATAACGCCGCTCTTGAAGGGCCGAGACCTGATAGGCCAGGCCCAGACCGGCTCCGGCAAGACACTGGCCTATGCCTTGCCGATGCTTCAGAAGGTCGAGCCGCACTCGCGTGAAATCCAAGGATTGGTGCTCGTCCCAACCCGAGAGCTCGCGGTACAGGTCGCGGGCGAGTTCGAACGTCTCGCGAGACATCTGCCGTCCCGGACAATTCCAGTCTACGGCGGTGCGAGCATGCGGACGCAGATCGAACATTTCCGACACGGCTATGCGAAGATTGTCGTCGCGACACCAGGCCGACTATTGGACCATCTGAAACGCAGAACTGTTGACCTGCACGGCACAAAGTTCGTGGTTATCGACGAAGCCGACCGCATGCTCGACATGGGTTTCATCGACGACATAGAGTTCATACTGCGAAGGACAGCCAACGAAAAGCAAACTGCAATGTTCTCTGCCACCATGCCCGACGAAATCCTCGAATTGGCGTCGAGGCACATGTACAATGCTGAGAAAATACTGGTTAGCAGGGACGAGATTGCGGTTGAGGAAATAGACCAGCTCTACCGCGTAGTAGACCC
>DAFH01000017.1 GCA_002495485.1 Candidatus Bathyarchaeota archaeon UBA185
GGCAAGAAGAAGCACCTCTCACATGCACTGAAGCAGGCCCAGCCAGTCCCGTCTTGGGTCGTTGCCAAGACGGAGGGTAAGGTTCGGCGAACGCCTAAGCAGAGGCACTGGAGAGAAACCAAGATCAAGGTGTAGACGCCCACGAGCAAGGAAAAGAAAGAGAAGAAAGAGAAGGAGAAGAAGCCAAAGAAAGAGAAGCCTCCAAAGAAGAAAGAGGCTGAGCCTCTCGAAGAGAAGAATGATGCCGTTCTAGAGAAGCCTGGAGAGGTCGAGCCGCTCAAACCCGAGCTTGAAGAAAAGCCCGAAGAAAACTCAGAAGAGAAGGAGGAAAAGGTCGAAGCCGAGGCCGAAGAAGCACCCCCCGAGGAGGAGGCTCCCGAAGAGGAGGAGCTCGAGATCGTCGAGGAGAAGTTCTACGATCTCAACCTCAACAGGATATGGAACGCTCCGCGTGAAAAACGGACGCCGAGAGCCGTGAGATTCCTCAGAGAGTTCGTCGCACAGAGAATGAAGACGACCGAGGTATCGATCAGCGAGGAGACCAACGGAATGCTCTGGCAACGGGGAATAAGCAAACCGCCACGCCACATCCGGGTCCGAGTCGTCAAGGACAAGGAAGGCAGAGTCATCGTCTTCCCCGGCGAGGGAAAGAGTCGCACTAGTGGTACACCTGCCAGTTCCTAGTCACGGCAAGCCGTTTCGAATCTAACGTCGGGCGCAACCCTAGGAGTCTCGCAACTCAGCATGCCTGTGATTCTCTCTGACATCTTCGGAGACCCAAACGTAGGAGTATTCAGCTTCGCAAACGAGAAGATCGCAGTCTTGCCCGCGGGAATTTCGACGAAGAAGCTCGCCAGTTATACGGAAGCGCTCGAGGTCGAGGCCTACAGCATAGGGATTGCAGATTCTAGACTCGTCGGCGTGTACATAAGCGGAAACTCGAATGCGATCCTTCTACCATACATTGCCACTGAAGATGAGGCCTCGAGGATTCGATCGACGGGAACCCGCATCGCGATACTTCAAGAGAAGCGGACCGCACTAGGAAATCTGATCATCTGCAACGACTATGGCGCTGTGATCGATCCGCGCCTGAAGCCCAAGACTGTCTCGGCAATCGAAAAAGCGCTCAAGGTCCCTGTTCACACCGGCACAATCGGTGGGCTCCCACAAGTAGGGTCTCTAGCAATAGCATCAAACAAAGGAGTCCTCGCAGACCCCATCATAGACGAGTCTGAGAAGAAGCACATCTCGGAAGTCCTCAAAGTCCCTGTCTCGATCGGTACCGTCAACTCGGGAGTGCCCTATCCAAAATCCGGAATAGTCGTGAACTCAAAAGGTGCAGTAGTTGGGTCCCACACGCTCGGCTCGGAATTGCTGGCCGTAAGCTCTGTCTTTCAGACGGACTAGGGTTAAGTACGCCCCAGCATCATCCACCGTTTCTGAACGAGTAATCACCCATGAGTGAGGTCAAGCTCTTCAGGATCACTGGCGACCTTCGGAAGCATGGCGAGAATCTCCATTTCAAGAAGGAGATTAGGGCTCTCAAGAAGGAAGATGCACTGGCGGCCCTCTACGCCGACATGGGAAGCCGCCACAAGGCACGGAAGTTCCAGATAGCCATCAAAACGGTCGAGGAAGTTCCAGAGACAGGGGAACGGGCCTAATGGCCGTCGCCAGGAAACCCAAGACCCCGCCGAGCAACATTGACGATCAGATGCGCCAGCTCCTGATGGACATACGCCTACTCGAAGGGTCCGCACGCGTACTACAGTCAAGACTCGACATCGTCACAGCGGCCCTCTCTGAAACCCTGACGGCGATATCGACGCTCGAAGGAACCAAGGGTAAGCCTGGCGAAACTGAACTGCTCGTGCCCATCGGCTCTGGAAGCTTTGTCAAGACGAAGCTCGCTGACGTGGAGAAGGTCGTCATTGGTGTAGGAGCTGGGGTCTGTATCGAGAAGCCGATCGAGGACTCGATGAAAGACCTGCGATTGAGATCGAGCGAGCTCGAAAGAGCAAGAACGACTGTTACACAGCAGCTGACCCAGGTGCTTGGCCAGGCCGAGGATTATCGGGCCCACCTGAACGATCTTGCTAGGAAGAAGGGCGGTGGAACGGTAGAGATTGTTTGACCGGCTCAGACAGCAGTTCTCAAACTTCTACGACCGAATCGCCAAGACAGAACTGAAAGGAAAGGACCTCGACAAGGTCCTAGACGAGTTTGAGCTCTCGCTCGTAGAGAACGACGTTGCAGTCTCCGCCGCCGAATATGTCGGCAACGAGCTGCGACAGAAACTTAACGACGTACAGTTCACCAGATTCACTGATCCCCGAGCAAGGGTCAAGCTCATTCTCCAGGGAATCCTTATGTCTCTTCTTCAGAGAGCTGGCACCCTGGACATTTTCGCATATGTTGACAAGAAGCGGATGTCCGGAGAGCCCGCGATAATCGTCTTTGTAGGAATCAATGGAACAGGAAAAACGACGAGTATAGCCAAACTAGCCCACATCCTCCAGAAGAAGGGTCGAAGTGTGATTCTCGCTGCCAGCGACACCTATCGGTCCGGATCAATAGAACAACTGGAAGAACATGCCCGCAGGGTCGGGGTCCGCGTGATACGTCATCAGTACGGGGCAGATCCCGCGGCCGTAGCTTTCGACGCTGTCAGCTATGCGAAGGCTCACTCGATAAACGCGGTTCTGATAGACACCGCCGGTAGGATGCAGACAAACAAGAACCTGCTCGAGGAGATGCGCAAGATCGTCCGGGTGACCAAACCAGATCTGACCATCCTCGTGGTGGACGCTTTGACAGGGAACGACGCGGTGGAGCAGGGCAAAATCTTTTCCGAAGCCGTCAAGATTGACGGGATCATACTTGCCAAGCTGGACGCTGACGTGAAGGGTGGCAGCGCAATCTCCCTATCCTACATCATGGGTAAACCGGTAACCCTCGTAGGAACGGGACAGAAGTACGACGATCTAGAGCCGTTTCAACCCGACGCTATAGTCAAGAACATCATGGGCTAGGAAATCGACTAGACCTGTCGGGACAAGAGCTGTCCCGCCATACAGGTTTAGGGGGTTAACGCGTTAGCTACTTCGACGGCACTTCGAGGGGGACCGAGACCGCGGGCTCGATATGCTTCTTGATCTCTTCGACCGTCGGGAAACGACCCTCCTGTTTCCTCGAAAAGATCAGCTTGCCATCGAGGACCACGTCGAAGATTCCACCGTCGGAGGGGTGCAGCGCAACTGTAAGCTTCTTGTTCAGTGGCATACCGTAGGTTGCAAGTAGCTGGCTGACGAGTTCAATTGCTCGCGGCTGGTGGCCGCATGGCTGGCAGTATGTTATTTCAAGATCCATTCCTTTCGTCACTGCCATTTCTAGCTTGCTCGGAGCGATTTAAATCTGGTTTTGAGCGATACCCCGGGTTCCCGGTCGAAAGAGGGTGAACTTTTCATGGACAAGGATCCCCCGGTGACCATCGTTTGGTCGACTCCGGACCCAGCCTCCAACAACATAGCCCAAAGTTTGATCACCCGACATGGATTCCAGGAGAAGACCAAGGAAGAATTCTTTCATCCCCAGCAGAATGTTCGCTTGGTAAGGGTCGACAAACCTGGCATCTATGTGGAGCCCAAGGATCTTCCTCATGAAAGCTCATCGATAGTTTTCGCTTCAAAACATGTGAGCGCCACTAACACGCCAGCAATGACCGTCCATGCTACTGGAAACCTTACGAACAAGGCCGAGTTCGGAGGGAAACCAGAAGAAGTGTCTTTCGTCGAGCCAGCGAAGATTCAGACCGCGCTCCGAGCGATCAGAGATTCAGTGTCCAATTCGGGGCTGGGAATCGACGTGACCATGGAAGCCACGCACCATGGACCCACCTCTTTCTCCGTTCCGGTCTGTTTCGTAGAAATAGGAAGCACGACCAAAGAGTGGACAGACCCTGCATTCGGGCGAATCGCCGCAGGTGCAATCATGGAGGCCGCCAAGGTCACCAACGGGATTGGAAAGACAGCCGTCGCGTTCGGAGGGATGCACTATTCAACGAAGTTTACTCGATTATCACTCGAAGGCACCTATCAAATTGGACATGCAGTGCCGAGACACGCGCTAGAGTCTGGGGTTTCAGACCTCGTCTTGAGAGACACCCTTCAGAAGACTGTCGGTTCGTCGGTGACGGCGTTGGTCGACTGGAAGGGATTGAGCGGCGGACNNAGTTTCGTCGCATGGTTAAATAGGCAGACAAGAGGCTCGGTTTCCAGAAAATAAGAGGACTCCAAATTGGGTGCGCGAAGCTTCTTACAGTCAGTGAGGCGCTTGTTCCACGTTGCCCAGAAACCAGGCTGGGAGGAGACCTCACTCCTCATTAAGATCAGCCTACTCGGCGTCTTGATAGTGGGTGGAATAGGCTTCGTCATCAGGGTTCTCTTCTGGCTCGTAGGGCTCTACACGCTTCCCACTTCGCAGGGTGGAACAACCGGATTCATCTAGGGATANNATAAGTCAAGATTGGCGCAACAGACCCAGAAATCATCAATCTACGCTGTCCGGACCACAAGCGGCCAGGAGCGTACCGTCGTCGATCTAATGTCCAGCCGGGCCCAGGTCAAGAAACTACCGATAACGGCTATTCTCGCGCCAGAAGTCATCAAGGGCTACATTTTCGTCGAAGCTACTGGGCCGCATTTCGTTGATGAGGCTATCGCCGGCACTAGACACGCCAGGACCCGGACCAAAGGAGTGGTATCGATCCAGGCGATCGAGCGATTCCTAGTCACCAAACCAGTAATCGAAGAACTCAGCGTAGGAAACCTTGTCGAGGTGGTCGGCGGACCCTTCAGAGGACTCCGCGCGAAGATTACGCACGTCGACAAGGTCAAGCAGGAGGTGGTCATCGAACTGCTCGAGGAGGGCTTCGCAACGCTACCAATCACTGTCCATGCTGACTACGTGAAGCTTGTGAGTAGAGGAGAGGAGGAAGCTGGGCGACAAGAAGACGGTTGACGCGCTCATTGACGGAGGAAAGGCCAATGCGGGTCCCCCGCTGGGTCCGGCNNTATGCGGGGATGAAGGTCCCAGTCAAGGTACTCGTCGACGTAGACGACAAGAGTTTCGATGTCGAGGTCGGAACGCCAACAACTTCAGCGCTGATCGTCAAGGAGCTTGGGGTCGAGAAGGGCTCTGGGACTCCCAAGGCCACGAAGGTTGGCAACCTGACGTTTGAGCAGATAGTGAAGCTTGCAGGAATGAAGAGGCCCGACAGCTATTCCAAGACAACCTTCGCCGCGGTCAAAGAAGTTGCAGGTGCCTGCGTCAGTATGGGCGTGACGATAGATTCCAAGGAGCCGAAAGACTTCATCAAGGACCTTGACAAGGGAATGTACCAAAAGGTGCTGAACGAAGCCTAGGAGATCGACGAGATGCCAGTTTCTAGAGACGCAATCGCGAAAGCCGTAGCGGACATGAAGGCAAAGTCTGAGAAGCACAAGTTCAACCAGACGGTGGAACTCGCCGTTAAACTCCGGGAACTGGATCTTAAGCGTCCGGAGTCAAGAATCAATGAGTCAATCGAGCTTCCGACGGCCGCTAGCAAGAACGTCAAGGTCGCAGTCATCGCGGGTGGAGACCTTGCCATTAGAGCAAGGAACGCAGGTGCAGACGTGGTGATCGGGAGAGACGAGCTGGACAGGATGGGACGCGAAAAGAAGGAGGCTCGGAAGCTGGCGCAGAACTACGATTTCTTCGTGGCAGAGGCACCTCTGATGCCACAGGTGGGCAAATCCCTCGGTCAGATGCTCGGACCTAGGGGCAAGATGCCGACACCGGTCCCCCCGACCGCCCCGATAGACGACGTGATCAAGCGCCAGCGAAAGAATGTTCGATTGAAGATGAAAGACCAGCCGGTAATACAGGTCAGGGTGGGCACTGAGGACATGCCGGACGATGTATTGGTTCAGAATATTCAGACTGTAATCTCTCGGCTCGAGTCGAAACTGGAGAAGGGTTCGAAGAACATCTCGGGCGTTGCGGTCAAGACGACAATGGGTCCACTCGTGAAGGTAGCGACAACACAGGCCTGAGCCATGTCAACAACACGAAAGATAGCTGCATGGAAGAAAGAGTCCCTAGCCCAGTTGCAGGGGCTCATGTCGAAATATCCTGTGATCGCGGCGGCTGACCTCACAAAGGTTCGCTCGTCCCAGATTCACGAGTTGCGAAAGCGGCTGCGCGACCGAGTGACGATGGTTGTCGCCAAGAACAATCTCCTGCGCAAGTCGGTCGAACTGGGGGATTTCAAGGAGCCGAGGCTTGAACAGTTCGTTAAGGAT
>DAFH01000153.1 GCA_002495485.1 Candidatus Bathyarchaeota archaeon UBA185
CGAACTGCTCAATCCTTGGCTCCCAGTTCATCTTCGATCGCGCCCTTCTGAGAATGGACAGACTGATGTCAGACTCTCCTTTCTGATAGTGGACGAAAGCTGCTGCCGTGAGAATGACGCTCTGAAGAACCTCTCGCTCAACGCCCTTCGACATTCGCCAGACATGTTCTAGCACTTCGTGCGATTCCCAGTACCTTTCCTCGTTGAAGAGTTGAACTCCTTCCCTCAACGCGTCAGATCGTGCCACGGCCGGGACTTGTCCATCGAGCAGTTTCTCAGTTAGTATCTCGAACCCACTTTCCTGCAGAAGTTCCCTTCTCTCGTCAAGCTCTTCGTCGCTTCTCGCGAACAAGTTGAACTCTAGAGCGTTCGTTGCAATTCGGAAATGGCTGGCGCTCTCTTTAGACCCGAGAATTTTCCGAATCTTGTCTGAAACTTGGCTAGCGTCGTGCGGGGAGTATCCGCGCTTGTTGGTGAGCCTTATGAGATATCTTGCCGAAGACTATCCTCCTAGTACAGATTCTAGCCGAACCCCTGTTCTCTCAGTATCCGGATTCTGATGAGGTCTTCGCCCGTGAGGGAGGGGAGTTCCGAGGCTTGGAGATCTTCTTCGGACTGTTGGACGGTCTTGATGCCAGGTATGACGGCTGACACATCCCTGTGGTCGAGGACGAAACGGAGGGATGCTTGAGCGAGGGTCCGTGTCTTCGATTCGAGAAACCTCAACTGCTGCGAGGCTTTCACCAGCCCGTGGAAATAGTCTCGCGGGAAATTGAACCGGATATCTCCAGGTGGAAATGTTGATTCAGCGTTGAACTTGCCCGTTAAGAATCCATTGGACAATGGCTCCCGAGCGATAATCGCTACATCGTTCGCTTGGGCCGTCTGGAACAGCTTGTTCTTGGCCTCTTGGCGCAGAATGTTGAACACGACCTGTATAGCCGCTGGTCGTCCATTCTTGATCGCCAGCAGCCCTTCTTCAGGATCGTGTATTGAAACACCGTAGTGGCGAATTCTCCCAGAATCGACCAGTCTTTCGAGGCCGTCAAAGATCTTGCTATTCCGGAGCAGCTGAATCGGCGGATTGTGTAGCTGGTATAGGTCAACGTGGTCGGTCCGGAGCCTCTCGCAGCTCTTTCCCAGAGCAAATGAGAGATAGTCCGAAGTGAAGTTCATGCGCGGAGGTTCGTGGTAGAAGTCCGCTCCGCCCTTCGTGGCGATGATCACCTTGTCCCTTTGGTCGCTCAAGGCTTGTCCTAGGATTTCCTCGCTGTGCCCATGACCGTAGGCGTCTGCAGTGTCGAAGAAATTGCATCCGACGTCCAGCGATCTCCTTATGGCGTCGAAGGATGCCTTGTCGTCTGTGGGCCCGTAGCTGTTTCCGAACGCGTTACCGCCGATCGCCCAAGCGCCGAATCCGACCTCGCTGACTTTGAGACCTGTCTTGCCGAGCGTCCTGTACTTCATCGGTTGGTTCACCCTCCATGTCCTAGATTACGCAGATAACCTCCTCGATACGACACCCTTACTACGGGTTGACTCGGGTTTTGCTAATTCTATGCGATAGCACAGTACACACGATTCATGTTCTTCGCCTCTAACGGTTACAGTGGATTGATAGTTTCGACACGGAGCGTCTTGTAAGGATGAGCCTTGGCAGTAAATGTCGAGCCAAAGCCTACAGCAGCCTTCGCGCTGTCAATACTGGCAGGGATATTCACCCTGATCGGCGCGTTCTTGGCTAGTGCCATAACATCGCTCCTCGTACCAGGCTTCCCAAGCACGCTGATCCTCGTTTGGGGCAGCGTCGCCGGAATACTCGTACTGGTGGGATCTTGGCTGCTGTACAACAACGCGGCCCAGCGAAAACTAGGCAGCACCCTAGTTCTCGTCTTCTCTATACTGTCAATGAACTTCATCGGCCTCATCCTAGGCCTCATCGGAGGATTCCTAGGATTCACCTACAAGGGCACCAACACCACCACTTCCAGCTCGAGCCGCGGGTACGCCCCGCCCTGATCAAACCAGGGCGGACCCCTTTCTTTGTCTCTATACCGACTATGACTTTGTGCGTGAATTCCATTAACGCTTAAATCGCGAATCCGACTTTTCAAAATAATCCATACTTGACTACCACCGTTAGCCTCTCCATACTAGACGAGTTCGGAGGAAGCAAACTAATCACTCAGGACAAGATACGGTACGTCCAGGCGACGCCGCTCCCGAGCAAACCCCCCGACATGGCGTTCAAGGAGGCGATGGCAATGCCCGTCGGCACTAGGCCTTTCGAGCGGGAGAAGGGCTGGAGCCCTGCACTCATTCTGAGTGATTCAACCCGGAAGCAATCGCCATTCATTCGCCAACTAATCGGCCTCATCGAGCCCAAGACAGACGATATCAAGATCATATTCGCATGCGGCACCCACGTTCCAACGGACCAGACCTTCATCCGAAGAATCCTCGGGGAGGACATTTACAAGAAGTACGAGAAGAGCATCAAGATCAGCTCAACTCAGAACCCGTCTAGCAAGTACGAATGGATCGGCGTCACCGGCCGCGGAACACCCGTAGAACTGAACAAGGAGCTTTTCGACCGCGATCTCCTGATCTCCTCACTGAACGTTCAGCCCCACTATTTTGCGGGGTATGAGGGCGGTGCGAAGGCGCTCCTGCCTGGCTGTTCAGGGCTAAAGACCATCACGACAAACCATGGCTACGTCATAGGAAACCCCAACTGCCGCGAGCTAATGATCAAAGGAAACCCTCTGCGCGAGGACATGAACGAGGTTCCCGGAATTCTCAAGGAATACATGAAGATCGAGCACCGTATCCTCGACTTCGTCTACAACCAGAATGGAACTCTTGTCAAAGCTGCGTACGGCGATCCCAGCCTCGCCCACCAACAGTTGGCCGACAATTTCTCCCGACGAGCTCACACGGTGCAACCCCGCCCCTCGCCGCTAGTCCTGACGAAGGCCGATGGCCCCATGGGCCAGAACCTCTACCAGGCTCTCAAAGCATCCGCTTTCGCGACCAGCCTCGTTCCCCTCGGAACCTCGCCCAAACCTGCCGTAGTCCTCCTCGCCTCGCTCGAGAATGGGATCGGTAGCGAAGCCTTCCGTAAAGAGATGGAGACCTACAGCAAGATGGAGCCCGCGGGAGTAGTCGAGGATCTAAAGAGGAGAGCAAAAACAGGAAAGGTCACAGAAGCATCCCAAAAGCCTAACAGGCTAGCCCTAGACGCTCCGAGAACTGACTTCTTGGTCGTCTCGCCCAAGGCCCCAGCCGCTGTTGAAGAACTACTCGCAAAGACACGGATCCGATTCTACAGAGGAATAGATGACGCCCTCAGAACACTTGACGCAAGACTCTACGAGAAGGATGTCGCAGTTTTACCATACGGCTCCGCAACAGTCCCCATCCGCTGCTAGGAGCGCAAGCAGCAATCAGCTAGAATCTTCTAGTGGGGAAGCACAAGATGCTCTACGCCAAACAAGGCTCAGGTTACGTTCTCAGACTGGAACAGGGAGACGATATTCTCAAAACACTGAGACAATTTGCAGAAACAAAGAGAATCCGTGCAGCGTTCTTCGAAGGCATCGGCTCCTTGTACCGAGCAAGGCTCGGCCACTACGATTTCCAGGAAACGAAGACCTACAAGTACGAGACGTTCAACGAAGACCTGGAAATCCTTTCACTCTCGGGAAACGTGTCGACAATGAATCGCCAGGCACTGCCTCACGCACACGCAACCTTGGGACGAAGGGACTTTTCCGTGATTGGGGGGCACCTCGACGACGGCTCCCTAGCTAACATGGTCGAGGTCAGGCTTGTCATGGTTCCCGGAACTCTGGAGAAGGCAAGAGACGTCAGTGTCGGCCTGAACCTTCTTCAACTTCGACACAAGTTCTAGCCCGACTGCGGCCTAGTGACCCGGGTACACAGCACCGTTCCCAATCCACGATCCGCTATGGACCAGTTAGCCTATTACAAGCAGAACCCGCAACGGTCAACCTGTAGCACCTGATACTGCCATGCCCAAGAAGATCGGCCTAAGGATGATTCTATATCTGTACCTGGCAGTATTCCTAACCCGGATAGGCTTCGGATCCATAACCATCCTCTTCCCACTTTACCTACCAGCAGGAGCGTTCCAAGTGGGACTCATCCTGGCATTGTACCCAACAGCCGAGGCCTGCTCTGCAATGCCCGTCGGCAGGNNTCAGCAGAAAGAAGCTCCATCTAGCGGGAATGGGCACCATCACCGTTCTAACCGCCGCAATAGGATTCACGAGGAATCTCCTGGACGTTTCGTTACTCCACGCATTCATGGGCATCTCCGCGGCCATGGCGGCGGTGACCTCTCTGACCCTTCTTGGCGATGCTACGAAGCAGACGAACAGGGGGAAGAAGATGGGAGGCTTCGACCTCGCAAACCTCGGAGGCTACGGGCTTGGATTCGGTCTCGGATCCGTTCTAGTCACCGAATTCTTGAACAGGCAACCCTACGGGCTGTCGTTCGCTTTCTGGGTCACTTCCGGAATCTTCTTTGTCACATCGCTACTCGCGACCAAGTTCTTGGTCGAGCCTGTCAGAAGCATAGAGCTCAACCAGCCAGGTTCCCGGCACAGGCGGATCGGATCGAGAATTCGTCCAGTTCTTCCCGTCTGGCTTGGCCAGACGATCATTCTGGGAATGTATTTTCTCCTGCCGAAGGCGTTTCAGCAGGCGAGTTTCACCGTGACGAGAGAAATGCTGATCTTCCTCGGAGCCATAGGAGGGTTGTTTGCCCTTGGTGCGATTGTGTTCGGCCACATCTCCGACAAGGTCGGCCGGACAAAGATCATGATCATGGGAGCAATCGGAGAACTCGGATTTCTGATACTCTTTGGCTGGTCCTTTCCAAACTTTCTGAACTATCCCATTCCGTTGATCCTCGCTCCTCTCTTCTTCCTGGCCTCTGCAATCGCTCCGGCAATACTCAGTTACGTCAGCGATATCTCAGGCAAGGCGAGGCGAGGATCGGCCAACGGAATATACAGCGTCGTACTGAGCATCGGAATGGCCGTCGGTAATATTCTGGGCGGATTCTTCGCAGAGTACGGCGTGCAATGGATCTTTTTCGCGGGAGCTGGGATCATGTTTCCGTCCGTCATAGTCACGTCGTCACTACTCCGACGACGATAGACAGCTGAGCCAGGCCGGGGACTAGCCTAGGGCTTCAGTGAATCCTTCAGGGCACCGCAGATCCTTACGACATCGTCCTCAGAAAGAGTTGGATACATTGGCAGACTAAGCACTTGATTCGAGAGCGACTCGCTCAGAGGGAAAGCTCCCTCAGTGTATCCGTAGGCTTGCCGGTACGGGGTCTGTAAGTGAATGGGCACAGGGTAGTGGACCCCGGTCTCGATACCCTTCTGCTCGAGCCGTTGTTTCACCTTCTCCCTCATGTTAGTCCGGATCACGAACAAATGATAGACGCCCTTCTCACCGCTTCTTTCGGTAGGTGGGAGTTCGATTCCTTCGACGTTCTCCAGTTCTCTTCTGTACACCGAAGCCAATCGCCACCTCGCCGCGTTCCAGTCGTCAAGTCTCTTCAACTGGACTCTTCCAATGGCAGCGTTGACGCTGTTGAGCCTGGAAGTGTACCCAATCCTCCCCATGTGATATTTGCTATTCCTATTCCGGCCGCAGTCCCTGATGCTCATCGCCGCCTCAGTCACCTCTTCGTTGTTCGTCGTTATCATTCCACCATCCCCTCCAACCGTCATGTTCTTCGCGGGATAGAACGAGAAGCATCCAGCATCGCCAATCGAGCCAACCTTCTTGCCGAAAGATTCAGCCCCATGCGCTTGGCATGCATCCTCGACGAGCCTGATACCTCTTTCGCGTGCAATCCCAACGAGTTCGTCCATCCTTGCTGGATGACCGTAGAGATGAACTGGGACGATTGCGCGCGTCTTAGGGCCTATCTTCTCGCGTGCCTTCGATGGACTGAGATTCGCTCCTGCATCCTGTACATCTGCGAAGACCGGGTCGGCGCCAGCGTGGAGGACAGCGTATGCTGTCGCGATAAAGGAGAACGGTGTGGTGAGGACCTCACTTCCATGGCTGATTCCAAGCGCTTGAAGTGTGATCGATAGTGCGGCAGTGCCGGAGCCAGTAGACACCGCGTGCTTCGTTCCACAGTATCTCGCAAATTCTTCCTCGAACTTGAAGACGCTCTCCCCCATCACCAGTTTCTCATCAAGCGCCGAAAGTGCCGCTGTCTTCATTTCCGCATCAATGATGGGTAAGGCTAGCGGTATTCGCTTCCTTTGGTGAGTGTCTTGTTTGCCGTTTTCGTGGGTCACGGCAGAGGTATGCATTATGGCGGGTTCTGTCATAAGCTGTTTTGCGGCCTTGGTGAGCGTTTCGGCTGTCGCCTGTATAATCCTTTTCCCTTTCTGCCTCCCGTTTTGGATCCGACGCATGAAGAAGATATCCGTGGATTGACTCATGCTAAGCCCGATTATCGAAAGGGAACGATCAATATCTGACGAGTCGGGTGTACACACCGTACAGCTTAAACTCCGATGCTGTCGACTGGACGTTCTGAGAAGGAAGCGAGATGACGCTCGTGTATTCCTGCATCGCGCCTCATGGCGGAGAAATCATTCCCGAACTCGCCTCAAAGTCGATGCTCCGGAGATTCGAACAGACTCGCAAGTCAATGCTCACCTTGGCGCACAAGATCTCTGATGCCCGGCCTGATACGATAGTGGTTGCTAGCCCTCACAATCTTCGGCTCCTCGGAAAGATCGCAGTTGTCACATCCGAGAGATCTTCGGGAGTCCTGAAAGGATCGTCGAAGAAGTCGATCTCTCTCCGCGCTCGTTGCGACAAAGAATTCGCTCTGAAGATTGTACGAGAATCGGAAAGACAACGGGTTCCCGTCGTCGGGGCAAACTACGGGACTGCAGAAGGACCCGCGTCTGATATGCAGATGGACTGGGGGACACTGGTCCCATTGTGGTTCGTACTCAAGCGGAAGAAAGCTAGGTCGAAGATTGTTATCGTCGCGCCTTCTCGCGAGATTCCTCTCCAAGCTAACTTCAGGTTCGGACAGATCCTAGGTAAACTGATGCAGAGAGAGAAGCGGAAAAAATTCGCCTTCATCGCCAGCGCGGATCAAGCCCACGCCCACTCCCGCTCGGGTCCCTACGGGTACAGCCCTGCCGCTGCCGAGTACGACAAGATGGTAATGGAAGATATCCGACAGAACAGACTGAAGAGAATCATGCACTTCGAGCCGAAGTTTGTCGAGGCAGCCAAGCCTGACAGTCTCTGGCAGATGACGATGCTAGCGGGCGTGACTCGGGTGGTGCCTTCACGCTCTACGTTGCTATCGTACCACGTGCCGACCTACTATGGGATGGCGTGCGCAGAGTTCGAACCCATCCAGCCTCGTAGGAGGGGTTAGACAGTATCCGGAGCCAGACCGGAGGGTCTTCATCGTCAGCTCGACAGAATGAACTGATGTATGAGACTGAAAGCCTCAGCCTTTAGCTGGCCTCCCTTGAGATAGCTCTCTAAGGTTCCAGTTTCCAAGAGTCTGCGCATCGCCAGTCCAGTAACCAGCTTCCCATGGGGCCATTCTCTGAGGAACTCTGGGTAGTTCGCTCTGAGACTTTCAGCTATTTCTTGGGTGCTCCTGACCGATTTTGGCGCCTTAGCTTCGATCTCTATCTCGAAAATCCGGACGGGAGGATCTCCAAGAAAGGTTACATCGTCAATATCCAGCTNNGCTGTCGGACTTCCGTGAGGCTTGGAGTGGCGGAAAATACTTCTCACTTGTCTTCTGGTCAGACGCTCTTGGACGACTCGGAGGCCCATCGTTGCAAGAACTTTCGATGGCGACTGCGTGGAGAATCGGCCGACTATTCTCGGCAGTTTTATCCTCAATTCCTCGGCGACCTTCGTGACTGATCTTCTGGACCATGGAACCTCGAGTTCGGTCCTCCGAATTCCACCTCTGATCAATTGATGGGGACCTGATTTCATTGAGACGAGCTGGGCCCCGTTCGTTCTTCTGACTCTAAGGCCGATCTTTTTCTTCTCTAGGAGCCGCTGTTCGTTGTCGTAGTACGTGTCGCGAATTCTGAGGCGGGGCTTCGGTTCTAGATCGAACCCGTCTATCGATTTGATTCCCGCAATATCATATGCTATGTCTCGAGCCTTTTTGACAATCACAAATGCGATCTCGGATTCAAACAAGCACGTGGCAGCCTCTAGCTCTCAGGCCCTTCAAGAATGAGAAAAACCAATCGGGGTGACTCCAGTTCCCGCCCGAGGAGTTGGGAAGCATTCTCGGACCCCGGGCGCTAGATAAAGCGATGATCTCCGTATTCTCCCAGACCCCGAGAAAGACAGTTAGTGGAGCCTCGGGCGTGGACACTGATGCAAGTTCAGACCCCTTTCTGATAGGTCCTAAATCAAGCTCTTTTCATTCGGAACGGCGTGATCTGGACCTTTCGCAATCTAAGACTTAGGAGAAAGGCGGCTCAGGAAACTCACTCTCGCATCGTCGACTCTTGTACGCGTCTTAGCCCCTAAGAGGACAAGAGAATGTTGCATCCGTCNNATGTCGACCGCTAGAATCTAGCAATGATTTTTTCTTTGGTCAGACTCACTTCACGCCTAACTTCCGATGCATAGTCAGTAACGTTTGACAAAAAATATATTCTCCACCCTTGAGCATCCTTCAGAATGAATCGCGTTAGAGAATTCCGAGAAACACATGACTGCCACGGGATGTGGCACTAATTGAGTGGCGACAAAATAACCAGTCATTCTGAATGCGTGAGTTTGACCTTTCCAGGAAGCAAAACCAAGCTACTCGCCAAGTTTCTGGTTGGACTTTTCTTCATTCTACTATCTCTGTCAGGCTTCCTCATAGCTCTCCCTGCTTCCCCAGCGGTGATGTCATCGAGTGGAAACGCAGACAGAAATGTACAGTCTAGTGGTTCATCATCAGGAATGCCAAGTCCCCAGATGGTCGGGGCAAGCCCACTTTCAGGTCTGAGTCTCCCCGAAACGGTCGTTTCGGGCGTGGACAGCATGCTGAACGAGGGTGGAGTAATTCAGTCAACTCGAGACAATCTGACACTGTATAATCGGGCCGTAAGAATGCGGCTCCTTGGCGGACCGGCACCTCATGACGAACTCCTTAGCCCCACCGGTCAAGTGATCAGTACTTTCGCCTCATGGTCTGTTCTGGTAAACGTAGGCACGGCCTGGGTCCCTCTCACACCGACAGTAAGTAACTTCACAATCATCGGGACCAACCAAACCGGCACTTTCGTAGTGCGAACAATGGAGGTCAAGAACGGTTTGTACTCGGGGACTCTCTCCATCTTCTACAAGGCACTTTCTACGGGACCCCTTCGGTGGGACTTACAGTTCGCGCCTGATCTTGTCGGTCAATACCGGCTCGGCTTGTCCATCTGGAACCTGACAAGTGCAGAACAGCCTACACAGGCGACTCAGGGTTCGAGGCAACTTCGCCTGCATTTCTTGTCATCAAACTACACTCTCTCATGGGATGACGTTCCCGTCGCCCTCAACACTGCAGCGCAGACTTCAATGGACCGGCTGACACTCAACATCGACCTAGGGACAATACTCAAAGGGTCGACCCTATACGTGGATCCAAGTATTGTCGGGACATGCAGCAGTTGCATTTCCACTACAGACATAGTCAGAAGGATTTTCTACGAGCCCAAGGCCGGATACTACTGGGTATTTTACGACAATGGGACACAACTCGTATACAAGAATTCACGCGACGGTTCAAACTGGTCCAGCCCAGTCGCGATTCCATTCGCCGACCCTCAGATTTCTTCAACTGACCCGAGTTTTACCGACTATTACATTCCAGTTTATTATTCTGGACAGCAGGTAATCGTGGCCAAAGGGGGCCTTTGGTACTACAGTGGTGCACCACCCTACACAGCCTACGGTTATGTATACTACTCGACTGGCAACATTACTGGTCGGACAATTAACTGGGGAAGCATTCGCGTTTGGGACGCGCCATCGAGAGTGTGTGACAACGGAGGCTCTTCCTGCTCGTTACGGATCGGCGTGAGATTCGTCAATCTGATAACAAGCTCCGATGGCACACCGTCTGTCTCGTTCGACTGGTTCCGTTGGGGCGATAATGGAAGAGGGCTTTGTCCCAACGTTGTTAGTGGTGGTGAGAACGCTATTGTTGTGAGATACAAAACACAGAGGCTTGTTACATCATGCATCACAAGCCCCGGCGAACCGAACGTGGACTATAGATTCCAATTCGATACCGTTCTCCCGTCGGACTCACTCGGAGGGTTAAGAGTTCTCTACGCAGTAGACGGTGGATTATATTCGCAGTGGCTTGATGGACAGAACGACACTGGAAGCGTCGAGACGATTAGCCGTTCAATGTNNGGAACAAACAATGTCTCCTATGCATACCGTCCATCCTCTGGCTCGGCCTGGATACCTAGTCTGAACATTTTCGGGTTGCAGACGTCAGATCCAACGATTACTGTAGACCAATCAACGAACGATGTCTACGCGTTCGCCATGTATGGACAGAACTATTCGATTGTGATGAAGAGGAAGCCACTCGCCCACAGCTGGTCGGACCAGTCGGATGTTTTTCCCATAACTGGACTTCCCCAATGGTCCCACTGGCTGGGCTCAAACTATGCCTCTGCAAGCGGCACCGGTTCGTCGATGCTCATGTTGGNNATTATCAATACAACACGATGTTTGCTTCAATACCGCTAGAGAACGTCTGGTCACCTTTCGGGTACGCTGGAGACCCGTGGGATGGGAACGGAATTTCTCCTTACGGTCAGTATTTCGCAAACCTGGGAGAGTATGTCTCCACGAGCACGGGGTTGCTAACTGTTCGTCAAACGGACCTGACTCTCGCAGGCAGGGGCATTGATCTTTCCATTGCCCAAGTTTACACTGAGCCAGCAAGCTTCCTTCAGGGACCGTCGATCGAGAAGTATCCGTGGGCGCCGATGGGCAATGGATGGCAGCTCGATTTCCCATGGATGGAGAACGTTTCAGATCCAACTTACGTCCATCTCTGGGATGGACAAGGCTACAGGATCCCTTCGAGCTTTTGGAATAGCTGCGGCTTGTACGACAATCATCAGGGGGAGAACTTCCGCTTGACCCAGTTTGGATCGCTGTGTGGCAAATGGGCAAGAATATTCGACAAGTCAGGAAACGTCTACAGCTTTGACACCACTCACTCGAACAGGCTAATCACGATCAGCGTCCCCAGTGGAAATGGCATTTCTTTCGGATACGATTCGAACAACAGGATCGCAAACATGACTGATAGCGTCGGACGGATCTTCCAGTTCTGCTATTCCAACGGACTGTTACACAGTATCAACCAGACGTCGGGAAACTGTTCCAGCGGTGTCGGTTCCGTGAGGGGAATAGTCTTCGGGTACAGTAGTCAAAGCCTGACATCAGTCACCGATCCTGCTGGTCGAGTGACAAGTTACCAATACCAAGCCCTTAGTGATCCCAGCGCCGCCCCTTGGCTGATCTCGCGCATAACTTATCCAACTCAGACCTACACGAACTACACGTACATCCCGTTCTCTATGGGTACAGAGGCCACTTCTTACAGAGTAAAGCTCCAGTACGTTGGTTCGCCATCCTCGCCTAGCCCAACGCGCCAGTTCAGCTACCAGTACACTGACGGCGCTGGTGACCAAGTGAACAACTCGACAATCACTACCTACGATGGGAAGAATGTTGCCGGCTACACATCCTATGGTTTCTCCTACGCGGGAGATAATCAAACGTTCTATGATTCAACTCACTCTTTGCTTNNATCTAATGGTCAGTTCCGCCCAGGGCTACTCAAACTATTACGGCTACGACCTCTGGGGAAACATGATCTACAGCCACCAAGCAATCAACGCATCGGCAAACCTCTATCATGACAAGTACAATGCCTACTATAACGGCCCGCTCCAGCCCGCCTTCTACTCATTCGAAGAAACCTTCAGCCAGAACCAAGGAAACTCCACGGACAATATCTGGAATATCCAGAACGGCTACTGGATGGTCCAAAATGGCGTCTACAACGGTACAGACACGAGAGGGGACCAGAAGAGCATGTTTGCATGGACTGGCGCGACAAGCCCGAACGTCACCATCCAAGCTCAAGTCTACATCACTCGACAGGTAAACGCCTCGGATCAGAGAGTCGGAATATTCGCACACTACCCTGGTACTGGAACAGGCAAATGGTCACTGGTTCTATACAACAGCAGTATCTGGGGCCCTCAACTAGCGCTCTTCGATGAACAGTACCCCTATGACTGGTGGGTGGGCAATTCGTGCCCGATCTTACGCGGCCGCTGGTACGCCTTCACATTATCTGTTGTGGGAGTATCTTTGCAGGGGACGGCCACAACGGCAGATAAGTCAGCAAACTGCGGCGTGTCCTGGGATTTCCCCACATCTGACGGAATCGGCGCTGCCACAGGCTTTGGAGTCTATGCGGGAGGATATTCTGCACTATTCGGCAATGTCACAGCTGTGCCCATACAGGATCTCACTTATGGAACCGGTTTTTCTAACTCCTTTATCCCCTGGTGTTCCCCCTATTGTCCTAGTACTTCCGTTCACGATTCCATCGCGGGGAGNNAGACGATACAACGTTTTCGACTACATTCAATGGCCGACAACTTCTCGAACATATGATAGCCACTGGAATCTTGCGACTCTGACTGACGCTAACGGGAACGTAGCCTACTACTCCTACTCTTCCGCCTACAAATCTGCCTATGTGACAAATCAGACGCAAGTCGTGGGAACTGCAAGGGCTACAAGCCTGTATGGATACAACTTTACCCTGGGAACCAAGACCTCCAGTGTAGATCCGAACGGGTATAACACCACATACCAATACGATATTCTTGGGCGTCTGACCAGAGTCAATTATCCAAACTCACTGGGATATGTCCAGTACAGCTATGATGACCAGTCGAACTACGTTAACATCACAAACGAAAATGGCTGGAAGACGCAACAACTCTATGATGGTCTTGGTCGACTCTCTTCCGTTCGAAGGATTTCCGTGGGGATATACTCGACGGAAACCTACGCTTACAACTGGCAGGATCAGATTGTCAACAAGACTGATGCGCTCGGCAACACCTACGCCTCACTCTACGACTCCCTCGGCCGCCTAGTGAAGACTATAGAACCGAACAACAATTCAACTCAGGTGTCGTACAACGCTCTCCGGTCTTGGACCCTTACATCTGACGAGAACGGGGTCCACACGTGCGACATCTATGACCAGCTCGGAAGACTGATCACGGTAATCCAGAACAGTACTTCAAACTGCGCACCCGGATTCGTCACAAACTACTACTATGATCAAGTTGGAAACTTGGTCAAACTGACCAGCTCAACGGGACAGTCAACCACGTACGGGTATGACAACCTCAACCGTCTTGTTTGGACGCTCTATCCAGACAACTCTGGCGAGAATTACAAATATGACTTCAACGGAAACCTTCTGAGCAAGACAGATCGAGAATCCGTCACATCTGATTACGCCTACGACTCTCTAAACCGACTTATCAGCGTATCATACCCGGGAACCAGCACTGCCAGCGAAAATTACACTTATGACTCTGGCGGTAACCTGCTCCGACATGCAAGCAACAATGCAACCCTACTATACACTTACGATGCTCGCAACAGAGCCACAT
>DAFH01000200.1:0-733 GCA_002495485.1 Candidatus Bathyarchaeota archaeon UBA185
GACTTGTCGGTTCTCGCGTAGACGACGCCGGAATAGCTGCCATGTATGGGGGCGATCAGCGCAAGGCTTAGGAAGCAAATCGCGATAACTGCTATTGGCACAATTTTCATTTTCATGAGAGCGAACTCGCCTCTTGCAGCCAGTAAAAGGTTAGTTGTTACTTTCGACACAAGTCGATTTGCAAGCATTCGAGAAAGATTGATACGCAGTGCGGTTTGCGCTTTGACCTTGGGGCTGGTCGTCTAAGACGCTGTTGCGCGTCGGCGAAGCCTGGTTAGGACGTCGCCCTGACACGGCGAAGGTCGGAGGTTCGAATCCTCCCCAGCCCACTTATCAGACTACTAATGGCTCGATGGCGTAGCCGTGGGCTCAGATTCTACCAGCCCGTTGGTTAGAGCGTCTCGGAAACTCATGATGTAACCGTCGTTGTCACAAAAGTATATTCCGAGTCTAGGTATTCGCCGCATCTTTCGACCGCACCTGTAGCACTTGACCTCCTCCAAGATCGATCCTTCTCAATAATTGGAGAATTGTTCGTGACTCGNNAGCGGGAGGGAATTAGACAATCCGGACTCTGTTGATCTTCTTGTTCTGCCAGGAGTATCTTCGCAGGGTCGTGGTTGCTCCGAACCCGCATGCAGCGCATCGTTTCTTCCTGACATGGTAGGAGTGGCGGCCGCACCTCCGGCATCGGATATGTGTTCCTTTTCCGCCAGCCTTTCCGAAGGAGGTG
>DAFH01000200.1:738-1413 GCA_002495485.1 Candidatus Bathyarchaeota archaeon UBA185
CGCGGTTTCCTATTTAGGAGAACTCTCAGTTGCGCATCTCTCTTCTCAAGCTCTCGCGCAGTTGAAGGAGAGTACCTCTCACTTGCCTTACAGTCTGCTCAGAGTCCGGGGTGGCAGTGTCATGCAACCTCTCCGGCGCATCTTCCTCGGTTGACTCTTGGAACTCTCTGGACCATTGGGGCGGAATACTGTCGTCAAGATTCTTGGCCGCTAGAGNNCGCTAGACCGGCGAAGGCGACTGTCCAGACTCGGGGTACGTTGGCCAGAGTATATCCGCCGCCTCCGAACATGACGAGTCTTCCGTTGCACAGCTCGTGTGCAATGCGGTGCATCTCGGCTACAACTTCCGAATAGACGTGGGTCGTAAGTCGAAGATGCGCGAGTCTATCATCGATGTGGCCGTCCGCTCCGCACTGGACCAGTATGATTTCGGGTTTGAAGTCTCTGACAGCGTTCGGAACTACCTCGCGGAACGCTTCAAGGTAGGCTTGGTCGCCGGTCGACGGCGGAAGTGGAACGTTCAGCTTCAATCCTTTCGCGTCTCCCTTACCCGTCTCTTCGGGGAATCCGGTGCCTGGGAAGAGAAAGTTTCCGCTCTCGTGAAAGTCTATGTCGAGAACTGTCGGGTCATCATAGTAGCCGTACATGACTCCGTCCCCGTGGTGGGCATCGATG
>DAFH01000200.1:1443-22281 GCA_002495485.1 Candidatus Bathyarchaeota archaeon UBA185
GGAGCCCGCCTGACGGGTTGAAAGAGTGGGCTAGTCTCCCAGACATGATTGAATCGGCTGCAGTCAGCGATGCTCCTACGACGAGACTCGTTGCTTCGAAGCAGCCTTTGAAGGCGGGAGTGTCTCCCGCGTCGAGCAGTCCCGAGCCCTTCTTGCTATAGCGTTCGACTAGGCCGACGTAGTCGTCGTCGTGGAAGAGGAGGATTTCGCTCCGGGTGGCTGTGCGAGCCTTGACGAGCGCTGTGAGAGAGTCGTCTAGGATNNTAAGTGAGTCTGACTCTTATGGGGCGCAGTGGGTGGTACGGTCCTAGGTTGTAGTTGACGAATCCGTCGTCCCACACGAGACCAGTCTTTCCGCCCAGAGACTAGCCGCCCCGCCGTAGTTTATTCGACGTGTACGTATGCGAGGGGAGACGTCTCGAAGAGTCTGATGGATTTGATGTTCGTGAACTCTAGCATTCCATACCGGGAGAGTTCGCGTCCGATCCCACTCTGTTTGATCCCTCCGAAAGGCATGCGTGGATCGGAGACGACGATGTTGTTGACCGTGACCATACCGGTCGCGATCTGGCGGGCGACCTTCTCTGCTCGGCGAACGTCTCTGCCCCAGACGCTTCCGCCCAAACCAAAATCGCTCGTGTTCGAGTACTTGACCGCCTCTTCATCGTCCTTCACCACCATGACTGGTGCGACTGGTCCGAAGGTCTCCTCCTTCATGACAGGCATGTCAGGCTCGACTTCGGTGAGGATTGTCGGTGGATAGAAGAATCCTTTGCGCTTCAACCTTTCTCCTCCCACTTCGAGCTTCGCTCCCATCCTGGCCGAGCGCTTGACCTGCTGGTCGAGTGCCCTCAGGGCGTTCTCTCTCACTATGGGTCCGATGTCCGTCTCCGGACTCAGCGGATCCCCGACCTTGAGCGACTTTGTCTTGGCGATGAATCGGTCGAGGAACTCGTCGGCGACCTTCTTTTCGACGAAGAATCGTTTCGAACAGATGCAGCTCTGACCATTGTTTATGAATCGTCCAGCGACAGCTCCTGTCGATGCCGCCTCAATGTCGGCATCGTCGAGCACTATGAACGGGTCGCTGCCACCTAGCTCCAAGACGACCTTCTTCAACTGCCGACCGGCCTGTTCTGCAACGTCACGTCCCGCGGGAACGCTTCCTGTGAAGGAGACCGCGGTCGTGTTCGCTTCTATCATGTAGGACGCGACCTCGGAGCTTCCGAGGACCACGTTGAATGTTCCAGGAACTACGCCCGTCTGGTCAAAGATCTGCTCTAGTGCTAGTCCGGATTGAGGGGTGACGCTGGAGGGCTTGAAGACCGCAGTGTTTCCTGCCATCAGAGCTGGAGCAGCGAAACGGATGCATTGCCAGAGCGGAAAGTTCCACGGCATAATCGAGGCGACCACGCCCAGTGGCTCGAAGGCGATGTAGCCGTCAGTCGCGTCAGTGTTGACCGCTTCAGGGTGGAGAAAGCGAGGCCCGTTCTCTGCAAAATACTCCATGGCCCAAGCGCATTTCGTGACCTCGGGAACCGCCTCCTTGATCGTCTTGCCCATCTCGATCGTGATCGTTCGTCCGAGCTTGTCCTTCTTTGAGCGAAAAAGCTCCGCGGCCCTCTGGAGAAACCCGGCCCGTTTTGCAGGAGTGAACTGTCGCCATTTCTCGAACGCTTTCCGCGCCCTCTCGACAGACTTCTCAACATCCGTTCTCGTTGCCACTCGGAATCTCTTGATTACCTTCCCGTTAGCCGGGTTGACAGTTTCGATCCAACGTCTTGCTTTCTTCGGGGGCAAGAATAAGTCCGTCGACATGGGAACTTGGGACTCCTATAAGCTCAACTTGGACCTCCTCGAATTCTTGTCTTTTCAACAGTCATCGGATGGTGTGGAGAAGCTTCGACACAAGACCGTCTGATCATTGAGCCTTTTTCTATGAAAACTGTCGACTCGGGGCGGTCGTTTTTCTTCGGACAACACTCATGAAAGATGGATGCTGGTTGGTGGACCGGGCGGGATTTGAACCCGCGGCCCTACGGAGCAGGGTTGGTGCCTTCCCGCAAACAGGGTCCGCATGGACCTGCCAAGCGGGCGATCTTCGGCCAGCAAGCGCTGCTGCATACCAGGCTGATCTACCGGCCCACGAAACAGCGCGAACCGAGGGCGGGCTGTTAAATTGGTTTGCTCATCGACCCTTGTCTCTCTCCCGGGTTTCCGAGCACGCCGCTGGGCCTCGTCACGACTCCACGGTGAAGGAGGAGTCCGGAGGTGAGGCTGAGACCTGAGAGGATGACCACCGCAGAGTAGAAGACGCCCGATACGCCCGCGAGCTGGTCCGCGAATCCTGCTAGGACTGTTCCAAGTGCGATTCCAACGCTTAGGAGAAGGCTGTAGAGTCCCATTGTCGCGCCTCTGTATCCGAGCGTTGCTTTGTCCGCCATGTAGGCGAGGACTGAGGGGAGAAGTGCGGCTCCGAGAAAGAACAGCAAGGCGGCAACGAGTATGATGGGACCTATCTCCGAATAGGTTGTCAGCCACGGCGTTCCCGGCTGGATGAGCACTATTTGGTTGAAGATACTAGGGAACACGAGGAGAAATCCGACCTGTCCGATCACACCGATGATCATCGTCTTCGTTCTTCCGATCTTGTCAGAGACTCGCCCGAATAGAACTGCTCCTGCTCCGAGGACGAGCAGCCCGAGCAGTATCAGAGGGGCCGATTGTGAAATGTCCGCGTTGGCATTCTTCACGAGCTTCGGGATGAAGAGATAGAAGCCTAGGACGACGGTCAGTGCAAACCAGACGGGGAAGATAGCCGCAACATCGCCTGTCAGATTGTTGTACAGGTCCCCAAGAGTTCTTCTCTCGCTTGGCGTATGATGCGGCTCTCTGAGCGCGAAGAAGGCGAATACTGCCGCGACCGCCAGTATTCCAGCGACGACGAGGAAGCTGTCACCTAGGGTTGAGCTGTAAACCTTTGCGAAGACTACTCCGAGGACGATTCCGAGCCCGTAGCCCGAGAGCGTTGAAAGGTTGAAGGCACCCATGCCCGTCCCCCGGTTCTCTTCCATTGTGAGATCGGTAATCATTGTGAGTGAGGAGACCGTGATCAGTGCCGCGGCGAGCCCCGTGAACGCGTGAGCGCCTGCTACTAGGAAGAGATTGTTGGAAAGTCCGATTATTCCTGTGAGGACTGATACGAGGATCATTCCGATGACGAAGGCTTTTCTTCTGCCTCGCTGATCGACATAGGTGCCAACAGGCAGTGCCGAGATTCCCTCGACGGCCGGGTAGAGCGCTGTTACGAGGCCTGTTATCGCTGAGCCTGCTTGGATGTAGATTGGGAAGATTATGATTATTGCACCGAACCCTATTCTGGTCAGGAAGACGGAGACGTAGAGTAGGGATAGCGTCTCAAGCTTCGCGAGCCAGGCCGGACCCTTCAATGGGCTTTCGCAAACGCTCAGCGGGTGTCGGCTTTATTCGTCTTACCGAACCCTCATCTGACCGAGGACGGTAGCTCGGCTAGAAAGCTTAATTCGTCAAGCCGTTTTTTCGAGGTCGCCGAGGATTGCCGAGGTAGCTCAGCCTGATCCTTCTACGAGGAGGCTATGGAGAGCGCCCGGCTGAAGATTCCCAAGTCAGAAACCGGGTTGGCGGCCAAGTCCTGACCGGCCCATTCGCAGGTTCAAGTCCTGCCCTCGGCACCAATTTTGTGATATCTCGTTCCGTTACCTGAATGTCGAGATTCTGACTCGACCTGAGCAATACACCAAGTTCCACGGTCTCCCCTTGGTTGCTTTTCGAAGGCTTCTGCGGCCTGTTTCAACATAGCGTCGATGTGTGGTCGCGCGTCTTTGAGGAGCTGAACCAGTTGAGGAGGTTTCATCGACACCGAAACTTCGGCCCGGCTGAAAGGCGTCTTGTTTCTTGTGTGACCGAGTGGAAGTATCTTAAGTCAGTGGGACGGACGGTTTTTCGAGTTTCGGTATGCCAAGAGGAAGCAAGACCAAGTTTGCTGGTTGGCCCAAAGGAAAGCCGAACCTCACAAGAGCAGATGGCGAGGCGATTCTAGCGGCCGCCAAAAACCAGCGTGACCGACTCATCCTCCGGCTAATGATGGAAGGCGGTCTCAAGACTGGACAAATCGTCGGGAACTTCTACAGCGAGGATACTAGTCTTGAGGGGCTACACCTTCGTGATCTAGCAGAGGAGTTTATTGTTACATACATCCATGGCATCAGACANNAGGAGCAACCCGTCAATCCAGAACTCATCAAGCGACTGAGAGAGTTCCACGATCCGAGCAAGGGCGACAAAATCTTCCATATCTCTGACGGAGGAGTACGGAGTATGGTCAATACGGCTGTCAACAACGCGAAGATAAAGAACGCCTCGATTGTAACGCCCAACTCGCTTAGGCTTTTGCTCAAGCCCGAGGTTCCTAGGTTTCAACTTCATCTACGAGAATATTTCAACGAAGATGTCGCCAACGCTGAAATGATGGCACAATACTACATCGCGGCCTACTGTCTCGAGAACAGCATCAGGCGTCTGATTCGTAGTGCGCTGAACAAGTATCCCAATTGGTGGACTACTACCAAAGTTCCAGCAGGAATTCAGAAATACGTAGAAGACAGACAGCGAGAAGAACGCGAGACGCCAAGGTCGATGAGGTCAACCGAGCCGCTCGACTACACTACCCTTGGACATCTGAGTAACATCATGGAGCTAAACTGGTCGGACTTCGAAGACAAAATTCGGAGCAAAGAAGTCATGATCCAAATACTTTCTGAGCTGAATGAGCTAAGGGCTATTGTCGCCCATAGTGGAGTGCTGGATCAACGCGAGAGAGATAGGTTTGACCTCTGCGTTAGAGATTGGCGTGTGGCACTCAAGTGACGAAAGAGCGTTATCATCCTGCTGTTCAAATAGTGCCCGCGCTTCTCTGACTCCCCATGTACGCCGACGTAAGCATGGAGAAGATTCGACAGCTTGCTCTCAATCTGTTTGGCCCAGAGCACTTGCTGACGAAAGACGAGGTCGCATACCTCTATCAGCTTCTCCAATCAGGGCCGCCGCTTCAATAGACCCCTAAAACTCCGATTCGGGTCGGAAGCAGTTAGGGCACCTCCTCTACCCTTTGGCACGCCAACCGAAGTCCTAGTATAGGGCCGGGGATATGAGGAACCGGATACCGTCGTATGAGTAATGCCCTCGGCACCATCCATCACACAGTAGAGGCGTATTCAAGGGCAAGAGATCAATACAGACCAGACAACATCAGTGTTCTGCTTGTGGCAGAGTCGCCTCCGTCATCCGGCGGATTCTTCTACCTTCCCAAGACGATCGGAAGAGATCATCTCTTCAGAGAAACGATGAAGGCCTTGAGGCTCTGGCCCTTGTCAAAACCTTTGACGAAGGATGTGGACAAGCGCCCATTCCTGAGGCAGTTCCGTTCGAAAGGCTTCTTCCTCATTGACACTTGCGAGGTTCCAGTGGACAAGCTGCCTGCGAANNCAAGAAGGGTAAAAGACTTGGACCCGGACTCCATCATTATTGTCAAGCAGACAGTCTTCAGACCAGTCTACGATGCGCTAGAATCGATAGGTCTCGGGGCGAGAGTTCTCAACAGGCGGCCGTTGCCCTTTCCCAGCCACGGCAATCAGAGAAGATTCCGGACCCAGCTGAGACGACTGATCAGGAAAGGCAATCTCGGGAAGGATTCGTAGTCATTGACCGGTGCCGGGGTCATCACCTTTGATTGTTACGGAACCCTGATCGACTGGGAGNNTACCTCACCTTCGACTGCTACGGAACCCTGATCGACTGGGAGAGTGCCATCCGGGACGCGTTCAGGAAGGCCATGGCCAAGGCGGGCCCAACCAAGGGGCTGGATTCTGAAGCGCTCAGGCTATACGAGGCGGAGGAGCGGAGGATCGAGAGAAAGGAGCCGCATCAACTCTACAGGGATGTCCTCGCGGAGACTTCTGTATCGGTCGCCCGGAAGATTGGCTGGAAGTTGGCAAAGACCGACGCCTCGTTTCTCGCAGAGGCTCTGCCGAAGTGGCTGCCGTTCCCCGATACTAACCCGGCTTTGGAGAGGCTGTCGAAGAAGTACAGGCTGGGAATTCTCTCGAACGTCGACAACGACCTACTCGCCGGGACCATGAAGCATCTGAACGTCGGATTCGATATCCTTGTGACAGCGGAAAATGTAAGGTCCTACAAGCCTGGATTCGCTCACTTCAGAGAGGCACGACGGATTATCGGGGACGAACCGTGGATCCATGTGGCGGGGAGCTTTTACCATGACATCGAGCCGGCTATGGCTCTCCGAATCGACGCAGTCTGGGTCAACAGAAAGAACGCCGTTCCTGAACGGCCCTACTCGGAAGGGGAAGTGTTGGAGGTGGCGGATCTCAAACAGGTCGTCCGTCTGCTCGAATCGGGAGCCCAGTTTTCGCGTCGAAAACCGAATGACATTTAAGCGTGCATCCCAAGGATAGAAACCGCTATCCGCCGTGAACATTGCACGCTCACTCGTCAATCTAATCGTCTCAGTCGTCGGGGCGCTGTTACCATTGCTGTTTCTGTCCGGCTCCTTCTCGCCGGTGCAGTCATACATTCCCAGCCTGCCGAACCTGCTGGGAAACCAGAGCGCACTATACAACTCGCTACAACAAGCCTTCGGAGCATCTCTTCCGGTGGGGCTTCTTCCAGTCGGGACGGCTGGAATTACGGGAGTCACGCTCTACACGATTTCTCAGAGGGTTCTCGGGTCTGTCAGAGCGGCCACTTATTCAACCCCGAAGTTCGACGCCTCCGAGTTCTTCCGTTCTATTCAGAGCAAGATGCCGAACATGAACCTGCAAAGCGCCGTGCAGAGTATTCCGCAGGACATGAGTAAAGCGCAGTTTCTCATCCTCACAAACATTCGTCGGGGCGAGAAAAACCCGAAGAAGATCGCTAAGATGCTCTCGATGGACAAAAAATCGGTGGAGGAGCAGACCCGCGCACTCCAGGGCAACGGGTATCTCACGAGAGACAACAAGCTTACCCCGAAGGGATTGGAGATCCTTTCGTAGCTAAATAGTCCTCAGGCAACATCATTCCTCCAGTCATACTCGGTCTGTCACACTTATTTCACGATGTTCACTGTAGAGAGAGCGGCATGACGATCTTTGATCAGGTGCCCGCGGGAGACGACCCGCCGGAAAGCATCAACGTCGTTGTGGAGATACCAAGCGGGAGTAGCGTCAAGTATGAAGTCGACAGGGAGACGGGGGCGGTGTTTGTCGATCGATTCTTGTCTACGGCAACGCACTACCCTTTCAATTATGGTTTCATTCCGCAAACACGGGAAGAGGATGGAGATCCGCTCGACGTGCTCGTTCTCACACAGCTTTCAGTGTATCCCAACTCGGTCATTCGTTCCCGTCCGATTGGTCTCTTGTTGACGGAGGATGAGCACGGAAGGGACGCGAAGATAATAGCGGCACCCGCCAAGAATATCGACCCGTACTATCAGGAGATTGAGGATCTCGAGCAGATTCCAAGGTTCATGCGAAACCAGATCGAGCACTTCTTCAAGCACTACAAGGAACTCGAGCCAACCAAATTCGTCAAGATAGTCCGCTGGGAGTCAAAAGATGCGGCCAAGAAAAGGATCAAGAGGGCAATGAGCCTCTTTCAAAAGAGGCATCGGGCGAGCACCCGCGACTAGCCAGTAGACGTCACTGGAAGAGCCATCTGGACTGCGGAAGATATTGTCTCCTCCCAGCCATCCATGTACTGTCTCTCCATCTTTCGAACGATGGCCTCCTCACCGTACCGGGAAATTCCCCTTGTCCCAAGCTTTACGTGAAACATCTCGTGGAGCAGCGTCGCTATAACGCTCGCAGAGATCTCGTTGAGAAGTCTTCTCTTTCTCTCCGAAATGTTTCGATAGGATTGTCTGAACATGTCAAATCCGTCGTTTCTGATCCACTCCTTCGGTATTCTGAGTGGATAGAGGCTGATCTGTGACGCGGTGGAGTTGTAGCTTCCATGCAGCATTCTATTCGATTGTCCTCGGAAGGTGCGGGCTGGAAAGACCATCACGCGGACGTCGACGGCTCCGCTGATCTGTACGTTCTCAAGTGCAAGAATTCGGCCGATCCTCTCTCTCACTGCCCCGTCTTGGATTATCCTGAGGATGAAGCTAGCATAGTCGTAGAAGAATTCCTTCTCCTTTCGAGTGTATCTTACAAGAAGAGAGGGTGGTGGGTTTGCAATCCTTAGTTCCGGCGCCCANNAACCGGTGGTCTCGCCCATCGCCGCTAGCACCCCGCGAGGTCCATCCTTTAAGGTCGAGAGGAAAAGCTGAGTAGTGTGGAATGCAAGCCAATCTCAGGACCAGCTGGGACCCCACCAGTGTCCCTTGATCCCCGAATTCTCGTCTTGTCTACGTGTTATAGCTGGTTCCCGCAGCCGCCGCAGAACCTTGAGCCCTGGGCGCTGATCTGGCCGCACTTGGGGCATCTGACCCCCATCGACGCAGTCGGCATCGGCTGGGGCATCGGACCGGCCGGTGCCATCGCCGCGTATCCAGTAGCGAATGGAGTCTGGTATCTCGCAATGTTGGACCGGATGATCCCGTACGCCTTCTCAGCGTCAGAGTTCGGCAGATCTCCCAGGTTCAGCGATTCTCCTCCGAGCCTGAGTTGACACCTCACGGTGGATCTAAGCAGGCCCTTGTCCAGAATAGCGTTGGCCACGTCCGTATAAGAGAAGTCCGTGAAGTCGCGCTTCAATCTCAGATCGTGGGGGTGTCGGAGAATAATCCTCTCGTTTNNGGATGATAGATCTTCTGCTGAATGTAGAGCTGGACCTGTTCGCCGGGACCGAGTATCCGAGCAATATCTTCCGGAACGTTGCCCAAGCCGGGTCACGACTAGGCGATTACCCCGTTGCGAATATGGGTGTTTAGTACCCGAGAGACAGAATCGGCAGTTCAGGCTTTCGCGACAACCTCGGCAGGCTGTCCATCTTTGATGACTTCCACCTTTCCACCCTTCCACCTCTCCTCGATCCACTGGCCCGCATAGTTCTCCTCTCGTGGAATCCATTCGAGCTTGACCGAGCCCAGCTTCTTCATCATTGTCCGGACGTTGTCGCAGAGCTGTCGAAGCCGTGCGTCCGTGACTTCGTAGACACCTTTGACTTGGTTGACAATGAGAAGAGAGTCAGAATAGACCTTAATGGGGTCTACTCCCTTCCGAGTCGTAGCCGTAGCCAGCTCCGGCCACTTGGCTTGTATCATGTTGAGTGCCTTGAGGAGGGCGTAGTACTCGGCCTCGTTGTTTGTCCGGTCGCCGATCTCCTCCCAGTGGAGCTGGAAGGCTGAGTTCGGTTTCTCCTTGAAGGCGACTGCAATCTTCGCCTGTCGGGGCTGAGTCTTCTGCTGGTTTCCAAGGCTCTGACCATCGATATAGAACTCGGCCATGTTCTGTTCCTGCTAGAATCCTTGTTCGCATATCGTCCTTAAGCCGGGTGTTATATCAGCTTCGATGGTTCTCAACCAAAGACAGAGGCTAGGAGCAAGATCATCCGCAAGGTAGGAACTAACCGATCGCCGCCGACAGCTGTCCGATCATGGTGTCCTCGGCCACCGATTGGTAGCGCATGTGTTGGTTAGGGTCCGAGAGAAGGACATAGACCCAGTAGACTCCGAAGAACCCGACGGTCACTATGGTCAGGATGAGATACACTGCGAAGCTTCTATTCGGGATGGGCTGGGCTCGACGGGGAAGCGCGAGGCTGAGGCCCGTGGTAGTTGAGAGTCTGGAGAGCTCGTCTATGAAGTAGTCCTCTCGCCTCTCATGGACGAACCACTCTTTCATCAGGAAGTAGTAGACGTAGTATTGAGCGAATACTGCGACCAAGCCTATCCCTGTAAAACCCGAAACCGCGGACACGGACGGGATCGTCGCCCCAGCAGCGAATACGAGAATTGCGGACCAGAGAACAGGGTCCCGTACCCTTTCATCGACTTGAGCTTCTCTCGATAATCTTTCGAGATTGCTCAATGAAGAGGAGGCGTCAACGCCCTTCTTTGCTGCGACCTCCTTGGCAGCTCTCGCTAGATCCTCGTAAATGAACAGTTGACGTGTGAAGTGCGAGTTCCGCCGTCTGACCAGCCGGTAAAGCATCAATGAGAAGACTATGCTAAGGATGAAAGCCGTTACAGCGTAGATGACTAGTATGGCGTCGATGGTCGAAACGTCAATGACTAGGCTAGTCCCTGATGCTGCAGCGAGAACGGCGCTGATTATGATCGCGATCAAGACGATGAAAACGATAGCGACAGAGAGCACCTGGAGTAGAGGTACTGTTATCCAGCCGAGAGACATCTGTCTGTCGCTGGCTACGCGGGATCTCAGATCGCGCCTCAGATTCTCGACCGCGATACTCAGTGTCGCGCACGACCTGAAGGCTCTTGTCGTGGAGTTTTCTATTTAAGACGCTAGAAGCACAACAACAGCTCCGGCTCTCTATTCGAGACGCATTCGTTGGCCAGTTTTTAAGTGAGCATATCAGTCGCGTTCATTTATGCGGCCGTGGTCTAGCCTGGTCTATGATATCAGCCTGCCATTGCAGCGTTCAGCAGAACGCTGACGACCCGGGAAGCCATTGAACGGCTCGGGAGTTCAAATCCCGGCGGCCGCACCAAGCACTTGGTAGCGATCGTTCAGTGATGCGTGGCTTCTCAACCAGCGTCAGCAAGCGCTAATAACGAACTTGACGGCACGAATCCGTGGTTGTCAGTCTCAATAGCCTGCCCTCAATGCGGCACCGTCAATACTCCAGGGGCCAAGTTCTGCCTTAGGTGCGGCAGCTCTCTAACTACTGTCACGCAGGGTCAGACCTTGCCCACTCCGCCGATGGGCCCGAGTCATGGCTTTCGGCAGGCCCCCGCGTACAACTATGCGGCTGCGATGGCGGCTCAAGATAGAGCGCGTGAAATCGACAGAACGAAGACAGGGCTGTTACTTATTCTGATTGGCGTTCTTCTAACCCCAGTCCCTTACGTTGCATTTGTGGGCGACATTCTTCTGCTCGTTGGAGCAATTCTCGTCATCGTCGGAAGGAAGGCGTTCGGCCAAGCACACGCTAGGAACACGATATGGTCGATCATCATCTTCGTAGTAGGATTTGGAGTCGTGATAACGGGCATTGTGGTCTTTACAGTAGCGGTCGTGTCTGCGGGCATCTCAAGTAGCGTAGGCGGCACGTTCAATGCTACGACGCTCGGCCAGTCGCTGTCGTCGAGCTTCGATATACTCCTCGTCTTCTCGGCCGTCGGTGGAGCGATAAGCGGAATCGCGGAGGTTCTCTTCACATACGCCATACAGAACGAGCCGGGCAGAATTCTTCTCTGGACAGGCTACGCCGCCGCCCTCGCAGTGTCCAGCATCACTTTCATCCTAATCAGCCCGCTGGTCGCGAACGCAGCCTCCCAGTCCTTCAACGGGACCACCTACAACCCCGCACCATTTACGAACCTACAGTCACAGCTACAAACCATTGGACTATTGAACTTCATTCCAGCAATCATCTATGCCACTGCCATCTACCTCGCCTGGGCGCGAGTCAACAGGGGCGAGATCCCAGGACAGATCTCGCAACCCACGACGATGAATCCCTGATTGGACGTCTAAAGCACAAGTTTTTTCATCCAAGCCGACGAATACAAACGAGCGAGAACTGTTGAGCCAGGCACCGACGGATGTTGTCGAACTTCTCGGACCCAACGAGCGCGTTGAGCTGTACATTCAGCAGAAGATCTATCATCCCAAGATCAACATAGACTCCGTCCTCCTCACAAACGACCGCATTATACTACGCCACCCCCACGCCCTTGGATTGAAGAAGGACTACACCGACTTCTCCTACGCAGACATAGCCAACGTCCTACTCGAAAAAGGAATACTCAGATCAACCGTCAAATGCGTCCTCAGATTCGGCGGAGACCCGCTAACCCTTCAAGACCTACCCAACGGCGACGCGGAGAAAGCCTACGGAATAATCCGCGAAAACCTGGTCAGATTCCAAACCCCACTCTCCTACCCGCAGACCAGCACCACGCCCGCGCCTCAATCAGCGCCACAGGTGATAACCCGCGAGGTCGTGAAGGTGAGATGCAAATACTGTAATCGGCTGATGGACGAGAACGCGACTCAGTGTCCGTTCTGCGGAGCAACCCAGTAGTTTTCTCAATGGTGCTAGCTTCGTTCGAACAGAATCCGACCATCCCAGAAGCCAAAGCAGCGATCTAGAAGATTGAATCCTCTTACGATTGGAGGCGTTCTCCTAATAGTTCTGGGAGCGATTCTGGTATCCATAGGTGTACTCGAAATCCCAGGGTTGGTCGTTCTCCTAATTGGCGTCGTTCTCCTGCTTCTACGAGCCGCACGAAGAGGGGAAGGAAAAGAGCGCAAGAAGGAACCAAGGACCGTCACCCCGGGGCCCCAACCGGGAGGGCAGCCCGGGGGATTTCCAAGACGCGCCTTAGCCTTTGGCGTCCCTCCAATGGTCTAGGGAAGAGGCCGCGGCTAGCTAACCAGTGGGCCAGCCCCGAAAGATCATTATGACGCGAAATGGGAGTAGACGTGCAGACCCGTTACCATTCCGGCGTAAACCGGTACCAGCGGTAAGATCCAGCTTCGGTTTTTGGTACCAGTCAATCGGTACCAAACCCGGTACCAGCGAGAGAATCCAAAAATAAAAATCCCTCGCGACACAAACCCGCTACAAAGAGCCCCTTACGGCCGTTTTATGTTGGTCACTCTCAGCTTGAACTGTAAAGTCTTGCCAACCATCGGATGATTACCCGACTTTCCATAAGCCTTCTCTGGAGGAATCACGACCTCNNGCGTTGCGCGGGGTCTACTCGAGGGACTTCGGATAGCTCGCGTTGTTGTCCGCGACCGATCGGATCGACGTGTCGAAGACCTTCCCGCCCGGAAACTTTCCTACATAGTGGACCGAGATAGTGTCACCCTTCTGTGCCTTCAGATCGCTCTGGCTCATACCAATCACAGCAGACCCGTCACCCCTCGGTCTAAATAGCTAACGGCCCAAACGAGAACGCTCGAATTTATACGGGGCCGAGACCCTTTGACATGGTATGATGGCTGAGAAGCAGACCCCCAGAGCCCGCTTCTCCACAAAACTCCCCAATGGCGACTTCCTCGGAATAACCATCTGGCCTGGAAAATCAGACCCGAACGCGGAAGTCGNNTTTATCGAACCCCCGACGGAAAATACACCCTACTTCCGGAGAGACAGCCCACGAAACCTTCAGAAAAAGCCCAGCCAGTATCCGTAGAGCCAATAGGAGAATAGACATGGCTACAAGCGAGATCGTACTCGAAGAGACCCCCTACCTCACCCTAACAACCAAGGGAAGAAAGACCCGGCTAAACCACGACGTGGAGCTCTGGTTCGCTTTCGAAGACTACAAGCTCTACTTCCTCGCCCACGAATCCTCCAACTGGTGGAAGAACATCTCCAAGACCCCGCGGGTAGAAGTGGAAGTCTCGGAGATACTCTTCGAAGGAACCGGACGACTCGTCCAAGACAAGCTCGACCACGTCTTCGAACTCTTCCGCCACAAGTACGGACCAGACCAGATCGACCGATGGTACAGCGGAAACAGATCAAAACGACGAGCGGTCGAAATAGAGCTCGGAAGAGTCCTCGGAAAAAGGCCCAGCGACAAGAACCCGCTCCCACAAATAACCATATAACAAATCGACAGGACCATCGAACAATCATGGCCTACGGTCTAGCCGAAGGATTCCGCAAGACAGCCATCAGACTAGGCGGAAAAAAGAAAAACCGAGCAATCGTCATCGCAACCTTCGGCAACCACTTCAGCATGAACGAAGCCCTCGAAAAATTCCACAAGGAAGGACTACAGACCGAAACCGAGAAGGACCACATCGTAAAGATCTACCTAGACAAGAACACGCAAGAGAGAGCCGAGCAGGTTCGGAGTATCATACGTGAACACTTCGGCTACGTGGAACCACTCTAGGCCGATTATCTAACAGTCTATTCACAACTCGAGCAGCAGATCTTTGACGGGTCGGAGGTTCGTCATGGTCAGCTTCGACGTCGACAAGACCCTATTCCGCAAACCCGCACTCACAACCGTAGCGCGCGCCCTCGGAATAGGCGAGAAATGGGATGCCCTCGACGAGATGGAACGCAAGAAGCGCATAACCATCGGCCAGTGCCTACTATCACAGTACAAACTCCTCATAGGAATGAGCCTCCAAGACATACTCCGCGAAGTCGGAAAGGTCGAGATGATGCGAAACATCCGCGAGACGGTCGACAAGCTCCTAGGCTTTGGCGTCCAGGTAATCCTCACAACGGACAACCCTGACTTTCTCTGCCAGTACCTAGTCGAACGCTTCGGCTTCAACGGATACGTATCCTCCAAGGTAGCCGCAAAGAGCGGCGTCATAACAGACGACATCGAGCCCTTACCAGACAAGAGGCTCGGAATCCGGAAATACTGTGCGTGGATGTCCGTCCCGCTCAGCAAAGTCGTACATGTCGGCGAGTTACTCAACGACGTTCCGGTTTTCCGCGTCGTCGGTTACTCCATCGCGCTTAACACAAGCATCGACAAGGTGAGAAAGACCGCTAACCATCAGATGGAGACTGACAATCTGCTAGACGTGTACCAGCACATCCATTCGGCAATGGCCGCGTCGCCTTTGTCAGTAAATTAGTCGACTGCTGAGCCGCAGCTTCTTTCTGTCGGCGAGAAATGAGACTTCGCGGAGTCCTCTCTTCCTTGCGAGAGTTATGGCTAGATGCTGGAAGGCGAACGCGGCCTCCAATCCGGCCACTAGAGGATTTCGCGACTCGCTCGTCAACAGATGTGCGCGAAATCCGTTCTTTGAAAGTGTCTCTGAGAGATGAAGCGTCTTTCGGTCCAAGGGCGGAGCAAAGCAGACCATGTTGTCGGCCTTTCCAACGGAGAAGATTTTCGAGTGAGCGAGCTGTTCTGTATGCACATAATCCGCAGGCTGCCCCAAGACCTCTTGGATCTTGAACGCGCCGTAGGCCGACAAGGCGTAGCCTACCCCAGATCCGGTGAACAGGAATGATCCGCGAGGGATAATCGTCAAACTCTGCGCCCACCGCTTGGCGCGGGCGTCCCCCTCTGCGAGATCTCCCAACGCTTGAATCCTCTCGACTGTAGACGCTACGGCGAGAAGGCACAAGGTGAAGCTAAGCGTTCCGGGCGTGATTGCTGCTGGTATATTGTAGGGAATGCGAATCGTATCATCGCAAGCTTTCGAAAGCGGGCCGGCAGAGTTGGACGTTATCGCAATACTTTTTCGGGCTAGTCGCCTGATTCTTCTCGCGAACCGCACATTCGCCCTAGTTCTGCCACTTACAGAAATGATGAAGACGGTCTTGCCTCTGCAACTCTCGGGACTCAGCTCTAGCTCATAGGGGTCAGCGGCGCAAGCGAGCCCGTCGGAGAAGTAGTGCGCGAAGAGCGAGCAGGCGTGCGAGTCTCCCGAGCCGGTGAAGACCATTTGTGAAGGGTCTAATCCACGAAACCCGTTACGCTTGCGTAGTTCAGAAGCGAATAGTGGAAGCTCGCCTAGCTGATCACGTGTCTCTTTCTCCATCAGGTCAAGAGACAAGACTCTACTGGGACGTGTCCTGTCGATAGACTCCACCCGAGTAGGTCCATTTCTTTCCACAGTCTTTGCACAGGAGATAGAACCCTGTTCGCCAGCCGTCAGAGCCTCGCATCTCTCCGGTGATCACCAGTTCTCCTCGACATGAGCAGCGCGGAACTATTCTGGACAAGCCAAAAGTGCCTCTCAAGAATTCCGTTCAAGTTTCCCGTAATGAACCGCGAGTGCGGCGCATCTCACTGTTCAAAGTAAATGATCGACCCGGGAAAGCCGGCACTCTTATATTGCTTCCCGGTTGTTACATACAATATAGGAAATCGAGAGTCCTGCAAAGGCGCGAGATTCTCGAGAGCCGGGTAGCGTGAAAGAAAATATCGTACAAGGTCATGGTCGCATTCGGCGAACAGACGTTCACNNACGTTGCTTAGCGAAGAAGCACGAGCGCGAGGAATAACCATCCAGGAGCTCCTCAGGGCCGTCGTCATTCCCGACTGGTTCAAAGCCAAGTATGAACCAGTCCCCAAGCGCAATCCGATCGCAGAGCGCGGCGTTAGAGAAGAAGAGCCTGTATCAACTCTCTCACATTCTAACAAACTGAGATACTGAGTCCAGAGCTACCAAACCCCACTTTTTTCTCTTCAACCCATAGAAGACTCTCCGCCGCCGACATCATAACGATCTTCTAACTGAAAGGGGCTAGGAATTTGTTTAAGTTCCGCCGTCGACAGTCCAATTCCTGATCGTACCAATGACCTCTGGAGGGGATGGGCCAGAGGGATTTCGAGAAGACCAGTCCGGTACGCGCAGACCGTTCGTAATCGCGGTGCTTCTCCTCTTGGCGACTCCCACGCTCGGTTCAACGGCCTTGCAGGCTGAGTTCCCTTCCAACGTAAGCAGTCCCCATCACGTAGGGGTCGAATTTCGGAGTCCGCCTCTTGCTCCAGTTTATCCGAGTATTTCCTATGATGAACAGGTTGGAATCACATTTGGCCAGAATCTAAGCAGGATCGCGGTCAACGTGACCGCCGTAGAGCAGACAGACCTCGCTTCAGGCGTAGGCCCGGCATACCTGCTGAATGGCGTGACGGCGGCAGGCTATTGGTATCAGGTAGGTTTGTCGTACATGTGGCCCGACAACCGCGGCCTGGCTTCGCCCGGTTTTAACATGGACTACGAGGTCTTCATGGGGTGCTTTACACACAACTGCAGTTCAAACCGCTGCCAAGGGTCGATCTTCCCGGCCGCATGCGGAGCTGAACTGGACACCTTGACCGTTCATCCAGGCGACACAGTCCGGTTGAGCCTCGATTTTTCAGGAAACTATGTCGTGATGCGAGCCCTAGATTGGAACACAAACTCGACTGTATCAGAATTGTGGAGTGCATACGGAGAGAACCAGTTCTTGGGATTGAATATTGTGGCGGACAACGACGGTTTCTTCACCGGACTCATGACTGAACAGTACCAGTCAGCCGAATACGATGGGACGGGAGTGCCTGTCGTTTATCGCCAGGCCAACTCGAACGTTTCTTCTGGCACAATGTGGGTGAACGAGTTCGACGCAAACACTCTGCAGCCAGTGTTTACGGACTGGATAGCGCCGACTGGTCTCGACAATCTAGCGTTGCTTCAATATTTCTCGTCCCACGGCGTGGCAGAAGTTGCAAGCAAAACGGAACTGGTTACCGGTCTCACGCCAGTCACTCTTCCTTCACTATCGTCTTCAGCCCTCTCCAACTATCGTGCGAGCGAGCAGGCCAGAATCGGATTGAAGGTTCATGATCCGTCGGGTCTGACGATCAAGATAACGTCCCTTACCATTTCGGGCGATCTAGGCGCCTATAACGCGACCTCGCCTGCCTCTTCGAACATAATCGGCGACTCGATGTTCAGCACAGAGATCACGATTCCGTCCAGAACGACAAACGGGAACTACACGGTCACGATAGTCGCAGCCTATCAGTTCTTAGATGTCCAGATTCCGGGATGGATCGTTGCGACGCCGATCTCTTCGATCGCCAGAATCCAAGTAGGCGGTAGAGCAACAGCATCGACACCTCCGAGCAATCCAACCCTCATGGCGAGACTGACAGTGATCATACGCGATTCCCTCCCCTTGCTGATTCTCTTCTATGTCGCTGCCGGAATTGCACTCGTGGTTCTGGTCGTCACGCGAAGAAAATCGCAGACGCTCGCCCCATTCCTAGGTCCCGCCACTTGCAGAATGTGTGGTGGAATGGTGGACCAGACCATGCGGTTCTGTCCAAACTGCGGCTCAACATTGACTCAGTCTAGCAATCAACTGGGATCAGATTCTCGGAACCAGTCACCGGGACACTCGTCTGGTTGAACCAGGCCAAGACGACTTTGCCGAAAGCCCGAAGTCGGACTCACATTCGAACAAAACTGAGATGCCAAGNNGATCTTACAATCGAGTCATATCTCGTAAATCGTCTAGGCCACCGTCACATCTCGGACCTAGGAACTTGTTTATGTGTCGGGCCGGCTCCTTCTTACCAGCGAACTCCGATGCAATGTTCCCGGCTCGGCATCGGCCATGCCCATTCTCGTAAATACTGGGTCATCGCTGTCGTTCTCCTTCTCGCGATTCCCTCGGCCAGCATTGCACAGCTCGCGATAGGTCTTCCCTCACATTACGTCGCTACGGCCCGCGATTCTGTCCAATCCTCTCTTCAACCAGTCTACTACCCTGCAACTCGTTCGTACACGGGTCTGCCTTACGATGAACAGTCGGGCATGACATTCACGCAGAATTTCGTGAGCCTAACATTCAACGTAACCGCGGTTGCTCAGACGGGTCCTGACGGAGACGGACCCGCGTACCTGCTCTCGGGATTGTCCGATATGGACTACTGGTATCAAGTGGGTCTATCCTACAAATGGCCCAATGATACAGGCGGTCACTTACCTGGCTTCGAAATGAGCTATGAAGTGTTCAACGCCTACTATGGGATTTCGATATATCCGACTGGCGGTGGAGGGGGGATTGAAAATTTCACTGCACCCGGCGTTAGCCAAGGAGATCTCGTGCTTCTATCGCTCAGCGTTGGCATTACGAATGTGACCATGAGTGCGCGCGATTTGAACACTGGATCGTCTGCGTTGCAGTCGTACAGCGGATTTGGTGCCAGCTCCTTTGTAGGCACTCCTAGCACATCGCTGAACGGTTTCTTCACCGGTCTCATGACGGAGCAGTATTATTCGAGTCCTTACAAACCCGCAGGGCAACCGGTCGTTTATTCAGATTCCGACTTCAACTACACCTCAGCAACGCTCTGGATCGATGAATGGAACACGCAGACCAGCCAGGGCGTGTTCTCTGCCCAGACCAACGGTCCGGTAGACCTCAACAGCACAGCGAGTGATCTGTGGCCGGCTTATCTTTCATCCAACGGGACATCGGTGGTAGCCAGCGAACACGCGTTCGCTACTGGCGTGCAACCGATTCATCTCCCTTCAGTGCGCGTAACCTTTCCCACCACGATCCATCCTGGAGACACGCTGGCGCTCAACTTGACACTCAACAACGCAGATCAGACAAATGATAGACTCGTCGACATTTCAGTGGTCACCGATTGGGATGGAAGTGTCGCCATCAGTCCGATAGACTTCGGGCCTGGGATAACAAATCACCCCATCTCAATCGCCATCCCCAGCAATCTTGGGAACGGGGATCACACTGTTAATGTCCTAGGCACCTTGCAGGTCTACGAAGCTGCACTGAACGCGTGGATTGGGCCTGGAACGTTTGAAACGACAAGCGTGCTAACGGTAACTCCTCAGACATCAGCTGGGCTAACTGGTTTTCTGCAGTCGTTGCTTCCCGAGATAATCGCCGCCGTAGCCGTCCTGGCCATCGTTGCCGTTGTACTGGTTCTTGTGATTAGTAGGAGAAGGCAACCACAGGTTGCGCCTACGCCACCGAACGTTCCGCAGACTGTTGCCTTCTGTTCACGCTGCGGCCAAAGTATAGCGAGTGGTACCTTGTTCTGTCCTAATTGTGGGAACTCTCTCTCGTCTCCGACGAGTCAACCCGGCGGCGGACCCAGGGCCGATCCGTCGGCACCTCCTCCCAGTTGATGTCTACGAATCGGTTGTGTCCGATGTGCAAGTCCGACAAGATCACTCTATGGATGGGAGGCTTCACAGGGATGATCTACCGCTGTCCGGACTGCGGCTACGTGGGACCGTTGGTGATTGAGACGAGCGACGAGACGCCCACGGACGACAAGAGGACTGGCTAGTCGACGTTTCTGTTTTACCAGAGTCTCGTGTCCGGCGTGAATCTCTTAGATTAGTGAGAGTTCTTTGCCGGCTTTTTCGAATGCGCTGATTGCCTGGTCGAGGTCTCTTCGCGTGTGTGCGCTCGTAACGATGGTCCTGATCCTGGCCTTGTCCTTCGCGACCATCGGATAGACAATCGGGAGAACGAATACGCCGAGCTTGAACATGCTGTCTGCGAGCTTGTGGGCCTTTCCGCTTTCACCTACCATCACCGGCGTTATTGGAGTCTCGCTGTTTCCAGTGTCGAATCCGAGGTCTTTCAGTCCCTTCTTGAAGTATCTCGTGTTGTCCCAGAGCTTCTTCACAAGCCCGGGCGTCCTCTGCACGAGCTGAATAGCGGCTATGCAGGCTCCCGGTACGGCGGGCGGCTGTGACCCGGACAGTAGGTAGCTTCGGACCTTGTTCTGGAGGTAGGTGCAGAGAGTCTTCGAGCCGACGACGTAGCCTCCTACGCATCCGAACGCTTTCGAGAATGTGCCCATTTCCACGTCGACTCTGTTCTCTATATGGAAGTGAGACGTGATTCCTCGTCCGGCCTCGCCGAGAACTCCATCACCGTGAGCGTCATCGATATAGGTCATTGCAGCATGCTCGCGTGCGACCTCAACGATTCTATCGGCGGGTGCAATGTCGCCGTCCATGCTGAAAACNNGATGTCTCCGTCCATGCTGAACACGCCATCTGTTATGACGAGGACTCTCCGGAAACGATCCGTGTCGTTGAGCTGTCTCTCAAGGTCGGCCATGTCCTTGTGCTTGTAGACGCGGCGCTCGGCCTTGGTCATGCGGCAGCCGTCGATGATGCTCCCGTGGTT
>DAFH01000200.1:22377-28571 GCA_002495485.1 Candidatus Bathyarchaeota archaeon UBA185
GCAATGACTCTGACGGATCCTGAGCCTGCGCCGTACTTTCGCGTCGCCGCGATGGCCGCCTGCTTCAGCTTGGGATGGTTCGCCAAGCCGAGATAGTTGTTGGAGCATAATACAAGGACGTTCCTTCCATCCACCTTTGCATGCGGTGCAGAAGGACTTTGAAGGGTGCGAATTCGCCAGAGAAGATCGTCTCTGTCAAGACCTTCAAGCTCTTTCCTGAGACTATCGAGAAGTGGCTCCCTCTGCAGGCTAGGCTGCTGGCTCATGGCCCGCTTCGNNAAGCTAGCTAAAACGCTTTACCGTTTTACCGAGCCCCCAGAATTGGTTCGGCAATAACGTTTTACACTCGATGTGATCGGCGAGGAAGCGAGCCTAGGGAAGCTTGTCGAGAGAAAAGATGCACGCCATTGTGAAGACGACTCCGGGACCTGGTGCCGTGTACGGTCCGTGGCCCGCGCCTTCGAAGCTCGGTCTCAGAGACATTCTCGTTAGGGTCGAAGCGACGTCGATCTGCGGAACCGACATGCAGATCTATGATTGGCACGAGTTGATGGCTCACCGTGTCAAGCCTCCGCTCATCATGGGACACGAGTTCGCGGGGAAGGTTGTTGAGGCGGGCAAGGAGGTCTCGGATCTCCGCGAGGGGGACATTGTCTCGGGCGAAACCCACATCAACTGTGGGAAGTGTTTCCAGTGCCGAACCGGTAACGGCCACATCTGCGAGAGAATGCTGCTTCGAGGAGTCGATACCGACGGCTGTTTCGCGGAGTATCACCTGCTCCACGAAGGGAGTGCCTGGCTGAACGACAAGAAGATCCCGATCGAGATCGCGTCTGCGCAAGAGCCGCTTGGTAACGCGGTTCACGCGGCTTCCGCGGCGGAAATTTCAGGGAACAAGGTCGCCATCTTTGGGTGTGGTCCTATCGGGGCCTGCCTCATCGGGCTCTGCAAGTCGTTTGGGGCAAGCAAGATCTTCGGCGTGGACATTGTGGATTACCGGCTGAATCTAGCCAAGAAGATGGGAGGGGATGTGTTGATCAACGGATCACAGGAGAACCCGGTGAAGAGGATAATGGACCTGACTGACGGTCGTGGTGTTGATGTCTTCTTCGAAATGTCCGGTGCTCCTCCTTCGTTCGAGGAGGGGTTCAAGGTTCTCCGGCCGGGCGGGACGGCTGTCCTGTTCGGTCTTCCTTCAAAGAACGTCGAGATGGACGTAGCGAACTGGATAGTCTTCAAAGACGCTAGAGTGCGTGGGGTCTTCGGCCGCAGACTCTGGGGCACCTGGTACAAGACGGCCGAGGTCTTGAAGGCGGGAGAGGTCGATCTGTCGAAGGTGATTACTCACAGGTTCGCTCTGGAAGAGTTTGAGAAAGCGTTCACGCTGATGAAATCGGGCCACTCTGGGAAGATAGTGATGTATCCTAACAGAAAGCCTCCCTCAAACTAGTTTTTGAGGGGCTTACGGCACCAGTCCTTTCTTCTCCAGAGTCTCGAACGCGATCTTGAACCATGGAGTGTAGCTGGCCGAGTTCGCCGCAATGTCCCGCTTCAACCTGTCCGGGGTGGTCCATTTCCAATCGTCTATTTCTTCCGGGTTGGGTTTTGGTACGCCGTCGAACGTCCCGACGAACACGTGGTCGTACTCGTGCTCTGTGAGCTTGCTCTCAGGGTCCGTAGCTTTGTAGATGAAGCTGAACGCTTCCTTCAGGTCCGTGTCGAATCCGAACTCTTGCTTCAGTTTTCTGTGAGCCGCCCTCTCCAACTCCTCGCCTTTTCGTGGGTGGCTGCAGCACGGGTTGGTCCAGAGGTTTCGGAAGTGGTGTTTTGCTTTGGCTCTCAGCTGGAGAAGCACCTCTCCCTTGGAGTTGAAGACGAAGATGGAGAATGCCCGGTGGAGTTTTCCGCCGTTGCTGTGGGCGCTTATCTTCTCCTCGTATCCGATGGGATTGTCTTTCTGATCGACGAGGATTACCGTTTCTGTCATGGTTCAGGCTCCCGTCTGACCATCTCGGCTTCCTGCAGTCCCAGACTCAGAAAAAGTCCCGAGTAACTTCGATGAAAGCCTCTTTCCAGGCGCGAATACACTTTCTGTAGCCCCGTGGCTCATGGAGTGTCTGTCTCCGTGACGGTATTTACGGGTGAGGTTCCGATGTCTCTCTATCGTTTCTTCGGCTCGGCCGCTTGAGCTTCCTTCTGCCGGTTCTTGACTATCTCGCCGGCTATGTTTTTGAGGATGATGGGTCTCTGTCCCGCTTTCTTGATGGTGACGTATCCGGTCTTCTCCCATGGAGATTTTGACAGTGCGGCCTTATCGGTCGTCTCCGGCGAGTAGCCGAGCGCCATGGCGGCCTGCCATACCTCTTTCATGCTCGGTTGTTTGACTGCTCTTGACACTGGGAGTCTGCGTCCTTCTCCTCTGGTCTTGGTACTGTCCAGATGTGCGGGCCAGACGGTGATGAAGCCGGGGCGTTTCAACTCGCCCACCACTGGGGAAATTATTCTCTCTGGCTCTTCTCGACTAGAATCGCGTTGACGACGCCATCTTGGCCGGGCCTCGACGTCACTCTCGCTTGGCCCAGCTCAGTCTCGATGATCGCTCCCTTTGTGATGACGCCTCTCCTCTGGTAGTCCACGTTCGCAGGGTTTCGCACGACTCGAAGAAGTTTCGACTTTGAACTCTTGCCCGAGGCCTTGTCCGTGACGACAGCCGCATCCGCCGCTGCTAGCCGGACTTTCAAACCTCCTCCCTGCGTTCGGACCCACCTCTTCTTGGCAACCCCCCGTATCGTCTCAGTTGGTTCCGAGCCGGCTTCGTATGCTCGCTTTCCTCGCCAGGCTCTCTTCGTTCCACCTGTCGGTTTTCTCTTGTACTGGCTACCGTGACTCTGAGGCATTCGATATCGCCGATGGTTCGCGGCGGTCTTGCCATATTAACAGTTCTCCAGAGATACACTTCCGGCCCGATCTTGGCATTTTTTTCGTGTCGGGGTAACCGAATCTTTATCTGTTCGGTAGCCCGATCGCTCTTCAAATTCGAGGCGCATGTAAGAGAATGCCGAACTATTGCTTGGAGTGCGGTGGAAACCTAAGCTACGACCCCGCAATCAAGCAATATGCCTGTAAGAGCTGCGGGCTAACGTACACGCAACAGGACCTTCTTCAGGGTCGCGAAAAGATTCTCCAGAGTCAGGAGACTGTGGACGAGGAGAAGAAACGCCGCCAGAAAGACTATCTCAAATGGTGGCTCAGCGACAAGAAGAAACCCTAGTCTGCGGAAGATCTCGCAGCCCGATCCTACGCGACGTTCGGCAGAGGCTTTATTCACTAAGAAGTTCCTCGACGGACCTAGACTCACCCTGCCCCGCGCAAAGCCGGACAATATCGTCGAAACGATCCTTGAGGGGTGGAGACGCGGCTCCAGAGGACCCCTGCCACAGCTAAGCCCGGTTCAGCTTCTCAATGCACTCGTTCTGATCGAAAGAGAGGGGCCCGTAGGAAGAAGGGCTCTCTCCAACGCTCTCGACATCAAGGTCGGCGTAGCTCGGGGACTACTCGAGAGGCTCAGTGAGACCGGCGTCGTCTCAGTCACTGAAACCGGGGTCCAGTTGTCCAAGACGGGGAAGCAGAGCCTCCACAGATTCCTACGCCAGTTATCGGTCAAAGAGATTCTTCCACTCGAAGAGTCGGACTTGGTAGGCAAGGGTCATGCCATGGGCGTTCACGTATTGCGACGGCACGTGTCTGGAATGACCGGGATCACCCAGAGAGACGAAGCGATCAAGGCGGGGGCCGAGGGCTCGATCACTGTAGCGGTTGTCGGAGGAAAACTGGTGATTCCTCCGGACAACAAGAATCTAGCTATGCTGGCGCCGAAGGAGAATGCTCGTCTTCGGAACGAGCTCAAGCCGTCGAACAACGATCTCATAATCATCGGGTTTGGAAGAGACATGTCCCATGCACTGGCCGGGGCTTTAGCCGCGGTTCTCTCGTTGCAAGGAAAGTAGGAGTTAATCTAGTTGAGAAGTCGGAAAGGTCCGAAGACGTTAACGGCCGAGATCATATCGGTTGGGAATGAGCTTCTCATCGGACATACTCTCGACACGAACTCGCACTGGCTGGCGAAGCAGTTGAACCAACATGGGTGGATCCTTGAGCGAGTTACCCAATTGAGGGACTCTCTTCAGTCGATCTCTTCCGGAGTCCGCGAAGCGATCGGGCGAAAACCTCTCGTGCTGATAACGCTTGGCGGCTTGGGTCCAACCCATGACGATATGACCCTCGCGGGCGTGGCTCGATCTCTTCACAAGCCTCTGAGCTTGAACGACGAAGCTCTCAGGCTGGTCGAAGAGCACTATCGGAGCCTTGAGACTCGACCGAGGCTCACGAGGTATCGGACGAAGATGGCCACGCTGCCCAAAGGTGCTAAGGCTCTGCCCAATCCCGTCGGGACTGCACCAGGAGTGTTTCTCGATGAGTCTCGAACGTCCATATTTTGTCTGCCTGGAGTTCCTTCCGAGATGAAGGCAATCTTCCAGACTTCTATCATCCCATTCCTGAAGAGTTTCAACGCAAGCCGGCCTGCTGAGGTTCAATTCAAGATCGCAGGAATCATAGAGTCTGCCCTCGCTCCAATTCTCGACGAGGCGCGCCGAGCCTATCCAGGATTGTACTTCAAATCTCATCCAAGGGGCAAAGAAACAGGGCCCCGGCCGTTGATCCTCCTGCACATCTACAGCACGCGGCCAGAATCGGCCGGAGACGTGTCCAAGGCTGTCGAGTACATCATACAACGGGTCTCCAGCAAAATAACTGGATGAGCTTCCGGGTCTACTCGCTGGCTACCTGGACCAGTTCCTCAGGCGACTGCCTGCTCAGCTGTGCGAGATTCATTATTCCACCAGTCAGACTCTGGGCTCCAACGCCCTTCTTCGTCAGAATCTCCGCAGCCTTCAATGAAGTCCCTCCCGCCATGCAGACTAGTAGGGTTCTAGACCTTCCTCTAGGCAGTAATCTGGTGATTCCTTCCGGAATGTCCTCCCTTGTGATGAGTGCTTGGACGTCTTGAGCTCGTGCAACTTTGATCTTTTCTCTGTCAACCCGTAGGGACGAAGCCACTAGATCGATTCCTGCTTCTCTAGGCACAAACATTGCATGCGTCCAGAGGACTTCGTCGTAGCTCGACGGGTCAGCGCTTACCTCGTCGACGTTTGCTTCTAGGCTTCCCGGAGGTTCGACTGGCGGCTCGAGGTTCGTCATGTACTTCTGGAGGTCGTCTGCGACGATGACGACGAATTTCTCGCCTGCGCCGTAGTTTATCATCTGTAGGCGNNTCGAGTACAGCGCCAGCGCGCCGCTCTCTCCGATCCCGTATCCTCTACTGGCGAAAAACTTGAGGAGCCTTCTCGCAGCCTCGAAATCTACCTCGTGCTGACCGGCGTAGAGCTCGGGCTGGTAGAACTTTAGGCCAGCTGCTTTGTCTCTGGTTCTAATGCCAGCCACGTCCTGGTAGAAGAGTGGAAAGACGACGTGAACTGATTTCCGTCCATAGTTGTTCTGAACGTATCTCGCCAGGCCAGTTGACGTTCCACCTGTTCCAAATGCCGTGATCAGTCCGAAGTCCCCTAGCGTGTATCCGTGACTCTTGAGCTGCTGGTCGATCTCTACGGCGGTGACGGTTTCGTGAGATTTGACATTGAGGTCGTTGTCGTACTGTTCTGGGCAGAACCCGTGATAGATTCGGGCCATCAGCTTGGCTAGGTTGATGATGTCCTGTTTTGCAAGGAGTCCCTCTATCTCGCCGCGTGCTTGGTCGAAGGGCTGGCTCTCTAGACCTAGTCGTTGGAGTTGTTCTCGGAGGTTTGAGGCGGTTGCCTTGGCGACGACCAGGTTCTGGTCTACTTTGAGTCCCGGCGCTGGGCAGATGTCGACGTCTAGGTTGATGGATCGTACTCCCTCATTCTTCAACTCGTCGAGCACTCCGCCCTGGAGTTTCCTCGAGACGAGAACGATGACGTCGAAGCCGAGTCTTCGCAGCATTCCAAGCGCGAGGCCGAAATTCCCCGAGGTCGCCTCGAAGATCTTCTGTCCTTTCCTCAGCTTTCCAGTCGCGATCGCTTCTCTGACGATTTCGACGGCGGGCCGGACCTTCACGGAGCCGCCGAATATTTGCGAATCGAACTTTGCGAAGACCC
>DAFH01000200.1:28715-28924 GCA_002495485.1 Candidatus Bathyarchaeota archaeon UBA185
GGCTTTATATAACGTATGTCATACAATCGCCCATGACCGGCGACTATCGCGCGCCCGATGTTCCTGACAGCAAGATCACTGGCGAGTTCGTGCGGGACGAACTTCTACGCTGTTTCGAGAGCGCCAACAAAGAGTTTCTCACGCTTCTCAAACAACCCGTGGCTGATGAGGCCTTGAAGGTCCAGGTCAAACAGTTCGTCGAAGGAGTC
>DAFH01000124.1:0-2415 GCA_002495485.1 Candidatus Bathyarchaeota archaeon UBA185
TTGTTCGCCTCCTCGCTCGACTCTTGGGTGTAGAAGGTCGTGCCTGTTATCTGACCCACGTCGGCCAGGATTGAGTTGAGCTCCGAGCCGATCTCCCCGAGTGCGCCTTGGGCGTCGGGCATCGCATCGCCCAGCGCCGCCCTGACGTTTCTGACGACACCAATGGCTGGCGCTATCGTTAGGGCGAAGTCGCCGATGTCGGTGACGGTCTGGAGCCTCGTCGTAATCTGCTCGAGTGCAATCTTCGACTGGGTGACGATCTTGGTCATCTTGCGGACCTCTGCGAGCTCGTTCGAGTATGCCTTGCTCGATTCTTGGTCGTGCGACTGGACCGCTGAAACCGTCTTCTTGAATATTGAATTCTCCCTTTGCTTCAGTCTGTTCAGGGCTGCGTCCAGCCTGTTGACTTCGCCCGTCAGCTGCTGTGTAGCTCTCAGAATCTGAGGCCGGATTGGCTTGGGGCCTTTGACGGCCTCGCGTGTCCTCTTTCCGAAGCTGTCCTTCTCCTGGGCCTTCCACTCTTTGGCGAACTTGCTCATCGCTGCTTCAGCCTCAAAAGGCTGTGTAATGCTGGCATAGCCCACGCTGACAATATCTCTTGACAGTGAGGTTAACTTTCGATCGTCAGCGGACGGTCAGAGATTGATTTGGTGAGGGAGGGCGGCCGGGAAGGAGACGCCGAATAAGGCCCCGACTACCAGGTTGATCACCACCGCCACGACGACAGACACGACGGCGATTGCGAATGCACCCAGCCAACCCGTGTGGAAGGCTGACTTGTAGACCCCCAGGAACGCCATGAAACCGAGGATAGCAGCCCAGACGAGAGCGGTCGGCCCTATCACCGCGCCGAGGAAGAAGGCGATAACCACGACTGTGAGCCCGTACACTATGACCCCGCCCAACGTTGCGACCATCGCCTCGCCGAGGGTCGCCCTGCCGCCGGTGACCATCTTCGCAGATACGTAGGCGGGCAGTGAGGCGATAATCCAGATTACGATTAGAGCGCCCAAAAGGACTAGGGTATCTGCTAGCAACGACCGTCTGAGGATTCCAGTTCCACCCTGCTAATAACCTTGGATGGAAGACTCGCAAACCGCCAATCGGGGTGCGTTGCAAGATCCCTCCTTGCAGTGATGATCTTCTTTCGAGGGGCTTAAGAACGCACGCGAGCTCACGAATAGATTGTCCGAAGAGCTCGTCTGGCCGCCGAAGAGGGTAGACCTANNAAAGTCGGCTGAGACGCTGGTTCTGTACTACCTCAGGAAGTACGGAATCAAGAGAAGGGGCAGGGCAGAGCACATAAGGAAAGTCACGGAGAAGATGGTGGACGAATGGGTTGCGAGGTATCAGGCGGGGGAGTCACTAAGGCAAATCGCTAATGGAGAGTTGACCGGAGTGACTGTATGGAGTCATCTAAGGAAAAGGGGAGTGACTCTCAGAGACAAGGTTGAAGCACAAATCAAGACCGTGACCAAGCACGAACGGAAGCCCTTCGCGGGCGATCGACTCGAGAAGTTCTACTTGCTGGGGTTCGTGATGGGAGACTGCAGCTCAGAGAAACATGGTAGGGGAGTTCGAGTGCGAACAGGAACGACTCATCCGGCGCTTGTGGAACTATTCGTCAGTCTCTTTGGCTCGTATGGGCACGTTAGGAAGTATGCAAAGACAACCAAGCTAGCAGCTGCCGAACTGAATTTGGAAGTTGACTTGGATGGGTCGTTCGAGTTTCTTCTGCTGAAGAACATCGATTGGCTTCGAGTCCTACCCAGCGACAGCGCCGAGTCACTGAGCTTCTTTGCGGGATTCTTCGACGCTGAGGGGAGCATTTACTTCCATCGGAAGAGGTATTCGCCCGGATTCGAGTTGTCTATCACGAACAAGAACGAAGATTTGCTGCGAAAGCTCCAGAAACGATTGAAGCTCCTCGATTATCACCCAAAGTTGTACTATACCGTGCAACGCCCCGCGAGATTGTCGACACACCCTGAAGGCGAGATATGGAAGCTGAGTTTCCATAGGCGTCAAGAAGTTCGCAGGTTGTTGATTGAGCTGCCGCTTAGACACAGAGAAAAGCGAACCAAAGCCAAACTAGCTGTTTCGTTTATCAGCTCGAATTCGATTCTGGGCGCTGATGGCGTACCAGAGGGATGGACGGAATACGCTAGTAGCATTGACAAGGAGTCATCAGCGTTCGTAGATGAGCTCGTCACAAACCTCGGTCTTGATGTCAGCAATCTCGCCATTAAGTAGCAAATACGTACTTAGTCGGAATTATCTATCGGCCTCCACTGGCCAGTAATTCAAACTCCAAAATATGACCGGAATGTCGGCAATGTGCACGTTCCTCAGGAGGTGCGGTAGCGCTGCGAGGTTCTTGAAACTCGGCGTCCCTATCTTGAGCCTGTAGGGTCT
>DAFH01000124.1:2444-2612 GCA_002495485.1 Candidatus Bathyarchaeota archaeon UBA185
CCCTGGGCTGCGGCCCGAGCTTCACCCTGACTGGGCCGGGCGGAATTGACTTGAATGCCTGGCGGATTATCTTGACTGACTGCCTCATCTCCATCAGGGCAACCTGACAGCGCGCCCAGGAGTCGCCCGAGTTGAGGACCGACGCTTCGAAGTCGAAGTCGTCGTAGG
>DAFH01000088.1 GCA_002495485.1 Candidatus Bathyarchaeota archaeon UBA185
TCTTGCCCTTAGGGATGACCGCGATAACGGCGATTCCCTTCTCTAACTCCGCGAAGGGTCCGTGCCTGAACTCCATCGAGTGGTACGCTTCCGCAACCTCGTATGACGTTTCACGAAGCTTGAGTGCGCCTTCAAGGCATGTAGGATAATTGCCGCCAGAGCCGAGGTAGATGAAGCGGTTTGCCGTCGTCGACCCCGCTCTAGCCTTTGCTTGATCATCAACCGCAGCGAGAACTCTCTCGGAGTCTGCTGGAATGTTTCTGACCTTCTCCTCAACCTGCTCGGTGGTCGCTGTGNNTCGTCATGATTACGCTCTGCTCAGCCGCCACCCCAGTGACCAAGCTATAGTCGCATTCTTCACTCATTGTGCTCCCAGCATCTGACGTGATAGCAATCGAGGGAATCCCGACCGTCACAGCCTTTCTGATCGCTTCCACGGACTCAGAGGTCCTCCCGGAACGAGACAATGAGACCAGAATGGGGGAGCAGTCGTTCGGTCCAGGCGCGTACCATACGAATTCAGATGCCGGCAACGCGCGTCCGTCCAGTCCTAGCGAGTATTGGTAGAAGTGAGCAGGGATCATAGCCGCGTAATATGATGATCCGCAGCCGGTGAGGAAGAATGTTGAAGGACGGTATGCGTTCCAGGCCGCTCGGGCCATGCCCCGTGCGCGGGGCCACGTTTCGTCCAAGATCTTTCTGAACGCTTCGGGTTGATCACGTATTTCCCGCAGCATGTGATGGTCGTTCATCGGCGGTTCTACAGCGCTAAACTGAGAGGGAGCTATTGAGAGTTTACTTCGTTTGCCAAGAGTAGTCCAAACTTCAGCTAGAGGCGGCCTCTCCGAATTTCTCGCGCTACGGCATTAGTCCAAGCGCACCAAGGAGTTCTTTGGTGGGTTCCAAGTTAGGGTACACATGCATCGCCCCGGCTTTCCTCAATTGGTCCATGGCGTAGACTCCACTCGCAACCCCAATCGAAGTGGCTCGGGAGGCATTTGCAGCCTCGATGTCTCTTGGAGTATCTCCAACAATTGCCACCTCCTTCCTCGAGTCTAGATGATGTTTTGTTGTGCAAATTCTCACGGCGCTCTCGACTAGAGTAGGTCGATCGAAGTAGTCGTCAGCGCAGAAGAGTTCGGAGAAAAAGGTTCGAATGCCGGTAGAGGCTAACTTCTCCTCGGCGACAGCCTTTAGGTTACCCGTCAGTACGCCGATGACGTGGTTGGGCGATGTTGCGAGAATTTCTAGTAGCTCCCTCACTCCTTCGTTCAGTACTAGTTCCTTCTTCAGTGTTGGGTAGATTTCCCTCAACCTCAAAAGGACTCTCGGAAGAAAATTGCTGACCTCATCTTCATTCAGCCCTAGCTCTGTAAGTATAATCTTGCATATCTGAGGGTCCACCATCCCAGCAAATCGCGGCGGAACCACAGTTGGTTCTTTGCCGATGACATCTCGTACAGCTTCCACGTACCTACGCCTCTCGCTCTCCTCAGTTGCCGGTGTCGAGAGGAGGGTTCCGTCTATGTCGAAAAGAATCACGCCTTGAATCGGCAAAAGATCATGCACCCCGGGGATTACAATTGGTAAGCGAAATCTGTGTGAGTTCGCGCCTTGGCTGCCGTCGCTTACAACACCTGCCGCACTCAGCTTCAGCATGCGAAGCCCGTCACGCTTATATCCACTACGGGGCTGGCAAGCAGCGCGGTCTGTTTTGAAGCATCGCATTGGAATGTGCTGGTTGTACGCGATCACAAAGTATGGTTACGTAATGGGTCTAGAAGATATTTTCAAGTCGATCGAAGACGCGAGGAGGCTCGGGTTCACATGGTTTGAGATGGAAGGGGTAGGGAAACAACTCCATCTAGTTGACGAGAACAAGGCGGAAATTAAGAGAAGGTGCGAGAGGGCGAGGCTGAGGATCACGAACTTCGTTCCTGTCCTCCCTGACCTGGTGAGTCAGGATGAGAGAAAACGCCAGGTCGCTCTAACCGACTTTCAATTAGGATGTGAGATTGCGAGGTTCTTGGAAACGGAGCTTGTTGAAGCGGACTCGTACCATACTCCACTGTACGTCGACGAGCCGTATGACATTTCGCGAGAGTTCAGCTATGCCTATCGACCCCCAAAGATGCGTGTCGATCCGAAGTTTGATTTCTGGCAATTCTTCGACCACATACTTGTCGATTCGGTGGCTAAGTGTAACGACTTCGCCGCGAGTTGCGGGCTTAGGTTATGCATTGAACCCAGGGTCTGGGAGACAGTTCCAAGCGTCTGGGCATTGGATCATCTCCTACGCAAGGTGAACAGCAAGAACATCGGTGCCGTCTACGAAACCGCACACTTCGCCTGCCAGAGAACAGCGCTAGTGGAGGCGGCGGAGTTACTTGGACCGAGAATCTTCTACGCTCACGCGAGTGACTCAGATTACACGAATGAAGATCATCTGGAGTTGGGTAAGGGTCTGATCGATTGGGACACCGTCCTCTCAGCCTTAACGAAGATTGGGTTCGATGGCGTATTCGGCCTGGACATTGGAGGAAACTCACGTATGCGCGAGTCATTGGACGGAATGTACACGCGGTCACGAACCTTCCTGGAAAACGCTCTTGCAAGAACGCCGATGGCGGCTTAGTCAATAACGTCGGTCAAGGGTGGGCCAGATTCAGCTCAAGCCAATCAAACGCCTCGTCCTGCATACCTAGATCAAATTTGTGCCGTCCGGGATGGAAACGGCCCACATAGCCTTTAGGCCTGCCAGCCTTCCTGTAAATCTCGGCGATTTGGTGATCGGCTGCATACTGTCCTTCCCGGGTGAATAGTTCGTCTTCCTCATTGTACTGCACCATCAGCGGTGCCGGTGCATGGAGGCCGATTAAGTCTGGTAGATCTAGATGAGAGCTGAGGTGTGGAACATACATTAGTAAGCCGTGGCCGGGTGGGCATCTAATCTTGTTTCTTAAGATGCCTCGCATTGTGGTCATGAAACCCACGCAGAAAGCTGCCCTAATCCGCGGATCCAGCGCTGCGAGGAAGATGGTTCTTAGGCCTCCCATCGATAAGCCGCCGCATCCGACTCGATTCTGGTCTACTTCGGGGCGCGAGAGCAAGTAGTCCACGCTACGCCCATCTTCGTAAGCGAAAATCCCCGGCCAATTTGCGCCGGCGTTCAAAACGCTGTCCACGATGAGGGGACATTCATTGGTGGACCAGAGCGTGTTGTATCTCTGAATGTATTCCTCAGAGGGCTCCTCTACTTCCATGAACCCGCCCTGTAGTTCTTCGTTAACGGACGCTAAGGGTATTCTCCGGCTTCCCCACAGGAAACTGTCGACCACTAGTACGGCGAAACCTCGCTTGGCTAACTCCGTGGCCCAACTTCGTCCACCGTAGTAACGCCGCTTGTACTCCTTCAGAATTTCTGGTTCCGGCGTGATCTTGGTAATCTTCTCCTTCCCATAATAGAAGAATTCTCCGTGGTCGTGTAGAGCTACTACGGCCGGGAGTTTTTCCGATCGGGCTTCCGGATAGGTGAAGAACCCGTGGGTTCTTGGCCCGTAGGGCATCTCGTACGAGATTTCTTCTAGGATGAGGTCCTCATCTTCTATGCGTGATTCGCATTTTGCATTCAAAGGAGTGTCCGGAGGTTTGAAGTCGAGTAATTCGAGAACTTTCGCTCTTCCGGCCGCCTCCCACGCATTCGCATCGGTCCATCGCACTGAGAGAAAGGAAAGAGAAGCTGGTTTAGCCGCGAGCGCGTCTAGCATCGGATAGTAGATGCCCATATCTGGCTTCATAGCAGTTCGAGGGGAGTTCGCCCGCTGTTAAGTTGTCGGCAAAACAGCCATCCCATTATCTCGCCTACACTTTGTAGCTGCAGAATCGAGAAAAATTAGGGGCAGTACGGTCAACCGAGTGACCGTACTGTATCAGTGTTACGTTGACGGCCCGAATGTTACTGTATTGAAGATTGGTTCCGTCGCTTGTCCAGTCCAGACGGGGTCCACTTGGAAGCCGGAGATCGTTCCTGTCTTCCAAACGATGGAGCCTCCCCATGGTAACCAGAGGCCGAAGGTCCCTAGCCACGCGTACGGGGCGTCTTGGTAAATTTGGGCTTGGGCGTCTTTGACGAGTGACTGAAGGTAAGCTGGGTTCGAGCTGTTTGTGAAGAACGCGTTCACTGCCTTCTGCACGGTCGGGTTGTAGTATGCCGCGTAGTTGCCCCAGACTGATTGGTTGCTGACGAATGTGATCCAGTAATCAGTTGGAGTAACTGTTGCCGGGCCCCAACCAAATCCTGAGTTCACGAATTCAAGTTGGCCAAGCTGTGCGGCGTTAGCAACGTTAGTCTGGTATGATCCCAGCTGAGTGTTGTATAGGCTTGGTTG
>DAFH01000162.1 GCA_002495485.1 Candidatus Bathyarchaeota archaeon UBA185
CATCTGCGCCTGTCGGGCCCTCGGTAAATGGGATCCTATCCACACCATCGGCTCGTATACCTCGAACGGCCAGAGAATGCCGCGAAGTTGCTAGGCATCTTGCTTATAGTATTGTCAGCGGTTTTGTAGAGCACGACAAAGGGCATCTCGACAAGGCTGTCGAATCCTTTTTCCAAGTCTATCTTCATCTCTTTCCTAACATCAGTCCTCTCAGTGCCCAGCGCGCTGCCGAGTTGTATGTCAAGACGTGTGTCAAGCAGGATGAGATCGAAGATGATCCCCGGCATACGAGGGCCCAGATTATTGAAGATCCGCGTTGGGAAGAAGTGAAGAGCATTTTTCTCGAACAGACTAGGACTCTGGGCATTCCCGATGAGTACGCGGAACACACGACAGATTACTTTAGGTACCACGGTCAACGGGACGATAGATACATCCACCATTGCCTTCAGGCGGATAGAATCTTCACGACTGCCATTATCGGTCACGACTATTGGGCCAAGATACTCGGTTCACTTTACCTCATATGCACGGAATGTCATGACAAGCACGATCTTACCGGCCTGCGGGCCGGCATTGAATTCGCCGCGAAGTATTTCGAGATAATCCTCAAGGCAAGGGCTTTGGGGCAAGGCAGAACACTAATTTCGATCCCAGCCTGATTCTCTTTTGGAACCCTCTGTTCCGAAGGTTAGCGCGGTACGGTGATTTTTCTTCTGACCTCTGGAGCATGGGTACCAGCTTCACAGGTAATCTCGAGGTCAAACATATTCTCGAAAGTTGCTATCGTCTTCTGGTCATGTGCTTTGGAGTTCATCGAGAATACACCAGTGATTTTGTTTGAGATCATCAACTCGAGAGCTTGGCGGATGAGGGAGTAAGTTCTTTCTGGTCCTATGGTGAAGATGAAGTGTGATATGTTGTCAAAAACAATTGTGAATGATGTGCCCGTATAAGCTTCGATCGTTCTGTTAATTGCGTCAAGAACCAGTGATGTGTCGTACGAGGGCAACAGGAATAGGTTATCGCTCTCCATTCTGGGATATGATACCCGCGACGTCAACACGAAAATCTTGGTTCCAGGCTGTCGCCGAGCTAGTGAATAGAGCGGGCTGTCTTTCCGAGTGAAAAGGACCGTTCTCTCGAAGTTAGAAGCTGTCTCAACGAGCAAGGATCCTAGCAGTGACGCATAGTCTCCCTGAGGGTCGTATTGCACAAGGAGCTTTCTACCGATGATCTCTTCGCGAGGCAGCCCAATCTCACGAGAGAAGCTGTCTTTCGTCTCTGCCATGTCAACCGTTCGAATCTTTTTCTCTAGTCTCGATAGAAATGCCTCTTCTCCTCTGAAGGCTGCTGAGTCCAAGACCATCAGGGCATGTAATTGGTGGTCAGCAGTCGTCCACTTGGGGTCCATCAGATGGTCCACGAATTTCTGGACTGGGCGAATTGAGAAGTCGTCGTAGTCGAGGACGATTCTTAGACCTTCACTTCCGAGTGTTTTTGCTTCAGTCAGAAGTTGGTGCACTGCTTGAAGGGGAGTTTCATCGAACAGGCCTCTCTTTGGATACGCGCTTGCTAGGGGAAGAACTCTGAATGCGCCTGTCAGCATCGTTCTTGTAGCGTCGATTCCCTCTCGTGAGAGTCCGTCGGCGACCATCGTTACATCACCGCTGTGGAAGTAGATCACTCGCTCTCGCTGGTTTATCCCTTCGACGATATACTTTGCGATCGGAGCGAACTTGTTGTCTCCATGGCCGTGAAGCAAGATCACCTGATCGTAGTGAGACGCATTCGGTGAGGATTCTAGAGAGGGGACAACCTCAAGGAAGGCCTTGAGGAATGTTGGTTTTCGAAAGGCTTGAACTGCAACGATGATGAGTGCTACTGAGAACAAATTCGTTGGTCCCAAAATGTTGAGTCCATAGGATAGGGAGCCAAAACCCACAACGAGCGTTGCACTGATTACGCCGAACGAGATGGCGATGACTTTGAGAGAATGCCTGACATCTTTGTCTCTTACGAGGGCACTGCGCCGAGTGAGCGCGGCTAGTGGGTAGACGGTGAAAACGACGACGACTGCCACTCCAATTACCACAAGCGAAGACGAGATTGCTGCTAATGGCAGCGCGACGTTGTCGACCGGATAAGTTGACATGATCGATACTGGTGCAACGCCCTGACCGGACCACACGTCAACGAGTGTGAATATCATTGGAATAAGGTACAAGGCGTACGCGAGGAATATGCGCCGGAATGGTCTGGAGAAGAATCTCCTCGGTGAGAGAGGCTCAGGGTATACGAACAGTTTTGTCGCAACGTACCCCCAAATGATGGCGATCAGAGCCCCTGATGTAGCGATTCCCTGAATTCCAATCTGCTGGAAGGTCGACTGGGGAGTGAAAATCAGAATCAGGCCTGCTACGGGGAAGGCGAGAAATATCAAGTAGATTGCGACGAAGTAGTTCTTGTAGGACTGAAAGTAGGTCAGCGGGTCTCTTGCGAGTAGGAATATCATTATGGCGTCCGCTATGATTGAGGCAGCGTTCAGAGTGGCATCTATGTATGGTAGCGTATTCCCGGGCCTCTAGGCACAACCTGCGCCAGCTCTTCCGATTGCTGGCTTCTTACCCTCCTTGCAAGGAGAGGCACCCATGTAGCGGGGTTTAGAATGACGTTACTCGGTCGGATGGTGAGGAGTGACAGTCTAGGCTACGTCGGGTAGTCCCAGAGACTTCGCGGCTGTTTTTAGATCTCTCATACGGCTTCGAATCGTTACTTCAGAAACGCCGGCTGCCTTCGCCAGGTCACGTTGCATTACCATGGAACCTCTAATTCGAGCGGCAAGGTCCAAGGCTGCGGCTGCCAGTCCATCCGGGTCTTTCCCAACATTGACTCGCAGTCTGATAGCTTCTCGCAGAATTTTGCCGGCAAGCATCTCCGTCTGAGAGTCTGCACCGGCACGGGAGGCGATCTTTGACACCCTCTTGAGAGGGTCCTCAATTGCCATTGTGACGTCGAGCGACCGAACCAACGCTCTGTAGTAATGAGCGAGAAGTTTTCTGCTCATGCCAGATGCTTTGGCAATCTCGCTTAGCGAGCGTGGCACGTCTGTGAGTCGGCAGGCTGCATAGGTCGACGCGGCTACCATTCCATTAATCGGTCGTCCCCTTACGAGTCCTTTGTTGAGTGCTCGGCGGTACATCAGTGCGGCTCTCTCCGTTACGACTTCAGGCAGGTTGAGTCTACCCGAGAGTCCTCTGAGCTGGCTCATTGCTCGCGACAGATTCCGAGCCATCGATGAGCCGGCCGATGCTCTTAGCTGGGTCCGCCTTAGCCGCCAGAGTTGGAGTCTCTCGTCAGCGCTGAGATTCCGGTTAGACGCCTGGGCTCTCGAGATGATCGTGGATAGGTTCTTGTCGAAGGCGGAGAATCTTCCCGGGGGCCCTGACTGGCTTTCCAGAAGACCCTCCTCGGTGCGTCTGGGCACTGGAGCAGCATACTGCTCGGTTGGGTCAGATAGTACGAATCCGCAGTTGGTGCAGATGACCTCCCCGGTCTCCGCATCCCTCACTAGGCTGGGGCTTCCACAATTGGGACAGACGTAGTGTCCCACCTCGTCCCGGGGTCTTGTCCTCCGCCCGCTCATGATCCGTCCCTGGACGGGATAGGTCTGCGGGGTCTGAGCTGTGCCGAGCTGGTCCTTTTCCGGTGTGACAGTGGAAGTACCGGCCATCTCTGACAGTCTATATACCATGGGGGGCAAATGAAGCTTGTTACTGCTTTCGCAAAATGGTCTGAAATGAGCCCCGAATACGTGCCCGGAAAGTGCAACATCGGCACCCGAGGCAGGGCCATACGGGTCTCCACAGGAGCCGTCCTTATCGCACTATCGGTAATCCTCCGGCTAACCCTGCTAGAACAGGTTTTTTGGGCGGCCAGACTAGTCTTGGTTGTACCGATCTACGTCGGACTGCTAGCCGTGCTGGAGGGCTCAACGTCGTTCTGCGTCCTCCACGCCGCTCGCGGGACCTACGATTTCAATGAACCGATGGGATTCGCCTCCAACCGATCCGAGACACTCGGCAGAGTTGGCTCCGTCGAATGGAAGAAGGAAGACAGGCGAAAGGCGCTGAGAATGCACGCGGAAGCCGCACTAGGCTCCATTCTGTTGGGGGTTCTACTCGCCCTTACCTAGATGAGCCCCTAGGACCGGCTTCCTTCGCTTAGACCTTTTAGCGGTGAATCTTTCCAGATTGAAGCTCGGATCCTCGTCCAATGTTAGTTGTGCTAGCAGCTGCCCGATTAGTGGTGCGAATTTGAACCCGTGTCCGGAAAATCCGTACCCGTAGACTATTTTCGAGTCCTCGGGGTCTCTGTCGATGACAAAGTCCGAGTTCTCTGTCATGTCGTAGAGACAGACTTTGGTACGGACGACTTCGCCGTCCGCTAATGCCGGAACGAATCGTTTGCAGGCTTCTCTACAACTGGAGATTTGTTCGTCGTCAACCGACCTGTTCGCCCTGTCTGGGTCGACCGCTTCGGACAGCTCTTTCGGAGACACCTTTACCGCGTCAATTCCTCCCGCAGGCAGACCATAATGCTCGTCAGTGAAGAAGACAGGACATTTCTCGGGACGAAACAGGTCCAGTCTGTTTAGCGGCCGGAAGTAGACAAGTTGCTGGCGCGTGGGTGTAATCCGAGCCAGTCTGTCTTCCAGTAGGCTGTTGGTCCAAGGTCCGGTGGTCACGACAAGCTTTCGAAACTCTATCGTCTGACCCTCCTCCGTTGTCACGTGAGGACGGTCACTCGAGACTACCTTCCTCGCTGTCGCTTTGGCGAACCTTACACCGTGGGACTCTGCCAGCGAGTGGAACGTGTGGAGAGCCTTTGAAGCCAGCAAGAGTCCTCCGTGATGGTCGAAGAATCCTTCTGGGGCTCGGAATTGGGGGAATCGGCTTTCCAATTCCTCCTTGTCGAGTCTGTCTGCTCCAAGTCCCATTCGGGATAACGTCTTGAAGCTGGCTTCGTTGAAGCCGTTCGAGTTACTGTTCTGGCCTTGGAGAAGTATGAGGCCCGTGGGGATGAGAAGTTTCTGTCCGGACTTGCGTTCTAGCATGGTCCAGAGATCGAGACTGCTGACGGTCATCTTGGTGTACAGTTCGTCACTCCCATAGGAGCAACGGAAGACGCGGTTCACATCGTTCGAACTGCAGAAATCGTTTCCAACTCCATAACGGTCCAGAACGAGAACTTTGGAATTTGTGCTCTTGCAAATATTGTAGGCTGTGGCAAGGCCCATAATTCCTCCGCCTAGGATGCAGACGTCAGTCTTCATTGCGTGGACTTCACCGAATTTTCTGTCGACGATCTCGACCGATCACCCGGGTGCCAGTCCCGTTTGTAGAAGAAGCCGGCTGCGGCAAATGCGAGGCTGATGATTATCAGCAGTCCGACAAATGGGATCATGACTATCGAGATCAGAAGGGAGATCCATGGGAATGATCCTTTGACGCCTTTGATCTTCAAGAGTTTGATGCCGGAGAGTGAACCTATGAGGTATACGAGGATGGCTGCACCGCTCGGGATGAGTAGCTCGGTCGCTAGGTCCACGTTCAACATGTAGAAGATGATTAGGGTAAGCCATACGAGTCCCATGAGCAATAAGAGTGTCCTGTATGGAACCGCGGTCTTGGGATGGATCTTGTTGAGGAACTTGGGTAGACCTCCTTCGCTGGAGGCCGCGTAGAAAACTCTCGACATGCCCGTTGTGTACGCATTGACTGTGCTGAAGATTATAGCTAGAGCGAGTATTGCTGTTCCAATAGCGCCATAGGTTCCGATCGCGTTGGATAGCATGGCGGCGAACGGCGCAATGCTTCCTCCAGCTTTGTAGGATTGCGTCCCGATGGTAGCAACGGCAACTGCGACATAGAGCGCGCCAATGATAGCGACGCTAAAGATGATGCTTCGATGGAAATCCTTCTTCGGGTCTTTGAATTCCTCTGCGACATTGGAGACATTTTCGTAGCCAAGATATGACCAGAAGATCAGCGCGGCGCTCACTCCGATAGGGAGTAACCCATTGGGAAAGAAGGGCGAGAAGCTGGTCGTCCTGATCGATGGGACTGACGCTATTACGGCTGTGACGAGTAGTGCTACGATGGCTATGATAACTGCTAGCTGGACTCGGCTGCTTACGACTATTCCCTGATAGTTGACTACGAACGCGACCAGCATGATGACGCCAGCGATTGTGTAGATGGCTGCTCTGCTCATGGGTACAGCATAGGCCAGGTAGGAGGCGGCGATGACCGTGACGACTGGTGCTCCCGAGATGTACCATATGATGAATAGCCAGCTGACGGAGTTTGCGACTCGAGGTCCTAGGCTCTCCTTGGCGAAGCCGTAGACTCCTCCTGACTCGGGTCTGCGAGCGGAAAGGCTTGCGAACGTGTAGGCGAGAGGATAGCTGGCGAGTGAGAGGCCGATCCAAGCGATCAGAGATGCTGGTCCCGCTATCTTGGCAGCCAGTCCCGGAAGGACGAGTATGCCCGATCCCAAGACCGAGCTCATGTAGAGGGCGACCGCGTAGCGTGTTGTCACTACTTTGCGCAGGCCGCTGTCGGAACTGGACGTGCTAGCTTTCTCCGTTCGAGACCAGCGCACGCTTTGGCTTTGATAAGTGTGGTCCGGCAGACGCTGGCGGACCACACTTATCAAAGCCAAA
>DAFH01000175.1:0-5741 GCA_002495485.1 Candidatus Bathyarchaeota archaeon UBA185
ATAGCTCGACGAGGCGCGCCTCTGGCTTGTGGAGACATGACTGAAACACCCCTTTCCGGAGTCCCTATGGCAACGTGTGGATCATAGGGTCGAACTTCTCATTCTTGCCCTGATCGGCTCGTTGTCGGAGTATATTCGCCACTCCGCAATCTTCCCGCCGCGAACCTGCGCCACCCAGACCGCCGGGGTCTCCCATCTATTCTCCGGTCTCGACAATCCTCCCTTGGGAACATACGTGCCGCGGGCTGTTCCGATGAGAATCGCGGTGTCGCCTTTAGACACTGTGCGGTCTATTCTGATCCAGTAGTCTGGGACCATCTCGAAATACTGCCTCCAACCATCTTCAATGGCCGGTCTGGCTGACTTGTCTCCCATAGAATCGACAAACGTATGATCCTCAGTCATCAGCTTGACCAAGCCATCTACGTCGTGGGCGTTGACTCTCTCGATGAACCGTTTCGCCACGTCTGATGGTCTACTTTCCTTCTGAATGCTACTTGATCTCATACGAATGCTTCCCAAGTCAGCTCGAAGTTGCGGAGAGAGTCTGTCGTCGGAAGAAACTCTTTGCAGATATCACAAGTGAGAGGAGTGCAGGTACGGGTCCGAAGAATATAGTATACCATCCTCCCCAAGTCAGATAATCAAAGAGGCCTGTGATCAGCCCTGTGACGACGAAGACGAGAATTGCGTACCATGCCCACTTCTCTCGTCGCTTGAACGCCTTGAGGCCTATTAGAGTGATGAGTAGTCCGATGGCGATCGTGTAGAGGTTGATGTAGAACTGGTTCCAAGTGAGATCGCGAACCGCGTCCGGAGGATAGCTCATTACGCTTCGGCTCGCAGAGACGAGCGACCCGCAGGAAGGATAGCAGGCGAAGTATAGAATTCCAAACACTGCCCCCGCAATGGTCCAGATGACTCCGCCAGCTACGGCAAGCCCAACCGCATATTTTGAAACCCTAGGAGAATTTGTCAAGGACCCGCTTCAGCCACTCAATAGGCTACTTTCCAAGTGCCTTGTCTGTCTTGAGAAGAGTTCGGCCTATCAGGAAGAACCACAGTCCCAAACCAACACCGTTAGTGAGGCCAACGAATGCGATGTACAGACCGGGCACCGGTACGTATTCTGCGAGTCCAGCGAGATTTGTGATGATGCCCACGTAGGCGGTTCTTCGGCCAAAGGTAGGGCTTTGTAACATGACGACTGAGGTTATGAGAAGAGACGTGGAGACGAGTGCGAAGCTGGTAACGTAGGCGGGGCCGTAGAAGAAGAGGGCGAGCATTGCCTGTCCTGCCCCGAGGATGATTGATCTCTGCGCGTCTGTCGTTGCTGCCGCGTACTGGTTGCTGAGATAGAGCATTGAGAAGGCCGTGTTTGATGCGAAGTAGGCTGCCATACCTACGAGGCTGAGAGTGGTGGAGAGGGCGATCCAGGATTTGCTTGCTTGTCTGAGAGTAACATAGACGGCGAGGAGTGTCGAGATGATTATTGCGTAGACGATTATGCCGAGGAGGTCGTAGTCTAGGAGTCCTACGAGCCAGTTGTTCTGAAACTGGCTGAACCATGCTTGCACGCTGCTGGGTTGGGGGAAGAGGACTAGGATTACGATGTCGATAATGACGAGCGGCGCGGCGACCAGGGCGCCTATGGCGCCGATCTTCCGGAGACCTTTCCATTCGTCTCCGGTATCTGATCCAAGCTGACTCATGTCCTGTTCGTGTTCTGCGTCAGCTAATCACTTTTCTGAACTGGTACAGCGTTGCAAGGAAGCTCGCCAGAGCGATGATCCCGATCAGTAGATACGCGGACACGAAAGTATTGACGGTCAACCCTCCGACCACTAGATCACGTGTCACATCCGAGGCATAGCTGACAGGGTTGTACTTAGCGACCGTCTGCGCCCAGTCAGGGAAGAATGAGACCGGGAACATTGCACTGCTGATGAAGATGAGTGGAAAGAAGAGCACTCCAGACAGCGCAGAGATCGTCTCTGTCTTCCGGGTCCTTATCCCGACCGTGAGAAAGACTCCGGACAGCGCAAACTCGAAGAAGGCTGCCGTCAAGAGCATGAGCAGAACTCCCGGCAGGCCGGACGAGATCGTCACGCCCATTGCAACTGCGACGACGATCGTGATAATCGACTGGATGACTGTTACGAACATGTCTGTGAGGAGGCGTCCCAGCAGGATCGCTGGCCGCACCACCTGAGTCAGCAGCATCTTTGAGAGAAAGCCCGAGTTCAGATCGTTCGCTAGAGAGACCCCGCCCTGAGGTGCGCCTATCATCGCGTTCAGCATCACCACTCCGGGGGTCAGATACGCCAGGTATCCTCCCGACTGACCGGGCAGGAAGGTGCTGAACTTTGTCAGAAGCTGCGAGAAGAGCACCAGGAACAAGAGTGGGGTGAACAGGTTTGTCCCGAGGAGGGTTGGGTTCTTGACCAGCTTTGTCAGATACCTCTCCAGGAGAGACACGGTATCGTAGAATAGGGCCAGACAGATCGCCTCACATTAGGAAGGGCTCTGTCTCCCGCCGGGACAGCTCGTCAGCTCTGATGCGCCTGCCGGTCTCGCGGAGGAACACATCGTCCAGTGTGGGAGATCCGATGCTGAGGAATGACGGTCGGATGCCGTTTCGATCGAGCGTCGTGATAACTTCCGCGATTATCTGGCCCGCGTTCTTTGCGTAGGCTACGACGCCGCTGTCCGAGACCATAGCGTTGGAGATGCCGGCGATGGACTTGAGAATATCCATTGTCCTGGATTTCAGGGATGCATCCGTCAGCGTGAGAGTGATCGTCTCGCCACCAATTGCCTCCTTCAACTCCCAGGGGGTCCCGTCAGCGATGATCTTTCCATGGTCTATGATAGACAGTCTCCGACAGAGCCGGTCAGCCTCTTCCAAGTACTGCGTGGTAAGGAAGATCGTGATGTCTTCATTCCTGTTCAGCCCCTCCAAGTATTCCCAGATCGCGGCGCGCGACTGAGTATCAAGGCCGGTAGTTGGCTCGTCGAGAAAGAGCAGCTTAGGCTTGTGGATCAACGCCGAGGCAAGGTCTAGCCTCTTCCTCATCCCGCCGGAGTATCGTCCAGCGGATTTCTTCGCCACATCCTCAAGCTGGACGAGCTTCAACAATTCCTTGATGCGATCGTCGAGAATACTCCCGTGGAGCTGCTGCAAGCGGCCCTGGAGATGGAGGTTCTGCCAGCCGCTCAGATCCACATCCAGACTCGTCTCCTGGGTAAGCACGCCGATAGACTTCCGGATCTCCTTCGGCGACTTGTCCAAGTCGTATCCAGCAACCGAGACCCGGCCCGAAGCCTTCCTCAGCAGCGTCGTCAAGGTCTTGATGGTCGTGCTCTTGCCAGCGCCGTTGGGACCGAGAAAACCGAAGAACTCGCCCTCCTTCACGTTGAAGGAGATATCCTCGACCGCCCTCGTCCCATCGGGGTAGACCACCACGAGGTTCTGTACGTCTATGATGTCCGGCAAGCCTGGCGCTCAGCCTTGCTTCCCCCAGGGAACCTTCCAGAAATGACTTCTCTTCCCCAGCAGCCGGGACCCACGTTCTCCCCCCCGCGGCGACTCTGCCTAGCTTTTCAGGCTCCCGCGCCTAGCCCCTCTCAGCAACAGCCGGCTAATGCCAGGCGCAGCCAGCCTACCATCTTCTACCGGACCCCTTCCAGACTCGAGACCTTCATCACCAAAATCGTCCCTTCCCCAAAAAAACACGGGCCCCAAAAAGAATTCTTTTTTCTAGCACCCCCGGGGGTCCACATTTCTCCGGGAGACCTTCCTTCACGCAGGGCCAGGGGACCAATCAGCCAAACCATGCCTATCCTTAACGAAAACCGCACGAAGAACGATCCTGTCTATTGCTTGTCCCTATACGGGAAGAGGTATGGAAGATCCGGTTTCTCATTCCAGTCCACGTAGCACGTCTTCAACTGCGTATAGCACTCCAGCCCATACCGCGACCCTTCAGCGCCCACCCCTGACTGTCGGAACCCCGTATGGGCCCCCTGCAACTGCTCAGGCCCTACTTGGTTGATGTAGGTCTCGCCGAACCTGATCCTATTCATCGCCTTCAACACCCGCCCACTATCCCTCGTAAACACGTACGACGCCAACCCATACCTGGAATCGTTCGCGAAATCAATCGCCTTGTCAAAACCGTCCACCTCCAAGATCGGCACCACAGGTCCTACCTGGGCCTGACGGAAGCGGTAGTAATTTCATAAGAAAGCTGGATTTCCTTCTTGCTCCTTGAGCCCGCAGAACTCGGCTCGTTGTCAAATTCAAGAAGGTAACTTCCCGACCTGCCAGCAGTGAAGTCAAAAGACGAATCGTTCGCCACTATCCCCAAGTCTAAGACCGGCTTAGAAGCCTCTGATCTCTCCGTCTCGTCAATCACTCTGAACTTTAGTTCCTCGTCCCCGTATCCGTAGACCCGGAATATCTTGAATGAGCCGTGGACCCTGTCTGCAACTTTGAGGGCGAGGCGGACATTAGACGCGGACCCAGGTTCAATCGTAAGAGTTTGTGAAACCCTCACGAGTATTTCCTCGTTTGAAGGATCTGATAGAGGTTGCAAGGATGAACCAGTCTTCGAATTCCCTAGACTCGTCGTTGCTTAAGAAGATGCCAAAGTACCAGCTCTAACCTGCTCTATTCTCAGAATCTCGGCATGTTTGTCTCGGTTGGAAAGCCTCCCCCGACGACCGCCTTGCATATGTTTATCTCAAGAGAATAGTTCCCTCGTGCAATCGCAACGTGACTCGCCGTGTCAGAAATACCTGTTCTGATCGTGAAAGAGGGCACTTCCCGGTCTAGGGGAAGAGACGCCCAGAGAAATAACATCATGGCAGCCAAGGTCCTAGCTGAGGCAGTAGGTTCAACCATTGGCCCGCGCGGAATGGACAAGATGCTAGTCGCGGGTCTGGGAGACATTGTGGTCACAAACGATGGTGCCACCATCATGAAGGAGATGGACGTGCAGAACCCTGCTGCCAAAATGCTAGTCGAAGTCGCCAAGACCCAGGATAGCGAGGTTGGAGATGGAACAACAACGGCTGTAGTGTTGGCAGGACAGCTTCTGGCAGGAGCTGAAGGACTACTCGACAAGGACATTCACCCCAACATCATCATTGACGGATACCGAGCGGCCGCACTCAAGGCGCACGAGGTCCTAGACAAGATTGCAATTAGCATCAAACCCAACGACAAGGAACGGTTGGAACAGATCGCACGCACCTCCTTGAACACGAAAGGCATCTTCGGATCTCAGACCAAATTCGCCAAGCTTGCGGTCGACGCGATAGAACAAGTCATGGACGAACACGACGGCAAAATCACTGCGGACATAGACATGGTAAAGGTGGTGAAGAAACACGGACGAAGCCTCGACGAAGCCCAACTTGTAAATGGAATAATCATAGACAAGGAAGTAGCGCACCCCCAGATGCCTAAGACAGTCAGAGGAGGCAGAATCGCCTTGTTGAACGCCAAGCTTGAGATCGAGAAGACAGAGATCGACGCCAAAATCAACATCAACAAACCCGAAGAAATGTTCCTATTCATTCAAGAAGAGGAAAAACTTCTCAAGAAAATGGCTCAAGACGTGGCCAAGACAGGGGCAAATGTCCTGTTCACAGAAAAAGGAATAGACGACCAAGTCCTATCCCTTCTGGCCGATGAAGGAATCCTTGCAGTAAAGAACGTGAGCAGCGGAGACATG
>DAFH01000175.1:5800-5923 GCA_002495485.1 Candidatus Bathyarchaeota archaeon UBA185
GTTAGAGACTGCAAGAATCCTAGAGCGGTAACAGTCATGCTACGGGGCGGATCAGAACACGTCGTGAACGAAGCTGAGAGATCTCTCCACGATGCACTGTGCGTGGTCAGAAACGCCGTCGAA
>DAFH01000189.1 GCA_002495485.1 Candidatus Bathyarchaeota archaeon UBA185
TCGAGGCTGAGAGGCTCCTCGTTCTTGAAGATGCTCGGTCTAGTGAGCGCTTCTCTAACGATCTCGCCAGGGGCCATCAGACTACTCTTCTGCACCATCGATTACTTCCACTGGGGTAAGCTCTCAGATTGTCTGGATGAAAGTATAAGATGAGCAGAGAGAGGTGAAAGTAAACCCTCCGTCAAGAACATCCCAGAACTAAACTTTTCAGAGTAGGAAAAGTGGAAAGCACCCTTCAATTCTATCTTTCAGAGTATGAATAGTAGAGTGCCTGGACGGGCAGACTACTTTTCAGAGTACAAAAGATAACAAACCGTAGTCAATCCTAGGTCCCGAAGCTATTTTTCCCCTCGCTTGGAAGACCGCGGCCAGGTTTCTACATGGTTCGGATCTTGAATCGGATTATCCGCAGAAAACCACTCAGAGAGCCGCACTCTTCCCACCCTCCACTAGCGGACTTCATCCTGGGTAGCCAGGACGGGCTAGTCAACGTTCTCGGGATTCTCCTGGGAATCTCTGCCGCGACCAGCAATCTGAAAATCATCTACGTAGGCGCGCTAGCCGCCCTCGGTGCCGAGTCGATCTCGATGGGCGCAGTCGCCTACACCTCAACCATCGCCAAGCGGCGACAGTATCTCAAGGAAGAGGCTCGCGAGAAGATGGAGATGCAGACAGTTCCCGCACAAGAGGTCGAGGAGGTGAGGAACATTCTGAAGAGCTGGGATTATCAGGGATCGGAGCTAGAGGCGATGACGCGCCAGATTTCCTCGAATCGTAAAGCGATGCTAGAGTTCATGATGTCGTTCGAGCTCAAGCTCACGCCGGTCGAAAGTGATGAGGGGAGACGGAGCTTCGGCATCGTTTTCGCCTCGACGATCTTCGGCTCGATCGTGCCGTTGATTCCGTTCTTCTTTGTCACGTCTACAACCATTTTGGCTGGAACGATCGCTTCGATCGTGATCAGCGGGGTACTGCTATTCGTCGTCGGCGCCTACGAAGCGCGGAGCACTGTCGGCTCGCTGTGGTGGAGTGGTCTGCAGATGATGCTGATCGGGCTCTCGGCAGGGTTCGCAGGCTACCTGATAGGTCGCGCAATCGGGTCAGTGCCTGTCTAGACAGAGGCACGGCGAGAAACATCTCAATGAATCCCCTGAAGCTATACACAAGTACAAGCCGTCGTCTCGCATGGCTCACTCCTTCAAACCAAGCCTGGAACGCTAAATCGGGCCAGACGTTTTGAACTCTGCACGTTTCCACGCTGATCCCTACGCTTACCCTGCACCAGAGAAAAAGCCAGCTCGCACACTACCCACCGCAAATCGCAATACTTACCCAGAACAGCGCCAGGCACAGGACAGCCCCGAAAATTTTCATAAACCGCAGGGTCTCAAGACGTGATCCGCTGTCTAGAACCAAGTCAGAAATTCGTTCAAATCGTGCCCGAATTAGCGATCTGGGAGGATGCCCCATAAAGAGCCTTCAGCACGCTTGAAACGCTCCACAATGCATTCTCCGGAAAAAGCAGAGTCGGCTGTTCTACGCAATTGTCGCTGAATCTCGGCCATAACGGTTCCAGACAGAAGATCGCTCCCTCCCAGAATTTGAAAACATTTTTTCTCCCGCGACACAAACCGCGTTTCTTGGACGTCCCAACTCCGGGAATCGTTCAGATCGTGCCCGGATCAGCGATCCGCAAGAGGGGTCTGAACTGGCGTGGTTCGCACGAAGCCAGGGCCACGTACGGCAACAATTCCCCTAATCCAGACTCGGCTATTACAAACGACGCTCAAAGAATCTCGCCCAGAAAACGCTTCAGACAGAAAACGGCCCGTCTGCGCCGCTGTGAAAACAAAAATTTTCCCGCGACACAAACCGGAGAAAAGAAGCTACGGCTATGTCCGGGACCCGAAGCCCCTACTTTGTCCTATTCTTCTGCGGCTTGAGAATGTCCTTCGCCTCGTCCAGCTGCTTAAACGACCCAATATCGTGATGCGCCTCTTTAGTGATGAAACCGTAGAACTTGGCTCCCTTCACAAGCAGCTGAGGGAGAACATCCCCGGCCAAGTCTTTCCCCAGCGACAGGTACTGGAGAAACTCCGGCTCACAAACATAGACCCCGATCGACACCGGATACTCAGGTAGGACAGGCTTCTCCGCAAAATACCTGATACGGCCATCAGCATCAACCTTACCCACACCATACTCTATCCTCACACCAGTGCTCAACGCAACCGTACAGACCGCCCCCCGAGCCCTGTGGAACCTCACCATCTCAGACAAGTCCAAGCTCGTCAGCACATCCCCATAATAGACAACAAACGTCCCGTCCACATGCTCCGCAGCCTCCTTCAACGCCGCCGCAGTCCCAAGCCGCGGAGAAATACTATACCCGATACTCACCCCAAACTTCGACCCATCCTCAAGATGATTCCTGAAAACCTCAGAATCCTCATCCGAGAGAAGCATCAAAATACTCCGAATACCATGCTTCGCAAGATAACTCACAACATAATCTGTGAACGGCCGACCAGCAATCGGTATCATCCCCTTCGGAACATAGCTGGTCAGAGGAGATAACCGGGTACCCGCCCCACCCGCCAGAACGAACGCCTTCATAACCCCGACTGCCGAATCCGGCGTAGCAGGCCATCACTATAAGTCCTTAGTAAGCCCCAGACCTACAAACACGCGACGCCTACCTAGAGTACTCTGAACCATCCTTCAGAACGAAGCGGACACTAACACCCCGCGACCACTCAGAAAAAAAAGACTAGAACGTCACATGCCCCATGTCAAGAAAGAAATCCGGTCCCGAACCCATGTTCGGATCAGGCGTCTACCACTTTTCTCGGACCGGCGCGAACCCTCGCGAGCGCTGGACCAGCCCTCGTCCGCGAGGCTTTGAGTCTCCGATGCCTCCGAAGAGAGTCCACCCGCTTCGACTCTTCCTCAAACCGCCGCATCCAGTCAGGGATAACCAAGACTCGTATGAGCTCTTGAACCGTCACGCCGCGATTCCTCGACAGATCCTTGAGTCGCAGAAAGATACTACGATCCAGAACCTGCATAAACTTCACAGATTCCTTCGAATCACGCACCGCGAATCCCTGTCCCATACCGGAGTCCACTGTGACTATACATGGGTCGCCTACTCTTCCTATGGAATAGAGTCCAAATCTCCGTCAACCGAAAAGTCGCACCAAAGTCTTGATCGCGCGAGAATCCGTTAAATCATCAGACTCCATGACCCACACATGCTAGCCTGCCTGCTCGACGCGCAAAACAGAGTCGCGCTGAAAGACGTTCCAGTCCCACAACTAGCCAAAGGAGACGTTCTCGTGACGATGCACGCCTGCGGCATTTGCGGCACAGACCTTGAAAAGATAGACGGACGACTCGGCCCCGGAGGAATACTGGGTCATGAAGTCAGCGGAACGGTACAAGAGGTCTCAGAGAACACAGGCTACGTTACTGACGACAGAGTCGTCGCTCACCACCACGTCCCATGCTATAGATGCGCCGCATGTCTTCGTGGAGACCCGACGCTCTGCGAAGAATTCAAGAAGACAAACCTGGACCCTTGCGGACTCGCCACTTCTTTCAGAGTTCCAAAATACAACGTCGAGCGGGGCGCTCTGATCCATCTTCCCAGAGAGCTGTCCTTCGAGGAGGGAGCGATGGTTGAGCCCACGGCATGCTGCATCCGCGCGATCCGGCGAGCTAAACCGCAAAAAAACGAAAACGTGCTAGTCGTTGGACTGGGTCCAACGGGCTTGACCCAAGTACAGCTCCTCAAGAATTGGACCAACGCAAAGATACTCGGCACCGACGTGCTCGAATCTCGACTAAGGATGGGGGAGAGGCTAGGTGCCAGCGAGACCCTCAACGCCAATTCCGAAAACATTCCGCAAGCCGTGCGGGAGGCCACCGGCGACGGGGCCGACTTGGTACTGGTAGCCACGGGGAATGAGAGAGCTCTCGACCAAGCCTTCGCTTCAGTCCGCAAGAGTGGAAGAATTCTCCTCTTCGGGGCCCCTCCGATCGGAGCACAATACCGACTGGACGTGAGCGCACTCTTCGCGCGTCAGATCTCAGTAATATCCAGCTACTCCTGTATTGAGCCTGAAATGCATGAGGCAATACGACTAATCTCTCAGAAGCGAATCAACGTCCGTGCTCTCATCAGCGACCGGTTCAAGCTCAAGGAAGCAGACAGAGCCCTGGACCAGACAAGAGCGTCCAAGACCGCAATCAAGACAATCATTACAGCATAAGAGGTACAAATGGTCCATTCGACAAGAGTTGTACCGACGGATCTACTGAGCGAGTCTTAGAATGCAATACGAGTTCGAAGAGAACATCGACCGGTCCATTCACAAAGCGGTCCGAACAGCCCTCCGCGCGTTCAAGGAGCGGCGCAAGCTTGCTCAGGAGAGTGGGAGCCAGCAGATGCCTCCCACCTATCAGGAGTTCACAATGGTTCTTGACGAGATTATGGAGTCGAACAAGAGGAACGACATGAACAGGCTGAGGACTCCGAGCCTTAGAGAACTCTTCGAACGTGCTTGGGCTCAAAAGCTCCGCAATTATGCCACGCAGAAGGAGCTTCGTGATGCATACGAGGGGTTGATTCGACGCTATTGAAGACGCAAGCTAGAGTTCCTAATCATCTCTCTGCGTCTCTCTTTGAATTCGGCGCCTCGTAGCACCATCCATCCAGCATGCCAGTTTCCTAATAACGAGGCTATACGCACATGGGCAGTCCAATATGGGTGCTGATACCTACTAATGATTCACTATGAGACCTATATGGCGTTTGAACGACAAAATGCATCATTTGCTCAAGAGGCTTCGTAGACCTTTCAGCGCGCTACGTGAGTATTTTATACCAGCACGGGCCGAACGCCGCGTCAGTTGAATGAGAAATGCCCCAAGCTTACTGCGTGAAATGCAAGGCAAACATCGAAATCAAGAACCCCCAGAACGTCACGCTCAAGAACGGCAAACCAGCCGTCAAAGGCGTGTGCCCCAACTGCGGAACCTCAGTCTTCCGCATAGGGAAAGCATAAGCCCGCAACACTCCCAACAACCCCCCCACTCTTCCCTCATCTTCCTGTGTCTGAATCAGCATTCAAAGATGCTTTTAATCCGAAGCATAAGCTGTCATTAGAGAACCCGTGCTGAAGGTAGTCCCACCCACTGCACTATTGATACTTGCACTTCTTGGTGTTGTCGTTGCCGCCCTAACGACAACCCACGGAGCTGGGTCACCTCCACAGAATAATCGATTGTTCTATCTTTCATCACAGTCAATGAGTCTCACATCCCCGTCAACCCCAAGCAACTTCACCTTCAAGGGAGCTCCCGTTAGTTACAACTACGGGTTACTCGCAGGACCATTAACAGTCTCGGGCACGATCACTTTCTCCCTATGGATCAAGTGGCTCGGCAACACCACATGGGGGCTGCCACCATCAGTGACCGGATCGTTCGACTATAGATTCCCAGGAGGTAATATCCCTTGGAGCAACGCATCTTCGACATCGCCTGTATCTATGCAACCCGGAGGTGGATTGCAAAATGTGAACACAACCATAACGCTAAGCCAGCCGATACCTCTGTTCATCAGTACGCAAGTAGCGGTTGAGATCAACGTAACCTCGATTCCCAAAGCATCAAATGTCACAATAGAATACGGTCCACTCTCAGAGCCTTCACGGATCCCGTCTCACGTAGGAGTCGTTATGTCCGGTTACGCAAGCATGCCCCCGGTCAACCCGGTCATAATCCTAGACCACCAGCAGATACAAACCTCAACGTTTAGCCTGAGTCCTGGGGCCGGGAATGATCTTGTACTCATAGAAGCGTCTGCCTATTCGGCATTCGGTCTTACCGACATTTCCTTGAACCTTACGATACTCGATCCCAACGGTCGTCCCGTTCCCCGAGCGACCAACATAACCATGTTCCCCAACCCTGTTTCCCCCACGTTCCAGCCATACCAATTCCTTGACACTTGGCAATACCCCCTTAATTCGACGCAGGGAACCTACCAAGTCTTGATCAACATTATCGATAGTCAGAACCGTGTTGTCTATACGCTGCCATCCCCCGCGAGTTTCGCCTTAGAGCCGGCCAATTACGTCCCATTTCCCTACAACCTCATTCCGTATCTTATCGTTGGCGTTGTAGGAGCCTCAGGTGGCGTTGCAGGAGCAGTCGTGTATCGACGAAAACGGGGCAGAAGCTACTTGGTCCCATTCGACCACTTCAACTCGCTGACCGGAGGCGAGCTTCCCGGCGGAACGGCGGTGACCGTTGAAGGAAATACGGGGTCTGGCAAGACACTTCTTCTCGAACAGTTGATGGGCGAGGATCTCAGAAAGGGCAGACCTTGCGTGTTCGTAACCACGGCCGACTTTCCTGACAATGTTANNTGATGGGTGTCGACGTGACCGGATATGAGCAGAAAGGACTTTTGACATTTGTCGATGGATATTCTTCAGAGGCTGGACAGGAGTCTAGGGAGAAGGTATCAATACCCTCACTTAGCGACCTCACTACGCTGGGAATCAAAATGACCTCAGCGTTCCCAAGCCCCAGCTTCAAAGGTGGAAGTCTCTACTTCGATTCGCTCACTCCATTAGCCTCGAAGGCAAGACCAGAAAGCATCGTTTCCCTCGTGCAGTCGGTAAGTGCGAAAGTGAANNAGACAGTTGGAAGATACGACAGATTGTATCGTGCAGATGGAAGCTTTCGAAGAGTCGGGAAGCCGCAAGAGGCGTCTTCGAATAGCAAAATTCCGTGCTCGAAAGCATCAGGAAGGCTGGGCGCTCTTCACGATCGAGGACGGGAAGGGAATAATATTCTACTCGAAGAAGCCCAAACAGTAGCGAGTCCCTAGAACACTTTGTCTCTGGGAAAGATCTCTATCCCAGTACTGCCGAACTGGTAGGGTCGGATTTGCGTGTCGTGCGAGATTCCTCGCATTTTCTCGATCTGGACAGCCCTCACTATGTTTCCCTCGTGAAACAGTGAGTGCAGCAACACCACTCCATGTGATAGAAACTCCTCGAGCTGGAAGCGTCTGTCCATGAGGGACGTTTTTAGTTCGCTAGTGATTAGCGATGTGCAACCGGAATCTGCGAGAGCGTCAAAGAATGCCACTGTAGCGCGGCGTTTAGTCAACTCCTCCGCGTATCGTAACATTAGGGATGTCACCGGGTCCAAGGCGATCCTTTGGATGCTCTCGCCTTCAACGATCTTGTTGATAGTCTTGAGGAGTTCCGAAAAATCTGTAACATCAAAAGGGGAACCAAACGACGGAACGAGGCTGTTCTCCTGACTCTTTGCCTTCCTCAACCCGCTTGCATCAACGAATAGGAGTTTGCCCTTCTTCTCCATTCCATCTATATCCCAGTCATATGACTGAAGGTTCTTCTTGACGGCGTCTGGGTGTTCATCGAGGGTCACGTAGAGACCCGTCTCCCCCAACATGGCACCGTGATAGAGGTATTGAATGGCGAAGGTGGTCTTCCCAGACCCGGGACTGCCTACTACTAGGATGCACCTTCCCCCGGGGAATCCACCGCCTAGAAGCTCGTCTAGGCCTTTGATCCCCGTCGGGACTCGTTCCAACCAGAAGCCCCAACGTCGCGGTCGCCTTGGACTCTATAAAAACAGTATTTCGCCCAGGAAAATGCCAGTAAAAAGAGTTGGTACCAACGTTCTCGAGCCATATCTTGGAAGGGACGAGTTTCGACGTGCTCTTTTCCCTCAGAACGTCGCGGACGATCTGTCGATTGGCTGGAGCCGCAGCAAGGTTGCAACCTAGGGCGAAGCACCAGCAGACTCCCATGAAGAGCAGCAAATAGTAGACTAGAAGGCTCACGACTGGCCTGGCAAGAATCGAGTAGAGAAGCGTGAATCCGCCAGAAGCGCCAACCACAAATGTGAGAAGCGAGGCGTGAAACGGTCCAACATCGATAGTTCTCAAACGAAGACCCCCGAAATATGGTAGCGCTAGTGCAACCACGGGTACCATGAGTGAGCCGGACATCGTCAGCGTGATGTAGTCCTCTGTTATCAGCGCGATTACGTCTGATGTTTTTGAGAGCGGCGAGACGATCGGGAAGACGCCATGCCTGGACATATAGATCGCAAATGAGACGACTACGGCAAGAATGAATCCGAAGTAGATCGCTTGTCGCGTTAGTGTAAGTTTGTGACCTCGTTGTTTGATCATATCCTCCATGTCAGTAGTCTTTGACGCGATGACGGTTTCTCCTCGGAACAGGTAGAGGTAGAGCTTGATGGCTCTCNNAGTCTTTGACGCGATGACGGTCTTTCCTCGGAACAGGTATAGGTAGAGCTTGATGGCTCTCGTCGAGACAACTCCACCAAAGAAGAACATGTAGGCGTATCCCAAGGGAATGGCAATAATCGAGACGACGATTGTTGTAACAAGTCCGAGTTCGAGAGAAACGACGCCGACCTGAGTATTCTTGGGGATGAACCTGTCGGCGAGAAGGAAGTTGAGAACCTGGACCGAGCCGATTAGGAACAGCAAGAAAGAAGTTATTGTGCAGAGCGTAAATTTCGTGCCATTGTGAGATTTGGAGAGTTTCTTTTCCAACTCTCTCCGGCTAGGGTCGAGTTCAGCCCAGCATATTTAGGAGGACTGGTCCCACCTAGAGAGGACCACGGTTAAGAGCTGACAAGCTTGGCCGAGGAGACTGATCAGGTTCTGAAGCTCGTGCGGACGTATCGTCCCGACGGGCGAGTCTCCATCAGGCGAATCGGCAGTTTCGTCAATGACGTCTTCCTCGTCGATGTTAACGGAGAGAAGTTCGTCGTCAAGCGATACACGAACTGGATCTCGCTCAAATGGGTCACACTGAGTCTATACGGCCTTGGAAGCGTGCACTTCTCCATCTCGGGCCGCAGGCGGATGGAGGCAGAATACGCCTTCAACTATCTACTCTCTCGAAGAGGGCTGAGGGTACCCGAGATACTGGGAGCTGATCTAAGGTCAAGGTCCATACTTTTCTCCTACGTCCCTGGAGACGGCCTCGCGACCCTTCTCTCAAAGATGGCACAGACCGGCGAGATCGGACAGCGAGAAGGCGTGGCGGCACACACCGCCGGAGTCCTTATGGCGGAAGCCCATAGGCTTGAGGCCGCGCTCGGCGATACGAAGCCGGAAAACTTCATCGTTGCTCGCGGAGGAGACGTAACCCTCGTTGATCTTGAGCAAGCCCGCGAGAACGGGGACTATAGTTGGGATGTGGCGGAGTTCCTCTACTATTCCGGACACTACTGGCTTCCATTCAACAACGCCCTGTCAGATTACGTCGATGATTTCATACACGGCTATCTTGAGGCTGGGACTACAAGGATCCTTCGGAGGGCAGCCTCTCCAAAGTACGTTAGAGTCTTCTCAGTCTGGACTCCGCCAAACATTCTGCTGAGCGTCAGGAAGAGACTCCTCGCATCCTAGGTCCGATCGATAAGATATCCAAAGGGCCACGAACTAAGACTTGACGCGCTGGACCCCCGCGACAGAGGACCCTTCCTCAAGGAAGGAGCTATCCACTGGGGGGGTATTCGTACTGTTTCTGGTTTAGTACTCTTCGTCGCCGGGCTTTGGAAAGTCCTTCCCGCCCGGTGCGCCTTTCTCGACGGACTTCGAGGCTATCACATCGTCGATTCTGAGAATCATCGAGGCAGCCTCAGACGAGGACTTAACCACTTGCTGTTTGACCCTTACCGGCTCAAGGACGTTGAGTTTCTTCATGTCCTTTATCTCTCCAGAGAACACATCAACGCCGAACCACGGATTGACGGCTTTCTCGTGCTTTGAACGAAGTTCGACCAGGATGTCGATAGGATCGAGTCCGGCGTTCTCCGCCAGCGTTGTCGGCACAGCTTCCATGGCCTCTGCAAAAGACTCGATTGCGAGCTGCTCGCGTCCACCGACCTTAACCGCGTAATCTCGGAGCCGCTTTGCAAGCTCGGCTTCTGGTGCTCCTCCGCCGGCGACGATTTTTCCGTCCTCGATCGCGTTTCTTACCACCGAGAGCGCGTCGTGCAATGACCGTTCGGCTTCATCGACAACATGCTCCGTTCCTCCGCGTACGACTATCGTGACGGCCTTGGGGTTCTTTGCGTCTCGTACGTAGATCAACTTGTCCTCGCCAATCTTTGCTTCTTCTACTAGCTTGGCCTCTCCCAAAGAGTCCTTTGTGAGATCTTTGACGCTCGCGACGATTCTTCCGCCCGTTGCTTTTGAAAGTTTTTCGAGGTCGCCGCTGCTGACATTCTTGACTGCAGCAATTCCGTTCTTTGCTAGATAGTGAAGAGCGACATCGTCGATTCCTTTCTCTGAGAAGAGCACGTTCGCACCGCTTTTCTGAATCTGCGATACCATGTCCTTCAGCATCTTCTCTTCTTCCTCGATGAAGAGGTGCATCTGGTCTGGATTGTTGATGTTGATCTTCGCGTCGAATTCTGTCTTTTCAATCTCAAGCTTGGCGTTGAGAAGCGCGATCTTCGCGTTCTCGATCTTCTTGGGCATCTGTGCGTGGGAGATCTCCTTGTCGACGACGATTCCCTTGACAAGTTCGGTTTCTTCAAGGCCGCGGCCGTGCTTCTTGACTATCTTGATTAGGTCAATGTCAGCCTTGTTTTTTCCATCTACTTTCTCCGAGACTTGTTTGACGGCTTTTACGGCGATGTCTGCGAAGTGTTCTTTTGCGATCACGATTCCCTTGCTGTACATGGAGGTCATTGCCACGTGTCGGAGCATTGCGTCGTCCTTTTCGCTTATCGGTAAGGAGAGCTTGTCAAGAATCTCTATCGCCTTCTCTGCCGCCTTCTTGTAGCCATCGACGATGACGGTCGGATGGACATCCTTGTCGAGCAGCTTCTCCGCCTT
>DAFH01000019.1 GCA_002495485.1 Candidatus Bathyarchaeota archaeon UBA185
TAGTAGTGTCCGCGTTAGCGTAGACGTTTCGCTAGCCCCCAAACGGGCCTTCGAGACTCTCACAGACGAACTACAACTCTCTCTCAAGCACAGAGGCATCTCATTCGATGCCGAGCCGAAGGGCAAGATCATGGAGGGAGAGACCGAGGTTGGAACCGTCCGTGAATGGAAGGTCGGAAAGAGAATCTCTCTGATCTGGCATCCTAAGACTTGGGATAGTAAGACTAGTAGCAGTATTGTGCTCGCGTTCAAACCGAAGGCTCGAGGAACAACGGTCACGCTTGAGCTCAAGGACTGGGGCCGCGTCCTTGGAAACGAAAAGGAAGAGTTGCTGGGCTGGTTCGCTGGCGAGGTGGCTGGGCCCTTCCTGTCCGCCTCGGCCTCGAATCGCTTGGGCGACTGGATCACGGACAGGAACCCGCGTCGCCCGTCGGGTGCGCATTCCCGCGGATTCTACGAGAATCCCATCTNNACCCTCTGGAGCGCAGTCCCGTGGTTTCTACCAAAATCCAACCTATCACTGGCCGAACTTCTACGCAATACTCGACGTCCTAAGGCTCAACTCGAGTGACAACTTGCTTGAGGTTGGCTGCGGGGGCGGCGCGTTTCTGCACGAGGCTCTCAAGACCGGCTGTCGTGCATCCGCGATCGACCATAGCAACGACATGGTCCGGCTTGCAACCCAAGTGAATAGCGGCTCTATTGCGGAGGGAAGGCTCAAGATAGTTGCGGGCGAAGCGGATACACTGCCCTACCCGGATGGGACCTTCACGTGTGCTGTCATGACTGGCGTTCTTGGCTTTCTCCCTGACGCACTTGGGACGTTCAAGGAGATTTCGAGGGTTCTCGGGTGTAGAGGACGTTTCGTTGCCTATACGGGCTCGAAGAGTACTCGTGGGACCCCTGCGGCTCCGGAGCCGGCGGCTAGCCGTCTACACTTCTACGAGGATGATGAGCTCGAAGAGATGGCTCGTCGCGCCGGGTTCGCCACAGCCAAGGTCGAGCATCCCTCACTCTTCGAATACGCCGAGAAGGCTGGGGTCCCTCAACAAGACCTGAACCTGTTCAAGGGAACTGGTGGTTCTCAGCTGCTCGTCGCCTACAAGACCCGACCGTAGCATTCTAAGAATACGGCGTTGGAGGAACGTGTATGTTTACAGCATCACTCGGGACGAATGGAAAGCCCCGAGGGTCTTCCTCCGCCGAACCTATTCGGCGGAACTAACAATTGAGAGAATAGCGCGTTTTCTCAGACTTGGAGGGTCGTCAGAGCGTGTCAAATCTTCCCAGAGTGATCGGGGTCATTCTCTTGAAAGTAAACGACTTCCAGAAGATGCTCTCGTTCTACAGAGATGCGCTTGGTCTACCCCTTGGTGATATCGACCCGGGAGGAGAGGACAAGCCTCTCGTCAATTGGGCCAGGTTCGAGACGGGCGGGACGGCAATAGAGCTGTTCGCGGAGCGTCCAGCCGAGTCCGGCGGTCTGCCATTGCCCAGGAAAAATTCGATGACAATCGCCTTCAAGGTCGCCGATGTTAGAGCGGTCTATGACGAGCTGAGAAGGCGGGGAGTAGAGTTTGCTAGAGGAGTGGGCGAGGCAGAGTGGGGATGGTACGCGCATTTTAGAGATCCGGAAGGCAACCGGCTTCAACTGTACCAGCCCAAGCCCGGCTTCTAGCATCACTAGGGAGAGCGGAAGGGCTCAGAGAGTCTTCGGGACCGAACAGAAGATGGTTGTTCATTCAGTTCGATGGCCATCAACCGTGTATGCGAAGAAAGCGGGCGTTCCTTAGTCGGACCTCGAACCATAAGGGCACGGTATCGGTGCGCANNGTCGATAATTCTCAGACCTGGAATCATTACATAGACATGCTTTCAGAACAAGATTTCGAGATGACTTAACAGTGAGACAGTATGGCATTCATCACCTCGACCTGCGAGTCTCCAACTATCAAAGGTCGTCTGCATTCTACACCAGCATACTACGGCCTTTGGGATTTAGGACAGTCGGAGTGAAGGGCGAGGTAGTAACCTACTTCATCAAAGGCGCGACTGCACTGGGAATCCGCCCGGTGAAGAAGCGCGGCGCGAAGAACGTATCATATTCGTACAAAAGGGCCGGTATTCATCATCTCGCCTTTTCCGTGAAGAACAGGAGCGAGGTGGACGGCTGGTATGAACGATTGTGCAAGAGGCGGATCCGAATAGTATACCCGCCGAAGGAGTGGCCTCGTTATGGCAGAGACTACTACTCGTTCTTCTTCTTGGACCCTGACGGCATGGAGCTGGAAATCCTACACTGGGGAATTCAGCACCCCGTAACAAAGAGCAAGCACATGTAGGAACAGGAAAACTACTCGTCTCCTCGTAAACGGTTTTAAGTTTCGGCCGGAACCCGAATCAGGTGAAGTCGGGAGAACTGCTTGTCAAAGGGCTCTCGTAGACTGGCGGCCATCATGTTCNNGACATGGTCGGCTACACAGCCCTCTCACAGAGGAACGAACCCCAGGCACTGAAACTCCTCGAGGAACACCGGAAGCTCGTTAGGCAGTTTTTTAGCAAGCACAACGGTCGAGAGATCAAGACAATCGGCGATTCCTTCCTCGTCGAGNNGACAGTGCATTGGAGGCGGTTAGGTGCGCATTCGAGATACAACAATCGCTTCACGAGCGAAACCGAAGCCGTCCCGGTGAAAAGACGGTCGAACTCAGAGTCGGGGTTCACCTGGGCGATGTTGTCCACGCGGAGAACGATGTCTACGGCGATGCTGTCAAC
>DAFH01000198.1 GCA_002495485.1 Candidatus Bathyarchaeota archaeon UBA185
GTCGAGGTTTGCCTTGTCGCTGAAGCCGAACGTAGCGTACCTCGTCTTGAACTTCTGTCCTGATTGGAAGAAGCATACAGTCTTACCCTCCTCGTTGGCATACGCGGGCATTGGGTACCAGAGCCTCGGCGAGAGGATTGGGGCGCTGGCTTTGATGACAGCATGGACCCGCTTGGCCATGGAGCGGTCTGGTTCTCGCATCTCGGCGATCTTGGCGAGCACGGCACTTTCCCCATCCACTTCACCGCCCTTCATCTCTCGGGCACGCTCCTGCATTGCAGCGCGTTCCTCTGCCGTGAATCCCTTGGACTCCCTGCTACTGGCTCTCTCGGACGATTTCTTGGCCGTCTTCTTCTGGCTCATGGATCTTGCCTTGCAACTCGTCCGCATGCACAGCTATTATGTCTGACCTGATCAACGCGGGCACTCTTCGACGGTACTCTTCGAACGCCCTGGTCGGCATCATCGATCTCCATTGTGGTCCCTGCAAAATCTTAGGGGACCGTCTTAACTAGCGCGGCAGACTAAGGCTGAGGATAACACAGAATGACCGTTCGCCAGTTATCGGAGTAAGGAGGACACGACATACGTGAGGGCTGCAACAAGTGTGACCGCCGTCGACTGGCTATTGGACTCGGACCCAGCGATCCGTTGGCAGGCGCTACGCGACCTAGTTGATGCACCAGCTGAGGTTGTCGCGGCCGAGCGGGCACGCGTGGCCACCGAGGGATGGAGTGCCCGGCTACTGGCTTTGCAGGGCGAAGACGGCCAGTGGGACGGAGGCGCGCTATTTCCGGCCCGGTGGGGTGGCGACTTCCGAAAAGAGGGCCAGCCATGGAGCGCAACGGAGCCTACGCTCACGCTGTTGCGCGTGTTCGGCGTAGACCCTAGCAACGAAAGGGTGCGGCGGGCCGTCGCCCAGGTTAGAGATCGTTGCCATTGGGAGCACGCTGGCCAGCCGTTCTTTGCGGGCGAGGTCGAGCCTTGCATCAACGGCAGAACGGTGGCCCTTGGTGCCTACTTCAGCCAAGATGTTCAAGGCATTGTTGATCGATTACTGCACGATCAGCTGGAAGATGGCGGATGGAACTGTGAAGCGGAGAACGGATCCGTCGTCTCGTCGTTTGATACTACTATCAATGTACTCGAAGGACTATTGGCCTACGAACAAGCGACTGGCGGGTCGAAAGAGTTGAAGGCAGCGAGACGACGAGGGGAGGAGTACCTTCTCGAACGAAAGATGTTCCGACGAAAGAGCACTGGCGAGGTCGTCAGGCCAACGTATCTTCAGTTCTCTGTTCCAACCCGCTGGCACTACGACGTATTGCGTGGCCTGGAGTATTTCCGACAAGCAGGTGATCAGCCGGACCCACGCTTGGACGAGGCGATTCAACTACTCCGGTCCAAGGAGCAGCCCGATGGTAGGTGGCTGCTAGAGCACACCCACCAGGGCAGGGTCCATTTCATGCTTGAAGACGGCGACGGTAGCCCCAGCCGATGGAACACCCTCAGGGCGATGCGGGTGCTACGGTGGTACGAGCAGCCGAGTAGGGAACCCGGATAGCCGACTGGGACCGGTCGGATGTAAGCCCCCCATCCAGGGACTCTGTACCGCCCCTTTCTTGGATTCGGGTCAGTTAGGGAAATTGAACCCGCTTGACGTGGGCCCTGCCAGTTGTTCAGCTGCCTTTGTGCAGTGAAGCGAGAATCTTATCTTCTCGCAACCTGGCCTGCTTCTGCAACCACTTAGTTGGAGTAAAATCGTGATGATATCTCTCCTTTTTCTCCTTAGCACGTCGTGTAGGTTCCTGGCCTCCTCATGTTGCAACCGGCCGCAGAGCGCCGTCGTCTAGTACAACGAGACTCTAACAACTCCAGGGATTTCTCGCAACTTTGTCACTAGGTCCCCTGGCACGGGTCGGTCTGCAATCAGTACTAGCTTCGGCTCGGGAACCAGATCGGGATCATCAACAAGCGCCTGCCGGATGCTGATCCCCGCGGTGGAGAGGAGACTCGAAGCCCCGGCGATGATGCCAGGCTTGGCCGGATTCTCGACAAGGATCTCGACGGTTCCTAGTCCGAGGTCGTGAGCGACTCCTCTGAGCGAGACTCCTGCCGACCCGAGCTTCTCGAATAGGCTCTTCAGTTCAGGATTCGATTCTATTGACCTGATTGCTTCCCCAACGGTTCTGCGGTCGACCTTAGCAACTCGAGCGAGTTTGACTACGGGTACCTCGATGTCGTTCAGGTAGATTCGTGAGCGTCGTATTGCCAGTCCGTTTTCTAATAGGGTCCTGACGACTTTGAGACGTTCTGGATGACTAGCCATCGTGGTGACGATCTTATTCCAGAGTGTCATAGGTACAGAAGTGTACTGGCAAGCTTAAAATGTTACGTCAATGTACATAGGCGACGGAAGAGGCCATGCAGACCCTCACCGTCCGCGAAAGCACTCGCGTCCTCCTTTCCCAAGACGAGATCCCCACGAGCTACTACAACATCCAGTCTGACCTTTCTGAACCAATTCCACCACCGCTGGACCCTGGGACGAAGCAACCGGTCAACCCACAGGCATTGGAGAGAATCTTCGCGAAGGAGCTGATCCGACAAGAAATAAGCTCCGAGAGAAACATCAAGATTCCAGAAGAAGTCAGAGAAGCATACGCCGCCATCGGAAGACCAACACCTTTGGTGCGGGCGAAACGGCTGGAGAAGTTTCTCAAGACGCCTGCAAAGATCTATTACAAAGCGNNCCCAATACCGCGCTGGCTCAGGCTTTCTACAACAGCCAGCAGGGGACTCGCCGACTAGTCACGGAGTCTGGAGCTGGACAGTGGGGGTCTGCTCTTGCGCTCGCCTCCGGGATTTTCGGTTTGAAGTGCAAGGTGTACATGGTCCGGGTAAGCTACGACCAGAAACCGGGACGACGGACGATGATGGAGACATATGGCGCTGAAGTAACGCCCTCGCCAAGCAATGACACGAAGTTCGGCAAGTCACTGCTAGAGCAAGATAAGCAACATCCCGGGACTCTTGGGATCGCTATCAGTGAGGCTCTGGAGGACACGGTTACGCATGATGACAGCCGGTATTGTCTCGGGTCCGTGCTGAATCACGTTCTGCTCCACCAGTCTGTGATCGGGCTCGAGGCGCAGAAACAGTTCGAGAGCATTGATGTTGAGCCGGACATTATTGCAGGCTGCATCGGGGGCGGGTCCAACTTCGCAGGCTTTGCATACCCATTCCTCGGCGAGAAGCTCCGGGGACGGACTGACATACGGTTTGTCGCCTGCGAGCCGAAAGCTGTCCCGTCGACAACAAGAGGAACGTACACGTACGATTTCGGCGACACCGCGGAGATGACGCCGCTGTTGAAGATGTACACTGTCGGCCACAATTACGTATCACCCCCAATCCACTCCGGCGGCTTGAGATACCATGGAAAAGCGCCATCACTATGCCACTTGATCAACAAGGGCTATGTCGAGTCAGTGGCCTACCACCAGAACGAAGTCTTCCAGGCCGCCAGGACATTCGCCCAGACCGAGGGGCTAATCCCTGCACCGGAGACAGCACACGTCATCAAGTACGTGATCGATGAGGCGATTCGCTGCAAGGAGCGCGACGACGACAAGGTTATCGCGTTCAACAACTGTGGACATGGGCTGCTGGATCTCAAGGCGTACGAAGACTTTCAAGCAGGAAGGCTGGTAGACTATGAGCCTGCCAGCATCCAAGTCGAAAACTACGTCAACTGACGCTTCCTTCCAGCAGAACGTAGTGCAGTTAATCTCTGTTGCAAGGCGTCCCGAAGAAGCACTAAACCTTCTCTGCGAACACTACCGCGTCGAGAGACCGCGGCTTAGGATGGGACTGCCTAGTGGAGAGAAGAGGGCACTAGGGTGCTATGTTCACCGTGACAAGACGATTTACATCTCCAGCGAAGAGTATCTCTACGATCCATACGTTCTGATCCACGAGTTCTATCACCATCTCAGACACGTCGGCGGAAAACACCGCGGAACCGAAAGACACGCACGAGACTTCGCGTTGGCCTTTCTTAGGACAGCCCGACTAGCTTCCACGCCTGACGGAGCGGCCGCTCCTTTTTGAAGGACAAGTCTCGAAGGTAGTCTAGGTCCGCATTTTGCCAAAAGAATCTTCAACGGCTTCTTCCGCAAAGAAGGGTCCGATGACCGACCAAGAGATTAGAGAGGTTGTCGTTGGTGAGTTACGCCCGCATGACGCACCGATCGTTCTAGTCGAATACGATCCGGAGTGGCCCGTGCTGTTCGCTCGCGAGGCTCGGAGAATAAGAGAAGTTCTCGGAGAGCGTGTTTTGCAGCTTGAACACGTCGGGTCCACGTCCGTGCCAGGGCTTATTGCTAAGAACATCCTTGACATACTATTGGCCGTGGCTGAATCGTCAGACGAACCGTCCTACGTCCCAGATCTTGAGAAGGCTGGTTACAGGCTGACGGTCCGCGAGCCGGAATGGCACCAGCATCGTCTCTTCAAAGGACCCGACACCAACATCAACCTTCACGTTTTCACGAAAGGCTCGTCCGAGATCGAGAGGACCCTGCTGCTGCGCGATTGGCTGCGCGAAAATCCGGAAAATCGCAAGCTCTACGCGGAGACGAAGAAGAAATTGGCGGCGCACAAAATGGCACTACGTACAGAACTACGACGCAAAATCTACCATAATCGAAGCAATGCTCTCACGCGCGCGAGCCTAGACGTCAGACTTGAGAAGCCAGAGTCTCCGTCATGTGGAGGTCTACGTCTCCAGCCTGGAAAAGCCACGACTATTCTGGGACTGGTTGCCGAGACGGCTTGGCTATCGTAGGTCTTAGCACTGGCGGAGCGGCGAAAGCTGGTAACTTGGTGGAATCTACATTGTACTGGTCCAAGCCAGACCAAAATATCTCGACGCCCCGTACAATCGCTGCCGAACAGGCCTAAACCATCTTGCGTTCTACGGCAAGTCGGAAAACAGGTGGACGAACTCACAAGAGAACTCAGGACGAAAGGAATCAGGATTCTCTACGAGGACAGACATCCGTTTGCAGGAGGGGAGGACCATTATGCTGTGTTCTTTGAGGACCGGACAGGATCAAGGTGGAAGTCGTTGCCCCAGCAGATCAAGAAGTCGACTGACGNNTTCGGTTTTGTGGTAGGGCTATGTCCAGAGAGTGTTAGGCAGATTCGTCTCAGGAACATGCGCTACCGGCTTCGCCTTGTAGGGTTCGCCGCAATGAGGGCAACGTAGATTCCTACGCCACATTCGATAGACCAGCCTCACCGCGATGTAGCTTATCAAGAACACACCAGCGGCGAAGAGTGCAGTGCCTCCGTCTATAATGAAAATGAAGTAGTGAATATCGACCATTCTTTCATGCGTCCCCCGGGGCAGCGCGAGTCTGTTGTGGACTGCTGTGTGGACAGAATCGCTCTGCCATGAGCTATATTCTGATACACGCGGTATAAACCTACCTCGAAAGAAAAACGCACGATTTCCTTCGGATAACTGACGAAGTAGGCCTGGCATGAGAGAAATCTATGACGAGGTCATTGCTCCTCACACGATTACGCTCGGCCACTACTATTCCGCAATCATGCGCGACACCGTTCTTTTGGTTGCCGATGTCCGACCAGAACAGAGTCTGGCTCCGCGAGACGACCTTCCGAGAACACTCTAACGGCTTTCTTCCTCCGATCCCCGTATGGGATAGGGACGCCGCTTAAGTGCGAAACGCGCTACAGTTGGTAGTTTATGAGAGCCTATCACGTCACATGCAGTTCCGAGTCCGACTTGGTGTATCCCTGCACAAACGAGGACCCGAAACAATTCTGGGCCAACGGCCTGGAACTCTCCAGGGTGTGGATGCATAACAATCTCGGCGAGCACATCGAAGCGTTCCATCTAAGCGACGACCAGGGACGGGTCATAGGCCACATCTACTGGGCCCCCTCCGACCGCGCACTCGCACCATATGATATCGAGGACGATGTCGCCTACATCTATTGNNCCTCCCACAGAGGCGAAGGAGGAATGCGTATGCTCTTCGAAGAGTTCGCGGACTATCTCCACCGTCGAGGCTTCAAGGGAATACTCGTCAACACCACGAAGATCGAGGAGTACATGCACGAACGCCACTTCCTGAAACGCGGCTTCAAGATGCTTCGAGAAACGGACAATGGGAAGCTGCTCTACTACCCAATCAACAAGGAAAACGTATGGGTGGAACCGCTACAGCTAAAC
>DAFH01000115.1:0-6136 GCA_002495485.1 Candidatus Bathyarchaeota archaeon UBA185
CCTCCTTCTACGAGAAAATCGACCAGTTTCCCAGTGGTCTTCTCGTCGGATGTCCCGTCTGGTGTGAGCGGTGTCGCCATCGGGACAATTATTCCCTCAATCTTGCCTTTCATGCTGGGTCAATCCTGAGTTCTGTGCCGACCTACGTCCTATCGGTCATCGTTGCGGATAGGAACTCCGATCACTCTGGCGGGTGCCCCATCTCCACCTTCCAATTTGATTGGCATGCAAATCATCAGGATTCTCTGCCCCACAAACTGTTTGAGAGCTTTGCTTAGAGATTCTATGATGAATACCCCGTTCCCGAGGAGTGTTTTGTGAGCGACTGACGCGGGCGCCTTGAACTGTTCGATGCTCAGAAAGTCGATGCCAACCGCTCGTACCTTCTTCGACACCAAGTAGTCTGCGCCATCTTGGGTGATGTACGTATAGTTCTCTCTAATCGCATCCTCTCCCCACCGTTCGCTGCAACCTGTGAAGCAAACCACGATGTCGTCTTGACCGATGCGACGGTGCGCACGAAGATCTTCAGCAGTGATCCCGCTCCCAATTCTCTTCCTAGAGAAATCTGCGACGTACGCTTCTCCAATCAGCTTGTTTAGGGGAATCTGGTCAATGCCTATTCCACCCTCGATGAAGTGATTCGGGGCGTCGAGATGCGTCCCGGTGTGGGATCCCATCGTAAGCCTTGTCAGGTTTACCCCATCTCTAGCCAGAATGGCGTATCTCTCAAACGAAGGTGAAGGATCGCCTGGATAGATCGGCATCCCGTTCCTCAAGTGATGGGTTAGGTCGACGGCCTTGTCGAACTGGTACAATTCCGCACCGGACAGGGAAATTCAACTCATACTTAGCTTGTCTCGCCCTGCTGCGACACTTTCCGGTCTTTACCATTCCATGAATGGAAGAGTTACGACTTGCATATTTGCCGCTGCAGATTCTCCATGTCACAATCGGTGCAGCGTAATGAGCGAGATTGGAATCGAGAAGGTGGTTGTTGAGCTGAACGGTTTCAGACAGCGAACCGCCATGATAAAGGAAGAGATCGCAAAGGTCAGCAGGGCCCTGAACGAGCGTGCGCAGCAGCTGAACGATATGGTGAACAAGAGTCTCGGCCAGCTTCGAGACCAGCTTGGCGGAACCACGTTGTCAGGCTTCCTGTCACTACAGGGAAGGTACCAGTCTGGCGAGATGAATGATCAGGACTACAACGCCCAGAAAGACTACTACAAGGGCGAGATGGCCAATATGATCCGGAAGCTAGACGAGTCGAAGAAGCTCATGATGATAATGGCTCAGCTCGACGCTCGACCGCCTGGAGCGTCGCAAGCGCCACCAGGTCCGCCTCGGCCTTCGCCTCAGTAGTCCCACTTCTGATATTTCGTCCAAATGTCCTAGCAACAGCTAGGGCTCTATCATGCGAGGCTTCCGGATAGGAGCTCGGATTCTCGGTCTCAGACTATTCCAGTAGATATGCTGATGTCGACGGGCGTGAAGAGTCCCGGTTGCACTGTGACCGTGATGGGCAGGTTACTGCATCCGACGTAGTCGCACTGCGAGAATGTGACCGAGTAGGTTCCAGGTTGCAACGGGACTTGAAATGGCGATTCGAGAGCGCAACGGTCGACGAGGGCCCAGCTGAGCTGGACTTCCCGAGCCTGCCCGCTCGCTGATGTGATGATGAGGTTTGGACCAGAGGCAGGTTGGGACCCGGTTAGACCACAGACCGGGGAGACGCTAGCAATGCTGGCACTCCCGGCTATTCCCTGATGAGAGAGGAAAAGGTGGTTGAAGCCGAAGGTATGGCCCGTCGAGAGAGAACCCGTGCTTAGAGAAGGCATGGTCGCTATTGCATAGGCAGTAGCCGCAAGGATCGTTGCTAGGAAGACGACTACGAGTATGGGTGTAGCCCTTTTCAAAGGACGAACCCTATCGGGTTTTGCGTCTCGGTCTTCGATATAGATTTATCGACAGTGGACAATCGCGGAAGAGGAGCCCACCTAGATTCTCCTGGCCTTTAGCCAGTAGTACTCGAAATACCGCTCCTGGACCCCCGCGTATTCTTCATCTGAGAGTCTGAACGCGATTCTAGAGCCGGCCTCCGAGGGCATCTCAAGATTCCAGAGATATGTGACGATCGAGTCTCGCCCGTCAACCGAGCAGACATTGACGGGACGGGGAGACTCTTCGCTCGGTTCCGAGATCACTCCAACCTCCGCCTGCTCGGACAATGCGGAGAGACTCTTCTGATCGACAAATCGCGGATTGGCGAAAGAGACGATCTTCACAGCGACACCACGTTCTCTCGCGGCTTTGATCGGTGCACGCAGATCCTCCACATCTTGAGGAATCACCGTTGCGAGTTGTAGATAGGCGCGAGTCTTGGCGCTCTGGATCAACTCGCTCTGTTTGTCGGCGATCTTGTCGCCGCCGTGTATTACCCAGAGGCTGATGTGTTTGACGACCTCTCTCCGTTCGTAGATCGCCTGTAGATCACGTCGCATGAGATTGGTGAATGCTTCCATCTCTGACTGTTTCTGTTCGAGTTCGAGCTCCGCAACCGACCGTGGAGGGTTGGATTCATAGATAACCGGTCTCCCCGGTCGGGCCCGGATCCACTTTCTCTTCTCAAGCCCTTCTAGGGTTCCGTAGACTCGTGCATATGGGATCTTGACGCTCTCGCTTATCTCGTAGGGTGTCGCGGGTCCGTCGAAGATCAATTTGAGGTAGGTCTTGATCTCGTACTCTGTCAGTCCGTGGTCTTTTAGTATCCGATGCAGATTTTCGTCTATTCGCGACAATTTTCTCGGGTTGACCTACCTTTTTGCATAAATAGGGTAGGGGGGATTAGATGTTTTTCCTTAAAATAGGTAACGTACACGCAGGCGTCAAGTTGACGCTCACGTGCTCGTCTCCGGTTCAGATTCTGTCTCTACGGAACGGCATAACGGACGACTCAATCAAACGGTCGGATGTCAGGGATAGCGATGTAGCCGGAGACGCGTAGCTTGTGCAAGACAGAGAGGCTATGGCTCACGAGTCCCGGTGAGCCGAGTAGCAAGTGCCCGGGGGCCAACGATTCCTGGCAGTGGTATCCCTGAAGCCCCGTAAGTTCGTAAGTTCGTTAATGCTCGAAGTACGTTACTGACCCGTCATGGGCCTGCCATTGCGAGGAAGCTTCGTCCCACAATTCTTGCAGAAAAGCGCATCAGCGGGATTCACCGTCTTGCAGTTGGCGCACGTTCTGAGCGTTGTCCGAATCGTCTCTTCCTGGGCTGACGCTACCGTCCTGTGAGCAAATCTAGACCCGGTGCCTCCGAGAAACCCCCAGATTGGAATCGCGAGCACTAAGAAAAGAATCGTGTCGCCTCCAACATTTTCTGGAAGCTTTGCCGCGCTAATGGCCACGTAGACTATTCCGGCAATGACTCCGACTATTACACCGTTGCCGATGGCGTGATCTGGATCCGCGAACCCAGCGAGGGCACCCGATATTGCGGGTATAGTAATGAAAATGACAAGGTCGATGGAGCTGAAATTTGACATGGCATCGGTGGTGACGGCGAATATGTCGAGCAGGACGCCAACTAGGACGCCGACGAGGATTGAGAGCTCGCGATGTTGGAGCCTGGGGTAGGACATTTAGAACGGGAACCGATCAGTTCAATGCAGATCCCACTGTTCTTATCTGTGATCGTATCAATTCTCGAAAATCCGGGTAAACGAGGTTGTGGACCTTTCTATCTGATTATCGAAAAATCGGGTAAAGGGAAGAGTCTCTATTCTGCTTTCTGAATCTCTCTAAAGCTGTCCTCAGCCGCGGCCAAGACCCGCTCGACGTCAGTATCATCATGGGCCGCTGTGGTCATCATTCTCTCAGTTCCATCCGGGTGCAGGTAGACTCCTCGGTGAAGCATCAGGTTCCGAAAGTTTCGAAACTTCTCGAAGTCGCTCTGGAGAGTGTGACGATAGTTGAGAATCTTCTTCGCTTCCGTGAAGTACAGCTGGAACATTGGACCGACGCCCTGAACTATTCCGGTCTGATGGTAGCGTGCCATCAGGTCTCTTAGACCCTCGACGATCTGGGCGCCTATCAGATGCATCTGCTTGAAAGCTGCGCCATCATTCTTGAGCAACTCGTCAAGAGTCACATTAGCAGCCGCCAGACACATCGAGTTTCCGTTGTAGGTTCCTCCGTAGCCGATCTTGCCCGGTCCGATCATTCCCATCACATCTCTTCGACCGGCTACTGCTGCGATCGGCGTTCCTCCGCCGAGCGCCTTCGCGTAGCATGCGATGTCGGGCTTCACACCGTAGAATTCCTGCGCACCACCTAGCGCGATTCGAAATCCCGTCAGGACCTCATCGAAGATCAGTAAAACGTCATACTTGTCCGCGAGTTCTCGAACCGATTTGAGATAATCGTCTTTGGGAGGAATGATTCCGGCACTTCCCATGATCGGCTCGCAGATTATCGCGGCGAGGTCGTTCGCGTTCCTCTTCAGAGCCCTCTCTAGGGAAACTGGATCGTTCCAAGGCGCGACCACGACGGTGCGAGATATCCCATCTGGTATTCCGGGATAATAGGGCAATTTGGAAGGTGCCTGTTCAAGCCCCGCGACAACTGACGGAGATTCTACGCTGAAAAGGACGTAGTCGTGATGTCCGTGGTAGTGTCCCTCGAACTTGAGGATCTTGTCGCGTCCGGTGAAGGCTCGTGCGATCCGGATTGCCTCCATCGTCGCTTCGGTTCCGGTGTTCGCGAAGCTGACCAGTTCCGCGGATGGCACTCCGGACTCGATCTTCTTGGCAACTTCCACCTCCAGTTCGGTCGTTGTGCCAAGCATGGTCCCGTTGCGGATCTGCTCGTTTATCGCCGAGAGGATGGCTGGGTGCGAGTGTCCAAGGACAACGGAGCCATAGCTTGAGAGCAGGTCGACGTACTCGTTATCGTCCACATCCCAGACTCTCGAGCCGAGACCCTTCTTGAAGAGAATCGGGAATGGGTCGTGAGCGTAGACTCTCACGTTTGAGGAAGCCCCGGACGGGAGGTGTCGCTTTGCCTCCTCGTAGAGTGCGAAGGATCGCGAGAATTGCGAGATGACCTGTGCTGGCTGTCTTGTGAGCCTCTTCTCTGCTTCAGCTCTGGCCTGGCTGATGGCGGATTCCGCTTCGACTTGTGTGAACAACCATCATCCCAGCCTTTGATCGAGTTAGGGCCGCCCGCGCTATAAAAAGATGTATTTTTTCGGTGATTTTGTTACGGTTTCGAACTTTTTATTCGCGCGAACGCGTTTCGAGATTCCCGACAATCGAATTCTCAGCCGCAGTTACAAGTCATTCTGAGCCTGGAATCAAGAATCCACTCCAATATTAGCCAGATTCAATAGAAAAAGAAGCAATCTTCTGCCAACATGGCCACACAGAAGAAGCCCAAATGGGCGTTTCAACGACTGCCATCCCAGCTCGGCCGCACTGACTCTTCAATTTGCCATTAGAGAAAGGGATCATCGCTGCAAAATCGCCGCGTAACGGATCATAGATCGCTCCCAGACTGGTATTCTGAGCACATCAACAATCTGGAAGGCCTCGCTCTGAAAGTGATTATTACAGGGAGAATCTCTAAGCTCTCAGGTCTAGTTGCCCGGCAAGCCTCTAGCGACAATCGTATCCGCCGGCCTCTCGAAGTTTGGCCGTCGCGAAGGGCTCTATGCTAGAGAATTATTCGCCGAGGCGGCCCTTGCGGCCTTCAACAGAATTGAGAAGCTTGATCCCTCCAAGGACATTAAGGTCGCGTTCATCGGCCAGATGAGCGAAGCCTACGAGCACCAGGCCCATACTAATCCAATAGCAGCGAGTTGGGCGGGTCTGTTTCCCGCACCAGCAATGAGGGTCGAGAACGCATGCGCATCGTCGGGTTCAGCGTTGCGATGCGGCATCATGGCCATCATGTCAGGCCTGTATGATATCGTTATGGTGGGAGGGGTCGAGAAGATGACGAACCAGCCTACCCCCGAGGTTACAGGAATATTGGCGAACGCCGCCGACTATCCATTCGAGCAGTGGAATGGGATGACGTTTCCAGCATTGTTCGCTTTGATGGCTACTCGGCACATGCACGAATACGGCACGACCG
>DAFH01000115.1:6156-6583 GCA_002495485.1 Candidatus Bathyarchaeota archaeon UBA185
TCCTGGCCGCTCAAGCTGTACGACTGCTCCTTGATCACGGACGGAGCGAGCTGCGTGATACTGACGAAACCGAAGCTTGCAAAGAAGCTGACGGACAACTACGTCCACATCATAGGCACAGGACAGGCCCAGGACACATTCTGCCTCCACGAGCGCGAGAGTCTAACGACAGTCAAGGCAGCCTANNCATGACTGCTTCACCATAGCCGAGATTATCGGTTACGAAGATCTAGGGTTCTGTCGCCCGGGGCAGGGAGGGAAATTCGTTGAGAGCGGGGCGACTGCTCTCAGCGGCTCATTGCCGGTAAACACTAGTGGGGGTCTGAAATCCAAGGGGCATCCGGTTGGAGCGACTGGTACCGCGCAGATTCACGAGCTCTACTTGCAGCTCACTGGTCAGGCTGAGAGACGACAAGTGGCCGATGCA
>DAFH01000115.1:6610-14231 GCA_002495485.1 Candidatus Bathyarchaeota archaeon UBA185
TCTGATGGCTGTTAGGTGCGTCCGGTGTCGAACCGTTATGGTTCCTCCCAGAAGCATCTGTGCCAATTGCCACAACACGAAAGTTGAATGGATGGAACTGGGCCCCAAGGGTAAACTGGTCACATACACCGTCGTGCACGTTGCGCCTCCTCAGTTCAAACACATGACGCCATACGCTGTTGGAATCGTCGAGATGACGGAGGGTGTGAAGGTTCCCAGCATCATCCGTACCTCTAGACTGGAGTCTCTCAAGATTGGGATGCAACTGGAAGTCGACTTTAGTCCCAAGCCNNGGCTGGCCCCAGTGGCCGCGCTATTTCTTCAAAGAGACTGAATAGGCAGGCCCGATTCGTACGGACCAGCGCTTAAATAACCAGTCTACGGTCCTGAATTCTGACGGGGAGCTGGGGTAAGACCCGGCTGAGAGGATGGCTTCGNNGGGTAATGCCGGCGGAGGGACGAGCCGAAGCTGATCTTCTCGCTTGGTTTTTCCGCGGTTTCCTCCGAAAGGGACAACGAATGATCACAACAAGACCAAGGGAAACGGAAGCAGTTCAACCTGAGGCTCAAGGACAGAGTTTCGCTACGCTACGAGCGGAGGGCCCAGCACTTAGCATTGCTCGGATTGGTGCCTTCTCTGCTCTGGTGGCTGTCGGCACGATACTATCCAACTTACTCTTCGGCTTACCATTACCTCCGCCATTGTCCGAGATAACTGTCGCACCTGCGTTTTACATGACGCTGGCTGTGTTGTTCTCACGCCGCATTAGCTTCTGGTCAACGCTGATCGGCTCAGCGGTAGGAGAAACGATCAACATCTTCGTCTTCGGGGAAGCAGCAGGTATCTTCGCTCTGACATATGTTCCCGGAATAATCCTAGCACGCGCGCCTGAGGCGCTCATCATCTTCAAATTCAGACAGGGCACTCTCAGGCGCCTCGCCACGGGTATGGGCCTGGCCACCGTGTATGAGACTCTCGTGTACTTCTTCATTGATTGGCNNAACCGCCCTGCTCGTCATCGGGTTTCGCGAGCGGCTTCTGGCTGGCCGCGTTCGATTTCGGGACCCTAATCGACCTGGTCTGGATCCCGGTCACCTTGGTTTTGATAATGGCCGCGCGAAGAGCATTCAATACTCAGTTTTTCAGCTGAATCGCTATCATGCAGATTGGGAAACCGCGGCGAGGAGTACTTTCCGACACAATCTGGCGCCTGACGGGAGCAAGGTCGCGGGATGTGATCACTGGCCCGTCTTTCGGAGTGGACGTATCAGTTCTTAGATTAGGAGGTGATCGGGTCATGATTGCGAATTGCGACCCGATCTCGCTGATTCCCTCGTTGGGCCCGTCAGATTCTGCAAAGATGAGCGTGCATGAAGTCGCGTCCGACGTGGGAACCAGCGGACACGCGCCGCGTTACGCTCTCTTTGACCTCAATCTTCCTCCCAAGATATCTGATCGGACGTTTGAGGAGTACTGGAAAGCAGTCAGCAAGAGCTGTGCTGAGCTTGGCGTCTCAATCGTCGGGGGCCACACGGGAAGGTTCGAAGGATGCGACTACACTATCGCGGGCAGCGCTACGATGTGGACGAGCTGCGACAAAGACGAATACTTGGCTTCTAGCATGGCAAAGGACCGTGATGACCTAATCCTGACCAAATCGGCCGCGTATGGCGCTACCGCAGTTCTTTCGAGAGTCTTTCCGCGAACCGTTCGGAGGACGTTGGGGTCAACGGTCTTTCGGGAATTACTCGACTACTTCGACGACATGGACACCGTCGAGGATTCCCTCGCAGCGGTCGAGGTCGGGATTCACGATCGAGGCGTTACTGCGATTCACGACGCGACCGAGGGGGGCGTCCTTGCGGCTGTTTATGAAATGGCGGCGGCGTCTAAGATGGGGTGCAATCTCTACATTGAGAACATTCCCGTTTCAGAGGCAACCATGCAAGTTTCGAGACTGTTTCACATCGACCCGATGACGTCCCTGGGCGAGGGAAGCCTGCTAATCGCTTGCAGACCGGACAAGACAAATCGGGTCTTGCGCAGACTGAAGTCAAAGGGCACCTCTGCGACGGTAATCGGACAAGTATCGTCGAAACTCAGGCGCGTAAGAGGAGTGACCAAGAACGGCACTTTCACCATTGCATATCCGACAAAGGACCCGTATTGGAAAGCCTACTCCACGGCCGTTCGAAAAGGCTGGAGCTGAAACTCCATCCCTACAAATCAGGCTTCAGTTGTTCATTGTCGTGAGAGTAGATATAGACCGGATTCTCTACACGGCGCAACATGTCTATCGACTGGGCTCCTTGAGCTGAGTCGTAGATCATTCCCGTAATGTTTCTCTTCTCTATGTTTTCCGCCAATGGTGCAGCGTCTCCAGCATACACGATGTTCCGATTCTTCCATTTGACTATCACCGACTGGTGTCCAATGGTATGACCAGGGGTTGGCAAGACCTCGACCCCATCCTCGATCTCATACCTGCCCCTGACAGGCAGATAATCGCCCTCCACATCGAAGAAGTCTCGAAGATAGCTCACCCGCATAAAGCGATCCGGAAAGTACGCGTATCGAATCTCGTCAGTCTGTACCAAGAACTTCGTATTCGCGAACATTCGATTGTTCCCGCAATGGTCGAAGTGTAGGTGCGTGTTGACGACCATCGTCACATCCTCCGGGCGGACACCGGCTTTGCGGAGAGTATGGCTGAGCTTTTCTTCCTTGCTTCTTATGACATCGTGAAACTTCTGGTATGTTGGTGGAAGATTTCCTACTCCGGTGTCGACGAGAATCGTCTCCTTCTCCGTTCGGACGAGTAGTGGCTTGAGGGCTGCTTTGTATTTGATGCCCTGATACTTTCCAAATACCAAGAAGCTCTTGTCTAGAGTGAAGTAGCCGTCGGAGAGGAGTCTCACTTCAAGAACGGTCAATTGACTCTCAGCAAGCGGCAAGGAATCCGAACTATATGTTGTCTAGCTCAAGAGACGCGGACTCGGTGTTAGGAGTTATCAAGGGCGATGAATCTAGCCTTGAGGAAATCTGTGGACATATCGATGGCTAGGCGGCCCCTATGGACGCCCTCCGAGCGACAAGTCAGTGAGGCAAATCTCACCCAGTTCATTTCCTTGGTCAATCAGAAATGTGGCGCGGGAGTCCGTTCCTATTCCGAACTCTATCGATGGTCCATCGAGAACGCTCCGGATTTCTGGTCAACCCTCTGGGACTACGCTGGTGTCGTGAGTTCGGAGCCTTACAGGAAGGTTGTTGACGATCTCAACCGTTTCCCGGGGGCCAATTGGTTCCCGGGAGCACGTCTGAATTTCGCCGAGAACCTTCTCCGGCACAGGGACGGACGGATGTCTCTGGTCTCAAGATCTGAACATGGCGTGACTTCGCGGCTGACGTATGCAGACTTGTATCGAGAAGTGGAGCGCGTGGCGGCTTGGCTCCGCGAGAGCGGGATCAGACCTGGAGACAGAGTGGCGGGGTATTTGCCGAATGTTGCAGAGACTGCGATTACTATGCTGGCCGCAACCAGCACGGGAGCAGTCTGGGCCTGCTGCGGAGCCGAGCTTGGTCCCAATGCCGTTCTTGATCGCCTCGGTCAGATCAGGCCGCGGTTTCTGTTTGCCACAGACGGCTACGTCTACAAGGGTCGAAAGTTCGAGACTCTCTCCAACGTGGAGAGGGTCGTAGAGGGTGTGCCTTCGATCGATAAGGTCGTCATGGTCTCAAACGCTAGAGATGGTAAAGGCCTCCGCGACTCGGTTGCCTTTAGTGAGGTTGGTTCAAACGGAACTGGGAAGATCGAGTTTGAGCAGTTGCCGGCAGACCATCCGGTGTACATTATGTTCACCTCGGGGACGACTGGGAAGCCTAAGTGCATGGTTCAGGGGGCGGCGGGCGTTTTGGTGAATCATCTCAAGGAGATCCTTCTCCACGCCGATCTGAAGAAGATGGACCGGGTGACGTATATCGCGTCGCCCAGCTGGATGATGTGGAACTGGCTAATGAGCTGCCTCGCGGTAGGTTCCTCCATCGTTCTATACGATGGGAATCCGACGCACCCCGACTGGGGAGCAATGTGGAATCTTGTACAGCAGGAGAAGTTGAGTTTTCTGGGTTGTAGCGCGAGCTACATCAACTATCTGAGAAGCCTCTCAGTCAGTCCTGGCGAAAAGTACGACTTGTCGAGTCTTCGGGAGATCTCCCAGACCGGCTCTCCTCTCTCCGAGGAGGGGTTCGAGTGGGTCTACTCTCACGTAAAGAAGGATTTGCACTTCAACTCGATATCGGGAGGCACCGACATAAACGGCTGTTTTGCAGGCGGGGTCCCCATACAACCCGTCTTCGGGGGGGAGTTGCAGGCTCCCGGATTGGGAATGAAGATCAACGTTTACGACGAGGATGGAAAGCCGGTCGTCGACACGGTGGGCGAATTGGTATGCGAGATGCCCTCGCCGTCCATGCCGCTCTATTTCTGGGACGATCCCGACAATAGGAAGTATCGCGAAGCGTACTTCGACTATTACAAGCCGAAGGGCAAAAACGTGTGGCGTCACGGAGATTTTGTGATGCTCCACGGTGACACCGGAGGGATTACCTTCTACGGACGATCGGATGCGGTGATGAAGGTTTCAGGGGTCCGCATCGGGACCTCTGAAATCTACAACGTTATGGGCAAACTCACGGAAGTAGCGGACAGTCTCGCAGTCGCTCAGCAGTGGAGAGACGATCAGAGGATTCTGCTCTTCGTGAAACTGTTTTCGGGTCTCCATCTCACGGACGCCCTGAAGGAGAAGATTCGCCGGGCGCTACGCGAGGAGGCCTCGCCGAAACACGTGCCGGCGATGATAGTGGAAGTGCCGGACATACCGTACACGTTTAACATGAAGAAGGTGGAGACCGCAGTTGCAAACATTGTCAACAACAGGCCGGTCGCAAACCTAGACGCGATTTCAAATCCGGAGTGTCTCAACTTCTACCGGGAGGTTCTTCCGTCGCTTGAGGAGAAAGACGAGGAGCCTGTGCACGCGTCCCGAAGGTCCGCCGGCTAGCTGAATCACGCCTATTCTATCAGGACGAGTTTGTCGCCGGGCTTCGCGAGGCTACCCTGCTGCACGTAGATCTCTTTCACCGTCCCTTTCTTGGGAGCGGCGATCTCGTTTTCCATCTTCATCGCCTCGAGCACAACGAGCGCTTGTCCTTCCTCGACAATTGTCCCGATCAGCGCTTTCACTGATGCGATCTTTCCCGCCATTGGCGAGGTCACGAGAGCAGGGCCTTCAATCGTTTCAGCCCCAGCACCATGTAACAGGGGAACTTCTTCTTCGAGCCTCGCGACTATCGGCCTTCCATTAATCTCGACAAGATACGCATCCCGATCATCTCGCCTTTCAACCTCGACGCGAATCACCTTTCCACCCACTCGCAACAGGTGGACCGAGGGGCGCGACATCGTCTCCTCCAAGACCTCCACGTTGAACCTCTTGTCGTCAACGGGAACTGCCCAAGTCGAGCCCTCGCCAACGAGTTCTCCAAGTCGAAACTTCTTTCCGTCGATGTTTAGTAGTTGCATTTCAGAGTCCCTCCACGTACAGCGCAGGCTTCATGNNTTCATGGTCGGCTGCTCCTGAACGCCCGTTCGCCAACCCGCCCGGCCCGAGGTAGTTGGCACGGTGGCTTCGTGAACCGGGCTGGATGAGCGTTTCACGGCAAGAAAAACTGCCGCGATCTCTTCAGGGGACACTGCGGAATGAGGCCTCCAGCCGGAGAGCATCTTGTCCAAGTATTGCGTATGGTATTTGCCTTGGAGGAATCTTCTTTCGTCCAGGATCGTTTGATGCACGGGAACGGTGGTTTTGACTCCCTCGATTATCATTTCACCGAGCGCCACTTTCATCCTCTCAATCACCTCACCTCTGTCGAGACCGTGAGCCGCGACCTTTGCGATGAGTGAGTCATAGTATTCGGGCACGGGGGCTCCATCATAGAGCGCCGTGTCCACCCTTATCCCGGGCCCCGCCGGCGGGACGAACTTTGTCACTTTGCCAGGATTTGGAGCAAATCCGTGGGCCGGGTCCTCTGCGTTTATTCTGCAGTTCATCGCAGCGCCCATGAATGTAATTTCGTCTTGCGAGAGGTCGAGTTGGTGTTCGCTCGACATCATCAGCTGCTTCTCGACTACGTCGATGCCGGATACCATCTCGCTTATCAGGTGTTCAACTTGAATCCGCTTGTTGGTCTCCAGGTAGTAGAATTCGCCATCTCTTGACAGGACAAACTCGACCGTGCCAGCATTCTCGTAGTGAGTCGCGCGGACAACCTTGATCGCAAGAGACAGGAGTTGTTTTCTCTTCTTTGGGTCGAGGGCCGGTGACGGAGTCTCTTCGAGAATCTTCTGGTATCTTCGCTGGAGAGAGCACTCCCTCTCGCCTAGATGGATGATCCTTCCCCGTGGTCCAGCTAGAATCTGAACCTCGATATGGCGTGGCTCTTCCAAACGCTTCTCCATGTACAGCTCCGGGTGTCCGAACCCTGTGGTGGCCTCGACCCGGGCGGTCTCGACTGCTCTCTGGAGTTCATTGATCGTCCGGACGATCCTCATTCCTCTTCCGCCACCACCAAAGACCGCTTTCACGAGGATGGGGAAGCCGATCTTCCGCGCTTCCGATTCCGCTCTCTCGGGTGACTGAACCTCAGTGTTGGCTCCGGGGACGACAGGGACTCCTGCGTCGGCTGCGAACTTTTTCGATTCGAGCTTGTTCGCTACATGCCCTAGTACCTTACTGCTTGGACCGATGAAGACGAGATCGCTTTCCTCACAGGCTCGGGCGAGGTCCGGATTTTCTGCGAGAAATCCATAGCCGGGGTGAACCGCTTCAGACCCGCTCTTCTTTGCGGCCTTTATGATCTTTGGAATGTTGAGATAGCTCTCTGACGGGGGCCCGGATCCGATGTTGTATGCCTCGTCTGCACTCGTGACGTGTCTCGATTCTAGGTCGGCGTCCGAGTACGCTGCGACGGATCTTACGCCTAGCCTCTTGCAGGTTCTTATGATCCTGAGAGCGATCTCGCCTCGGTTGGCGATCAGGATCTTCCGGAACATTCAGAGGATCTTCTACAGGGGAATGTTTCCGTGCTTCCGGGGTGGACGAGCTTCCCGCTTAGTTTTCAGGGACTCGAGATAGTTGATGAGAACGTCCCGTGTATCACTCGGCTCGATGACATCGTCGAGGTAGCCGCGTTCCGCCGCGACGTAGGGGTTTGCGAACTTCTCTCGATACGACTTGACGAGCTCCTAACTCTTCTCTGCGGGATCTCCAGACTTGGCCAGTTCGTCTCGGAAGATGATGTTGATCGCTCCTTCGGGTCCCATCACGGCGATCTCGGCAGATGGCCATGCGAAGTTGGCGTCCGCCCGGATGTGTTTGCTGCCCAACACGTCGTATGCTCCACCGTAAGCTTTTCTGATTATGATCGTCAGTTTGGGCANNGCAGTAGGCGTAGAGAAGCTTCGAGCCGTGCCGGATAATCCCGTTGTGTTCCTGGTCAATTCCCGGCAGGAAGCCAGGGACGTCAACCAGCGTGAGGATTGGGATGTTGAATGCGTCGCAG
>DAFH01000154.1 GCA_002495485.1 Candidatus Bathyarchaeota archaeon UBA185
CCCAGAGCACAAGTACCGCATAGTGGATCTTCTTCAGAAGAAGGAGCACATCGTCTGCATGACTGGTGACGGCGTCAACGACGCCCCGGCACTGAAGAAAGCGGATGCAGGGATCGCTGTCGCAGGTGCCACCGACGCAGCCAAGTCCGCCGCCGATGTGGTCCTGACAAAACCTGGCCTCTCCGTCATCATTGACGCGTTCAAGGAAAGTCGCAAGATTTTCCAGCGGATGACCAACTACGCGATTTACCGTATCTGCGAGACGATCAGGGTACTCGTTTTCGTAACGCTCTCGATTCTGGCGTTCCAGTTCTATCCAGTCACCGCACTGATGATCGTCCTGCTGGCGCTTCTGAACGACATGCCAATAATGACGATAGCCTATGACAACGTCAGGTACTCTCAGAAGCCTGAGAGATGGGACATGAGGACCGTTTTGGGGGTATCGACTTTTCTTGGTTCAGTAGGCGTAGTGGAGACATTCGTCCTTCTGTACATCGGGCTAGACATCCTACACCTGAATCCGCTGATACTTCAGTCGTTCATCTACCTGAAGCTGTCGGTCTCGGGCCATTTCACCCTCTTCGTGGCGCGGACCAAGGGTCGCTTCTGGTCGATAAGGCCCGCCGCACCTCTGCTCCTAGCTGTGGTCCTTACGCAACTCACCGCGACCATAATCACGGTCTATGGAATCCTGCTTCCGGCCATGGGCTGGGGCTTGGCCCTCTTCGTTTGGGGATACGCGTTCGCAATCTTCTTGGGCGAGGATGTCCTCAAGGTGGGTTTCTATAACTTGCTATCATGGTGGCGCCCTTTCGGTACTTCGACCATCCGGTTCCAACCCGTGGGGCCGTCGCCAAGCCCTGGCTCAGCGAAATCGAGTCCACCATGAGCGCCTTGACGGGTTAACCCCGACTTCGTACAATTAGACACTGTTTTTGCTTTACACGTGGCTCCAAACCTTGAGTATGAACAAGCCAAATGAAATCAGAATACTTTCCTGTGGGACCGGACAGAAGAGGAACCGGTCGGAGACGTGATGACGAAGCACGTGCCAACGACTGACCGCGCGGTATAGCCGTGGTCGATGCGGACGCTGATAGCACACTTCCAAGGCGGGATTGTGCAGATGTGTGTGTCGCCGAAATATATCCTGCCGGCCCCACATCCGGTAACTGTGATAGCTTGGCCAGCGCTTCTCCTAAGACCTACCCAGGGCGATCCGCTTCAGCAAGACGCTGAACCACATCTATGCGCCCGCCTTCTCTCTCAGAATGTCGTAAGCCCTCGCGCCGAACTTCTCCTCCACGACGAGCAGACTGTCTGGTCGACCAATGTATGCACTCTGTATCACTACACCGTTCCTAAAGAGTAGTTCGGTGATGAAGGTCGCGACACCCACCATCTTCTCCGACCTTGGACTGATGCGCACTCCTATCTTCGCCATTCCCCCCTCCACGATCATCTGGTACCGACCCCCCAGCTCCGTCTCGACTAGCTTGCTGTCCTGCTTGTCTACCAGAACCTTGACTGCGCCTGGGAGCTGTACTATCTCTGGCAGAGTTGTGAGCCTCGGGATCATCTTCAAGATTTCTTCCAACACTCGAGTGGGGGGAACATTGCTAACCCGAAACGTAATCTCTGCCACATCTCCTGTCAGCGTTACTCTGGCGTCGTCGAGAACCGTCTCGAGCTCTGTGGCGCGCTCCTCCGCTATTCCATCCGAGAACCGTTTGACGGCGACGACTAGTGTCGGAAGTTTGACCTTCCTCCCGGTTAACTCTTCAACCTTGGGCAAAATACGCGCCGCGAGAGCGTGGTAGTTCATGACCTTCATTCTGAGCGCCTCGTAGAGGACGTAATTCCGTCTAATCACGGCCGCTACGGCATCGGTAGTCGATTCCCGCACTGCTTTCTCGCCTCTGCTCAAACCGCTCTCGGTCAGCGTGTCTCGCTGTTATAGATATAACAATTATGCAGGAAAACTTATATGCAGTAACAAATCGGCATATTACGAAACAAAATGCAAACAACAAAAGTCGCAGACAAACCGGAGAGCGTCGCAAAGCTCCCCAGCTACATCTTCGCATCTGTGGAGCCGAGGGCACTGAACAGTGTCGTCGAGCAGCTAAGGAAGGAGCAGGGCATCAAACTGATCGCCCCGACCTCGGGTAGGCACAACTTGGTCGTCCAGCTCAACTCGAACGAGACCGCCAATGTTTACTCGTTCGTCAATAAAGTACGCTCCACCAAGGGCGTCAGGGGAACAAGAACTCTGATTCCTCTTGAGGGACACCTGACTGAGAGGAAAGCGCTGGCCAATGAGGCCGTCGCGTTCGTACTCCTCAGAGTGCAGGAGCAGCCAGGTAAGGTGCTCGAGCAGCTCAAGCAAACACCAATCCACAGCGCATGCGTCGTCCCCGGCGAGTTTGACATCGTCGCAACGGTGTCCGGAAGGGATCACAATGAAGTGATGGAGCAGGCCGCGAGGATGGCCGAGATTCCAGGANNCAAGCCCATCTGGGCGTAGGCGTACCCCCTTTTTCGATTGTGTGAATCCCTCGAATCGAAATGGAATTTCGCGTGCGGGTTTCGTAGTGTGGAAGTGAGAGTTGAGTGCTATCGTTTTCGGTGTTGGAGGCCGCCATCTCCATAATGAAAGAAAAACGACCGGAGGCCAACGAGGAACGGAAGATGGATCCGGTAACCGGACAGATCGGGGAAGAGATTCACTGGCAGTCAGGCTCACAACGGGTCACACCGTTCAAAGGCGCCTTCTTACGGCAGGGCA
>DAFH01000197.1:0-700 GCA_002495485.1 Candidatus Bathyarchaeota archaeon UBA185
CTGAAAACAAGACCAGACGGAAACTCCCGTTGTCCTAGCCATCTCAAATCCATTTTTTTCCCGCGACACAGACCAGCAGTTGTTCGTGTTACCTTTTCTAGTATATTCAGTTGTGTACGCAGTTCTCATATGCCTGAGCCGCACTATTGTATGCTAGCGCCCCATTCCTGTTTGTAGCAATGAGACGGTGCACAACTACCCTGTAGAGGTGGACAGCCAAAAGAAGGACATAGACCGGAACATTTCGCCTGAGCCACGCAGAGACTAGCAGCTCTAGCTAGAATCCGAGAACTGGGCCTTCGAGCGCCGCTCCGACGGGCTTCCAAGAACCCTATACAGAGTTAACCGGCCCGAACGATGCGCATAGAGGCCCATTCTATTTCTTTTCTTTGATACGAGAAGCTTGCCAAGCTACGATCCATTGTCTATCCTCGAAGATTAACATACTTCGGTCCTTGGATCCATTTCTTTGGGTCAGGATACTCTCTCGCTCAGCTTCCGACCTTTCGATCCTGGTCACTACGATCGTTACGTTGAGATTCGTAACGCTACATATCCTGACGCGACTGTGACCGTGGCCGAGTGGCGCGCCTGGGACGATGCGCTAGACAAGACGAAATACGTTCAGAAAAGATTCGAGTGTGTTGACGAGAGCGGTAGCCTGATTCTTGGTTTTGGTGAGGTGTATCATGCTCTTGAC
>DAFH01000197.1:778-900 GCA_002495485.1 Candidatus Bathyarchaeota archaeon UBA185
GAGGCAGACGATATGGGAATCGTTCCTAGACTTAGCAGCATCAGACCCCGCAAAGCTCAGACAATACCTGGACAATGCGGCAAAACAGGGAATCACCTTCACAACACTAACCGAGGAACGAC
>DAFH01000197.1:916-8028 GCA_002495485.1 Candidatus Bathyarchaeota archaeon UBA185
GCTACGAGCAGTGGCAGTCCATCATTCTCGGAAACCCGCGTCTTCTTCCGGACGGTTTCATCATCGCCAAAGACGGACCCCGATATGTTGGAATAAGCAATGTGATGCGCAACGAGTCAACTCCCCGGATTCTCAGCCAAGACGACACTGGAGTAATCCGCGAGTACCGCGGCCGTGGAATAGCCACAGCGCTCAAGCTCAAGATCAGCGAGTACGCCTTGAAAAACGGCTATTCGACGATCAAGACAAGGAATGATTCAACAAACGCGCCGATGCTGGCAGTTAATACGAAGCTCGGATTCCAACGAAAGGTAGGCTGGATAATGATGGAGAAGACTCTACCACCTGACAGGATGGAAAATGAAACGCGAGCTTCGAAGCCTGGTCACAACTGAAAATCGTTCAGAATAGTCCCTGATCCGGGGATCTGTCCGCCGCTGGTCCTTTGACCAAGGGGTTACTAGGTCGCTGGGATCTGGTCGACGCGTATGAGCGTGTTTTCTAGGCCTTTACTGGTGATGAAATCTCGCAGAGTCTCGTCAAGTGTTAGGAATCTGAGGCTGTGGTGCAGACTTACAGCGTAGAGAATGTTGTCTATCATGTCATGTTGTCCCATTCGATAGACCCTTAGGGCTTCGTTGAAGACCCTTGAGTCCTCGTTGGTCTTGATGTACCTGCGGCCTTCTATGATGCTCCGAAGCCCCAGGCTAGACGTTTCCACCGAGGAGGATTCGTCTCTCACGGCCCTCGCCAGTTGCCAGAGGCATTCTAGTATGTTGTAGCTAGAGTAGTGAAGCTGGTTGTTGGTTTCGGCGAGTCTCTTCAGTCCGTGGGCAACTTCTCTTCCCGTGTCGATCCCGAGAGTCGGCGGCAGAAAGGATGTGTCAAGAAGGATTCTTAACGGTCCTCGCCTGCTCTCGGATGCTCGTCTTCTCGATCTCTTCAGGATCGACCGAGGCAAACTTCTTTGAAGAAAGCGCCAGCTGAAGTGGATCCTGGACGCTCTCCAGCATCTCGTCAACTGTCAATCTTTTCACTCCTCTGTATCGTCTTAGCTCTAGGAGATGTTTGTCTCCCGAGACTATCTGGGACGCGTTTCCTCGCAGGGCAGTACTCAGAACAATGTTATCATCGGGGTCCTCCTCGACTAGATTCACGATGTGCTTTACCGGGACGATGATGGCTCGTCGTGCGAGAACCGCCATGAATGAGGCTGCTCGTGCCTTGCCTATTTCGGCAAACTCTTCTCTCGAGGTTACATCGGCAAATTCGGCCAGCATCTGACGGGACGTAACTATCTGGTGTTTCTCGAGCAGCAAGGTTACTAGTCGGCGGGGTTTACCATGACCTACTAGCGCTGATATCAGAACGTTGGTATCGACTACGACCCTCAGAGAGGCCAGCGCCTAGCTTCTACGCTTACCATGCCGATAGGAGCTGATAATGGAGAGTATTTCTCGCTCGGACGGTCGCCGCTTTCTCTTGTAATTCTCGTCGATCTCTCGAAAGAGACTCTTCAACTCCTCGCCTAAGGATGGAGCCTGTATCTTTGTCAGGACAAGCTTGTCTCCCCTCGTGTAGAGTGCGAGCCTAGTTTTCGAGTCTATTCCTAGCTCTCTCCTGATCCTCTGGGGGATAACGACCTGCCCTTTGGTCCCGACCTTGGCAATCTCGGGTTCTTCCATATTCAGCACTGGTATGACTTTCATACTGTCTGAATAAATACATTCCGTCTTCGAGACGGCGTCGGACCCGAAACTGAGGGGATGAGTATGTTAGGTCTATGCGTTGGAAGATGGCTCAGTATCGCAGTAACAACATCAGATTCGTCTCGGTATATCCTTCCAACATGCTCAATCTTGACTATTTCTTCAGGAGGAAGCTTAGAGAGGTCATGGGGTCCGATCTACCTCCCCCACCGACGATGGCCTTCTGTTCAATATGCCATCAACAGATACCGGACTAGCCGCTGCATGTGGATTGGCAAGCGCGCATGTCTGGACCCCCGCGGCCTTAACAGGANNATATCCGGACCCGCCGCGATACATTGCCTGGCAACCGCTCGATGGTAGAGACGCACAAGGCTCTTCGGTCGCATAGTCAGCAGCGTCGTTTTGCTAGGATGAGTCCTGAGGAGCGAGTGAACTTTGCGCTTGAGCTGTCAGATTCGATCATGAACATAACCTTAGAGTCGATCAGGAATGCGAATGCCGGCATATCAACTCGAAGGTTCTTTGAGAAGGCTCGGCGACGGTTGTATGCTGGGCGTTGAGCCGGAAAACAGCTCGTAGCTTTGAAGAATTCGTCAAGGCACTAGTCATACATTTCAACAAGGAGAAGCTCGACTATGCTATCACTGGAGCAGTAGCGGCAAGCTACTACGGCGTCCCGAGGACAACAGTCGACGTGGACTTCGTCGTCAACCTCTCCCCGCGAGAAAGGAGAAGATTCCTGAAGAGTCTGGAAACGGTCAGCGTGAAAGCCGACCCACGGCGAATTCAGCAACAGCTAAAATCCGGATACACCGTCATAACAGTCGAAGACACCCTCGCCCCGCGCCAAGCGGATCTAATCCTGAGCGACGCTCCCATCGAGCGACGAAAAGGAACAATAATGGGAGTCAAAGCCTACTTTCAAACCCCAGAATCCCTGATCCTCGCAAAGCTGCGAATGATCAAGGCAACTCTGCCNNCAAAGCTGCGAATGATCAAAGCAACCTTGCCACCGGAGAGAAGTTTCAAGGATCGAGAAGACATCCGCAACATAATCGCAAACACTAGGGTCAACAAGCGAAAGCTTCGGAGTCTTGCTAAGGAACAGGGAACAGATCCGCTTCTCGCCGAGTTCTTGAAGTAGGAATATGCGATTGAAAGGCTCAGTATCGTAGGAGCAGTATCCGGTTCGGGATTGGCCGTTGCATGTGGATTGGCATGCGCGGACGTCTCGAATCCCGTGGCCTAGTTCTTCGGGGTCTTTCTCAATAGTTCTCGAGCGTTAGGGCTGGGATCTTCTCAAAGTCGTGCTTGTTTCGCGTGACTAGGGGTAATTTCAACTGGACCGCTGTAGACGCGACGTAGAGGTCGTTGATGCCTATTGGTCTACCATTATGTTGGGCCCAGGCTTGAAGCCTTGAGCTCTCCTCGGCTATCTCTGACGTAAATGGAATCACTTGGAAGGGTGTCAGGTCTCTTCTTGCGCTTTCAAGCCTCTCGGCAAGTCTTCTCGGCTCTCGATATTCTAGATGGACCCCGAGAAGGTATTCGTGGACCGTCACGACTGAGACCGCCGCGGGATCATTCTCCCTGTCTACTTGCTTCGCCTTTTCGACGGCCCCGCTCTGGCCGTTAACAAGGTCGACTAGAAATGAAGTATCGAAGAGTCTCACTGATGGAGCGTCCTAAGCTTCTTACGCGTCAGCAAGTTGGCAGACTTCAAAACCTTCTGAGTTCTACGCCACTGCTCTGTTGTAATGGTTCTGCTGCCGGCCACATCGCTCAGCCTCAGGCCTCGTTTGAGTCCTCTACGGATCACGTCCGCGTAGCTCTCGCCGGGAACCTTTGACTTCCTCAACAGCTCATACACGTCGTCAGAGACTGCATCGTCTCAGCAAAACAGCTTCATGCTTGCAGGCGTTCATGTCTACATATTCATATCTATTCGTCGCCAGTAATCGCCGCTTATATCGCCCACGGCAGAACGAAAGCGAAAAGTTAGACGTTCATCACAACGTTTAGGTGTAGCGGGCGAAAATCGCGCGTGTCGAAACTGAAAATATCTGAGATCCCGTGAGTCCTGGCCAGGATAACGCATGTAGCGTCCGTCAGGCTGAGGTTCAGGTCGTTTCTCTCCTTGTAGAGTCTCCACGCTTCTTCTAGCGTCTTCTCGTCAATCTTGAGCATGATTATCGACTTGGACCCGAGAATGTCATTTCCGAGCCTTACTGAGAGATCGTGGCTTTTAGTGCGGCGCCTGCAAGCTGTCACCGCTTCGTCAAGAATGTAGTCTGAGGTGTACATTATCCTATAGGGAGTCTCGTGGCGTCCGATCTTTGCGAACGATTCTAGAGACTCTCGGTGGTGCTGGTCTTCCTTGTAGTAGAGTCCTACGAACGGGCCTGAGTCGATGAAGAGTCGCAGTTAGGCTTCACTCTGCGTCGTAGACTGCCACGTCAACCTCTTCCGAGGCTCTTCTCGAACGCGTCAGAGCTGCGCCTTTCAGTTTGACGGTCAAGGGTTTTTTCCGTCCGAGGGCGATGTCGAAGATGGGATCTTTAGGATCAATTCCTGATTCTTCTGCTGTCCATCTGAGAGCCGCCTGTCTCAGCGCTTCTTTGATCGAGAGGCCGCTCTTCTGCGCCGCTGTCACGAGGCTCTGATACTCCTGCGGCTCAAGCTCCGTCTGCGCCACCTTCCGTTCCATTGCCCGTCCCATGTAAACCTACATGGTGCCTACATGTAAGAGTTTCGCATCCCCTTTCGGGCCGGAAGACGTAACTAATCCTGTACGCGGACGTCTGTGGAGCGATGGGCACTCGAAAGTCCGTTCTTGATCTTGCAGGCGTCCTCTCATCAGAAGAGGCGGATGAACTCCGCGCCAAAATTCGTGAGACGCGCTCTCGGAGCAGGGCCAGATTGAAGGCAATCTCTCGGAAGATCAACCGACTCCGCGAATAGCGAGGGTCAATTCGGAGAAAGTTCTGACGCGAAACATCAAGCATTTTTCAAACATCGAACGCTTCTCAGGGATGAATTCTCTGAGCACTTTCATTAATTTCCCGTGGGCCCGGTCTCGACTCTCGGTTATTACGCCGAACCCGTAAGGGGGATACGTTAACTGCTATCCTCAAGAAGCTAAAGCGGCGATTTCTAGGAATGGCAACCAACAACACCGCAAAGAGAGTCATCAAAGATTGCCTCCAAGTGAAAGAAGACGAGCAAGTACTGATCCAGACGTGGCCCCACACAATCGACCTCTCCGACGATTTGGCACTCGAGACCTACCAGGCCGGAGCGACGCCAATAGTCATACTGTCTACAGACCAGTCGTTGCTCGACTACGTCACCAAGGTCCCCGAAAAGTACTACGGGAAACAGCCCAAGGCAATGCTCTCAATGCTAGACGACATTGACGCGGAGGTCTTCCTGTTCGGACCCAAGGACCCGAAGATCCTCAAAGCCGCCCCAGGCGAACGTATGACCAAGGCCGGCGACACCGACAAGTGGATAATGGACAAGGTCCAAGAACGAAAGATCAGAACCGCCTACCTCCCGGTCGGATACATTACAGAAGAGAGAGCGAAGAACTATGGTTTCGACCTGGCCAGTTGGCGGAGGAACTTTGACCAGGCGCTCGACGCGGACATGAACAAAGTCTCCGAGCTCGGCAAGAAGCTGGCCCAGAAGCTGAGGAATGCGGAGAAGGTTGAGGTCACCCACGACAAGGGCACCAAGCTGACCTTCACAATCCGCGACAGGCCAGTCTTCGTGCGCGACGGCATCATCGACTCGGATGACATTTCCAATNNCGGCATCATCGACTCAGACGACCTCTCCGAAGGAAACTACAGCGAGTACCTCCCGTCAGGAAGCGTCGTAGTGGCCCCTGTCGAGACAAGTGCGGAGGGCGAGGTAGTCTTCGACCAAGCACAAGCGCTCATGGGCAAGATGGTCAAAGGGCTACGACTCGTCTTCCAGAACGGAAAACTCACTTCGTACGACGGCAAGGAGAACCTTGAGGCATTCGCCGATGGCTATCGTGCAGCAAAGGGAGACAAGGACAGGATCGGCTCCTTCTCCATCGGCCTAAACCCCAACGCGAAACATATCGGAGTCACCGGCGACGAACTCGAACAAGGAGCAGTAACCATCGGCATAGGATACAACATGGACCTAGGCGGAAAGAACAACACGGCCGCCGGCTACGCCCAGACGCTCACCAAGGCAACCGTCACAGTCGACGGCAAACCACTCCTCAAAGCGGGGAAGATCGAGCTCTAGTCTTCCAGCTCAACCCTCCTCTTTTTCTTTACCGAAGCCGGACTAGCCGCTGCCGCTCTTCGAGTCAATCTGTTCCGGGGATTATCAATATTAAGCGTCTCCTACCACTGCCCGTTCTGCTAGGGCGGACGGAACCGGTTGACGAAGAAGACCCGCGAGGATGCCCGTTGGTGGCTGACTGCTGCCATCGACGACTACGAGTCCGCTCAGATACTCTTCAAGGGAGGAAAGTACAGCAAGACAATCCACGTACTCCACAATGCGGTTGAGAAGGCGCTCAAAGCAGCAATACTCGCCGAGCGGAAGAGGCCCCCGAGAGGGGCGGGCGGGCACAACCTCGTCAGCCTCTATAACATGGTCGAGTCCAAGCTGAAACTCTCCAACAAGCTTGTCCGGACCATAGACGATCTATCGCCCCTGTACCTGCCCTCGGAATATCCCGACGCAGCCCTCGGAGTGCCAGGGACACTGTTCAAAAAGGAGCAAGCCCAGAGATATCTTAGAGAAGTCGGAGAACTAGTCCGATGGCTACGGAAGAGGGAGTCCAGAGAATAGCAAAGAGCTACGTCCACCGACTAGCTCGAACCATTAGCATCCAACGAGCCATCCTCACCGGCTCATGGGCCACCGGCGACTATATGGAAGACAGCGACATAGACATCATCGTCGTCTCAGACGACTTCGCGAAAATGTCCCTCCCTGAACGGCTAAAATACCTTCAAAGAGAGTGGAAGAGCAGGATCCCTCTAGAGGCGTTTGGATACACCGAGAACGAGTTTCGCAATCTCCGCAAGAAGAGCACATACGTGAAAGATGCCATCCGGAATGGAATATCGATAGTCCGGGAAGCATACAGGCATTGAGTCAATTTCCAAGGGTTGTTAACAATGAATTTCTCCGGATCTTCACAACTAGCAGCGAATTGCCCAGTTTCGGCTGGCTCTACTTTCGCTCGAAGGCGTAGGCTAGATATCCAGTAACTACGGATCCAATGAAAGACAATCCCATGGCTATCTCGTAGTTGCTGGCTTGGCTGCTGGTCGCTTCGATGGTGCTGCTGTTGATGACTCCAACTAGAAAGAATCCTGCCACGGTGTAGATCAAGAACGAGGCTAG
>DAFH01000081.1:0-12746 GCA_002495485.1 Candidatus Bathyarchaeota archaeon UBA185
GTCCTGTCACTTCTTCTATGTTAGACAGACTGGTTATGTTTCGCGATAAGTTCTCTAGGTCAGCGGCTGCACTGGTTGTGAGATTTCCGTTGAACCAAATGGTCGTCGGGAACTGGACCAACACTTGGGTTGGACCAATCTGGCCCGCTCCAAAGCTCTGTTCTAGTACAGTAAGGCCTTTGACGCTCTCTGCCTGAGTAAGACCTGCCGTGAAGTCGTAGGATGTTGAGCCCGTCAGAGTAATGTAAATTGCAGGAACAGATACTAGAAGCGCAAGGCTCAGGACCAGTACCGGTCGCTTCACGCTGAAGCTTGCCGCCCTGCGGAAATAGCCCGGCCGCTGTGCTCTCCTCTTCCTTGCTCTAGCGGCGTAGTTCTCGAACCTCTTGCCCGAGGTCGGCCAGAAGACTCGATCCCCTGCAATCATGACGATTGACGGAATCAAGGTCAGACTTACTAGAAGTGCAATCAGGACACCGAAACCAAGACTTGCGCCAATTGAACGAAGCAGGGTGAACGTACTAATTGTCATCGCGCTGAACGCGATGATAACGGTGGTTGCGCTCGTGGCGATGCTCTCGCCTGACCAAGTGACCGATGTCTCAACAGCCTTGGCCTTGTCATGTCCCTCGACACGCTCCTCCCTGTACCGTGCCATGAGGAAGATAGCATAGTCCGTGCCCACGCCTAGCATGATTGTGAACAGGAATGTGGTCGCAGTGTCCTGGATGGGAACGATGAATCTGCCGATAATGTAGAGACCTCCTTCTGCCGTCAAGAGCGCCAGTCCGATGGTTCCCAGCGGAACGATCGGAGTGACGAAGGAGAAGAAGAATAGTCCGACCAGAATCAAGATCGCGCCGATTGTAACGGGCTCGATTCTGCCGAGGTCGGCAGCGCTTCCGATCGACGAGTCTGCAGTAGTAGCTAGATCTCCAGTGACATAGGTTTGGGACGGACCGCTGAAGCTTGATTTCATCTGTGATATGATGTTCCGCATGGTCACCACGTTCTTCAAGATCGGATCTGTCGTGGCACTACCGAAGGAGCCAGGGCCCTGCGAGAAGCTCACATCGATGATCATCGCATTCTTGTTAGGGCTGATGAAACCGTTCAGAATGTCTGACGGAATCGGAATCGGGTACTTCGACAATGGAACCGTCCATACGGTCTGGTTCGCATCATAGGCTGCCACCGCTGGTGAATAGTGGTAGTACTTCACATAGGATTCAGTGAGAATGCCTCTTGCGACACTGTAGATTGATGTGAAGTTCTCGACACTGTTCAAAACGCCGGGCGCGAGAATTTGCTTTTCCAGATTCAGAGTGAAGATTTTCGTCGCGTTGTCGGTAACATCTTTGCCTTGGAGGAGAATTATGGCGCTGGTATTGGCCTGGGGATGAGGAAACTCTTGAGAAATGAGAGTCTGGGCTCGAGCCGACTCAGACGTGGAGGAGGTCCCCCCACTCGTGCTTGACGTCACCACACTCGATAGTTGCGTTGACAGGGGAAAGCTCGCGACGAGTAGAAGAATCCAGAACAGGATGATCAATCGGTGTCTCTTTCTAACGAATGCGCCGATCTTCGCAAAAACGGGAACGGACGGTCCTGGTGGTTTGGCCGTGAGTCTTCGTGACACGAGGTATCCAGCCACCGTTGCTAGCGCGACTAGGCCTCCTGCGGCCCCGACAGTCGTGACGATATTGTCCGAGACGTATTGCTGAAGGTACGAGTTGTTCTGGTATTCTAGGACTAGAGCTACCAGCTCGCCAAGCGAGATGATCAGGAGGAGAACGAATATTCCGATCCAGCGAGCACTGGAAGAGTTGGGTTTGCTCAACAGCCTGTCCCTTCACATGGCCGGCAGGCATGAACCAGTTTGGCGGTCAATTGTCAGATGCGGCGTGCTTGCTTCTCAACTATTTACGCATGCTTCGATAAGGCCAATAGCCGAATGAAATAGCAACTGTCGCGATCAAGTCTCGAGATCAATGCGATCCAGCGTACCGAACTCTCGCGATTCGATTCTAGGAAAAGGTATAATTCTCTTGCCGGCTCCGTTGCGTTCCCTGGGGGCACGATGGTCGTGGATACTCCCGTAATCCAGACAGAGAGTTTAACGAAGTCATACGGGAGCAGGGTCGCAGTCAACCGTCTAAGTCTGACCGTCGAGGCAAAACAGGTTCACGGGTTCCTCGGGCCCAACGGAGCCGGCAAGACGACGACAATCAAGATGCTAGTCGGGCTCCTGCGGCCTGATTCGGGGTCGCTGAAGATTCTGGGAATGAATGCTGCGGGTGACAAGCCGAAGATTCGCGAGAGAATAGGATACATGCCCGAACTTCCCAAGTTTCCGAAGCACTTGACCGGAGAAGAACTCTTGGATGTCTACGGGCGAATGTACAACATCCCGAGGGAGACCAGAAAGCAGAGAATTCCTGAGCTTCTGAAGATGGTCGGGCTTGCAGAGAGGGGTAAGGACCGCATAGGCAAGTACAGCAAGGGAATGCAGCAGCGTATTGGAATAGCTCAAGCCCTGATCAACGACCCCGAACTGGTCATCCTGGATGAGCCCAGCATTGGGCTGGACCCGGTCGGAATGGTCGAAGTCAGAGACATGGTGAAAGGAATTGTGAAAGGTGGCCAGACCGTGTTCTTCTCATCTCACCTGCTAGCAGAGGTCCAGCAGGTCTGTGACCACGTCACGATCATCAACAATGGGAATATGCTGTTCACCGGAACCCTGGAAGAAGTCTCGCAGAAGGCTGGGCCCAATCGAAGGCTGGTGATCGAAGTCCAGAAGCCTAGTGATGCCATACTTCAAGCGCTGAAAGCGCTACCCTTCGCGACCGTCGACTCCAGCAACAGCACGTACACTTTGACACTGAAGACGAAGGATGACGTTAGAGCAGATGTTTCCCGCGCGGTCTCCGGGGCGGGTGGGGTGATTCTTCGGATGGAAGAACAGGGGGGAGGACTGGAGGATGCTTTCATGAACCTAGTGGGCAAGGAGGCACAGTAGTGGGAGAGCAGACAAAGACTTCTGCACTAACTGGATTTCTAGCCGTCCTGTATTACGAGTTCCTCTGGAACCTCCGGAAGAAGAAGATAGTTGGACTATTCATCCTCGTCTTCATAATCGTAACCCTCGAGCTGGCCCTACCACCCATTCTCGACTACGTAAACGGCGTCACCCTAACTCCAGACCCGAACTCGGTCACCGATTTCTTCAGCGTCAACGGAATATTCCTGTTTCTAATCGCCGTCGCAACGACAATGAACACAATATCCGGCGAGTTTGAGACCGGTAGCATTACTCCGCTATTGACCAAACCGGTGTCGAAGAACACAGTGTTCTGGGGAAAAATCGTGGCGTCTTTCCTAACTCTTCTAGGAATCTACGCGTTTCTCACCATATACGTTACCGTGGGCGCAGTAGTAATCGAGGGGACCCAGAACAACCTCCAGTTGGTGCCTCTGGGCCTAATCGGCCTGACACTGGCGACTATGGTGTGGGCATCGGTGGTCATCATACTTGGCACAATCTCGAAGAACTCGCTGGTCGCTGCGCTCGGGTCTTTCGGTGTCTACATAGGCATCACGATAGTCGCGGCGGTGTTAGGAACAGTCTACGGCCAGACATCAATTCTGTTCTACGCTCCAGGAGGCGGTGCCACGGCGAGCACTACGTTGTGCGAGAGAGGAGTTGGGACGACCTTCTCGACCGGGACTGACAACCTCGGATATCTCCTCATTCAACTAGTGCTCAACCCGAACACTGTACTGAACTTCTGCGGAGTCAGGATCAGCCCCGGAGGAAGAGGGGAAGGAGTCCAGCTATTCACATCCTCATCTGATGCGATGTCAACCGTGGCGCTTCGAGCCCTGGGAGTATCGCTCGCATACACCGCGGTGCTACTGCTAGTAAGCTGGTACGCCTTTAGAAGGTCCCAGATAATCGAATCTTCCTGAGCGGAGACTATGCCTGCAGAGTTCAGCACAAAACGAGCCGTGAGATTCTCGAAGGCGGAGATCGACTTCTTAGTATCCAATGAAATGTGTAGATTTGCTACGGCCTCAGGCGAAGGAACGCCGCACATAGTTCCTGTTTCCTATGTCTGGGACGACGGGTATGCGTACATTGTCACGGACTATGGGACTAAGAAGCTGAAGAACCTCAAAGAGAATCAGCAAGCAGCCGTTCTGGTAGACTCTGGCGACACAAGGAAGCTCTTACTGATCAGCGGGCCGGTCGAGATCATTGAGAAGGGAGAGGAGTACAAACGGCTCTACAAGCTGTTCTACTCAAAGCTGAGCTGGGTCAAGAGAGATCCTTGGAAGGAGGGCGAGGCCCCCTTCGTCAAGATCACGCCAACGTTCAAGACTGGCTGGGGTCTTGGAAAGAGGTAGACCTTCCGAGACAGTTTCCGCGCACAATGCCGCTGGGTTTCTGTAATTATCTCCGACCGTAGGTACTGATATCTACAGGATCGGGTTACGAGACCTAATAATACGCAGCGACGCCGGTCAGCCTTTAGAGCGCGATTTCCAAGATGGCAGATTTCTGTTCGAGATGCGGAAAGACCCTGAGCCTGATTGACCCTCTGCTTGAACTCAAAGGATTGAGATTCTGCGAAGACTGCTATCCAGAAGTCAAACGCGAACACGCCGCGACGAGCATGTCAGAGAAGATGGACAAGAAACAGCGCGTTGCATTCGCCGACGACGATACTGACGAGAACCTTCGAGGCTCAATCATCAAGGGCAAACAAGCTCTCGCTCTCAAGGAGACTGAGTTCAAATGGGACAACCCGTCACTCTCCCTTATTGCTAGCGCGCTAAGAATTCTGACCGAACAGAACAAGATAATCATGAAGCAGAACGAGCTCATTCTGCGCGAGATCGAGACAAGGCCGACACCGGTCAGATCGAAATAGATGCGTATCTATTCTTTCAATCGATAACACGCCTGAAGTGCCTGGTCCCGGGGGCCGGAGTCTCATAGAGGAGGACCCCTATTTTGAACTCGCCGAACCAGTTTTCCCGATTCTCCGGCGACACTCCGGTGTCCGTTGTTAGCCTAGAAGGCTGAGTCGTATGCGCGCTGGGCGCACACCTACAGCGTCTCNNGAAGGCGACTCGGAAGCTCTTCCAGGCTGAGCTACCCCGGGACCGGGTTCGACCGGGTTCTGGTGATTAGTTAAGATTTGTCGGGCGAGGCTTGGTGGTTCTCTCGTATCCAGCGAGCGAGGTCTCGGAGAGCGATGTTGGAGGAGACGTCAATAACTGGAACCTCCATGTTCCCGACGCGGATCATGTTGTTGTACTTGGCCATTGGTGCGTGTGAAACATTGGAAGCATAGATCTTGCCTTTGACGTATTCGTCTGGGAGAGCTTCTGGCTCGACAAAGTCGGCTAGAAAGACGACTCCCTCTGCCCAGTAGAGCGCCATCGGCTGACCAGACACGTTCATGACGAACGCGATCATCGNNCAGTCACCACTATCTCCTGAGGCGGAGAGTGCACGATTGAAACCATTGCGGAAACCGCTAGGACTGGCTATTTCATCAAGTGTTAAGCCTTAGCCGATACGCTGCGCACGTTGACCGCTTCCGGTACGACTTAATTCTGAAAGAATAGTCAAAGACTTGGCTGGACAAAACGTTCTGAAAACTCGCCCGCGTTTGAGGTATGACATCTCTTTCGGTTGAAATCCAGCGATATCCGTTAGGGGCTAGTCTATTATAGTAAGAGAATGAAATGACTTCGAGGGTCCCCAGGTAATCTTAACCTGATGACCACCCAAGAGAGCTCAACGCTCCTCTTGGTTCGGGTTCTGAAACCCGGGGACCTCTTGTTCAAGCGTGTCCGTTGAAGGAAACCGTCGTCCCGTCTCGCCCATACTACGAGGCAAGCGCAGGTAGAAGCTCATCGTTCCGCCTCCGCGGCAGTTAGATTCTCTTATCGGGGAGAGCCCTTCAGAATCCCTTGTGATTGTCTGAGAGGACAGAACCGTACAACTCTCGAACAATGGAGTTTCGATAGCCGCAGATACTCTAGCATCGCGATTGACAGCAGATTCGAAAACTGGTTGCCCAGATCGCCCCATCGTTCACGTCTGACAAGTCTCTCAAGTTCCGATATAATATTTTGGATCGTCATAAGACAGATGGCCGACCGAAGCATACTCTCTGTAGAGAGCAATGCCACTGGCTTGCCCTGGATATCTCGATCAAGAACCTTGATCAGAGACTGGCCCCTTTTCCCTAGAACCCCACCTTCGTACAAGTTACCCAGAAACGCTGCCCACACGAATGAGACTCCTCATTAGAAGCAAATTGAAAGGCGCTCTTTGCCAAAAAAAGCTGGTTGGCGCCCAGGGCGGGATTCGAACCCGCCGTGCGCTCGAAGATTGTTTTCGAGTGTCGCACGGGTGACAGCCGTGCATACTCTCGGCCGGCTCCCGCGAGCCGTGGACCGGGCTATACTACCTCAACGCGTCCACGCGTTCTGGACAGGGCGCGAAGCCCGGAATATTCCTGGGCATTCACGCCTTCGACTAGGTACCTTGCTTAAACCTTCCCCAGTGCCTAAGATTACTGTCGACGGAGAACGACGGTTTCAACAAATGCTAAGGCGAGACTCTTGAAAGATTCATTCAGGTAGCCGCTCGGTTGGCGAATCTATCGGTACCTTCGATTGGTATACTCAGCAGCTCGATAGTTGCATTCTTGATTCTGTTCATAGTCTATCTCCTCATCATCGGATTCGTTCTATGGCTAGCGGNNCAGGGCGAAGAGTCACCTTCGGAGAGGCCCTCGGAATTGCCGGGGTCGGAACTTTTCTGATAGGCGCATCGTTGTCCCTTCTTGGCCTAGTCTTGGGAGGCTTACTTGGTCTTCTCATTTTTCTGTTGCTGGTAAAACACTACTTCAGGACAGGATGGCTCGGGGCTATCGGTGTGGGGATAATGACGATCATTGTTGGAGTCGTGGTGGTCTTCATTCTTGGCGCGCTTGCCCTAGGCGCTCTCTTTGTTCTGCCGCAGATCCCGGGCCTCTAGCTCTGAATTGCCGCTCTGTCCAAAAATATTCGAAGGGAGCTTGATTCTAGCTCCCTCGAGGGTTTGTGGGAAGTGTCAATGCCCCAGCAGGCTTAGGGCTAGGCTTCCTCTTCTTGCTTGACGTCTTCCTGCTCTGAAGAACAGCCGCAATCGTCGCACATGGTTCTTCTAGTCACAAAATTCCGGCGCCCCTTTATTTAAACACAGAGAACAGAAGAGTGAGATCACCATGCTACGCCCGTGGCAAGTCTTCGAGCCATTTCAATAGAACTCCTAGAGCTTCCGAAATTCCGTGGGCGTTCCCTGATGCGGTCTTGAGTGTTTTGAAGCTGTGATCCCCGTTCTCTATCCAGCGAAGCTGAGCGTTACCACCGATTCCTGCAACGACTCTCTCGAGAAGGTCCCTTCTAGCAAAAGTGTCTCTGGTTCCTGAGAGGAAGAGCATTGGCTTTGTTATCTTGTAGAGATGCTCGTCCCTGAGTTGGTCCGTATGACCGGGGGGATGCAACGGGTATCCAAGAAAGAAGAGCCCGTCGACTTTCACGCCGTCTTTTGCAGCGATTTGGGAGGCTATCCGGCCTCCCATCGACTTGCCCCCAATAAGAAGTCGAACTGTTCGGTGATCGCCGTCTCCTACGGCTTCGAGAACTGCTCTAAAACTGCTTTCGAGAACATCGTTTCTATCCGGGACTTTTCGACGAGCTTCCATGTATGGGAAGTTGAATTTTGCCGTGACGTATCCGTGTCGTGCAAGTTCCGTGTGGAAATAGCGTATGAAGGGTGAATGCATCGGGCTGCCCGCGCCATGCGCGATGATGAGACTGGTCGTAGGTTCTCGCAGCTTGGCTGGTAGAGCATAGACAACGCTCATTTCGCCGCCCTTGGCGAGCTTGACCTTTGTCTCTTCTAGCTTGAATGAAACATCCTGCTCGACCAATGTCCGTCCTCCTTCGGTCTGGCGGAGGTGCTACACGCATTATAGTTCTGGGTTACCAACGAATATGGCGAGGTAGCGTAGAGGTTCCATTCCTTCCCTGATCGAACTGTGTACCGTTCCAGGAGGAATCACAAGCATTGTGCCGGGTTTGATCCTGACCTCTTGCTCGCCAACTCTCGCTAGTCCCTTGCCTTCGATGTAGAACAGTGTCTCCTCGACGGTGTGCGAGTGTGGAGGGACAACGCCGTTGACTTCTACGTATCGAACCGAGAGGGAATGGCCACGGTCTGCGCGGGAGAGGTACCAGCGTTTGAAATCGCCGACTCTTTCAGGCAACACTTCGGAAACATGCTTAACGATCACTGCCGAGAGCCGTTTGAATGTCGTCAGTTTGGATGTTTAAGCTAGCTGATGGCTGGCTTGTATCCTCCGTGTGAATCTTTCCTGATTCTGCCAGGAATCTGCGTGTCTGCGATGCGAGCCATTCGAAGTTCTCATAGGGGTTGACGGGGACCTTGTATCTTTCCATCAAGTGTTTCACCAGCGGCTGAAATCTATCCCAGTCATACACAATCAGGTAGCGGAGAGAGTGGACAGCGATCGTTAGGTCGATTATCCCCTCCCTGACCAGCTCTCCAATCAATTCATAGATGTAGCCGAAGTTCCGGGCCTCGAAATCCTCCAGAGTGTCGTCGAATCCTTCCCAGTTCACCTGGCTGTACTTCTTTACCGCGTCGTGCATGTTCTTCCTTCGACGCGCGAAGGACTCCTCTGTTATCTTCTCTAACACCGAGAACGACATGTTCGCTTTGGTTTCTAGGTTGGCGGTCTTGATCAGACTCGCATTCTGCCTCAGTTGAAAGACGACGAACATAGCGCCCAGCACAACGGCGACAGAACTTAGCGCACTCAAGTACGAGATAATGGCGGAAAAGTCGACCATGGACAGAGACATTGACCTCTTCTCATGAGTTAATATTGACTTCATCAGACTCATTCCGATACGGAAAGTCCGACTGAAAATCAGCTAATATNNATTACTGTCGAGACGTCGACCATGGATCGAATGATCAGTTATTCTTCACGATTAATATTGACTACGCCAAAATCAGCTAATATAGCTGGAATTCGTTGCGGCTTTTCGTGGGCCCGTAGCTTAGCCAGATCCCGAAAAAACGGGGTCCTAGAGAGGTAGAGCACCGGTAGAGAAACTTCTCTGGTGAAGCTTTTACCTCAAAGGAGGACACCCGGTTGTCGCGGGTTCAACTCCCGCCGGGCCCGCCATAGACTCTAGCCTTTTTCCCCTACGAGGTGCAACTGAATCAAGGCTTCCGAACAGGGAAGGGCCAGAGAGACGGTGAAAGTATGCAGCAATTGTTAGACGCGACTCGACAAGTCATGGTCTCTTGACAGTCAAGAAGGTACGCTGGAAGGCTATTGCAATTACGGACAGAACTGCTCCGACTATTTCCAAGTAGAAGCCTGGCTGGAAGCCCCAGCTTACAGTTGTCGTGGAGGGCCCCACTGTGAAAGTTTGAGTGCCGAAGGGTCCGCTGATACAGCGGGATATGCCGCTACAAGCTTGTGAGACTGCAGTATTGACAATTATCGGATAGAGAATGAGAGCCAGGATCGCGAGTATGGTGCTAGCGATCAACAGGCTAGAAGCTCTTGGAATCATTCCAAGCAGAACCAAGACGATGGAGGCGATTATGAGAATCCCTACGACTGGACTGTATGTGGTGAGGGTCTGAGCCGAGTTAGCAGGGCCGACGTATATGGTTGAAGGCCCGCTCCAAAGCGACCATCTAGACGATTCACTAGCAAAAGGCCCCGAGGTGTCAACTCCCCACCAGTAGAGGAAGACGCTCACTACAAAGAGGGCAGCCACCAGCAATGCAACGTAGTTTACTCTCGGAATATCCTTCGATTGTTTGGTCGTCATCGACTATCAGTCGCTAGTCTCGGCTTCTGCCAATTTAACTGGTTGCCTGTTAGGTGATATTGAACAATGGACGAGTGATCTCTAGACGTGCACGGTTTGAGGAACTGGTCCTACGTTCCGGCTATCTGCAACAACCGTGTTTTGGAGCCTGCCTAAGGTTTCGATTCTTGCCTCGACTAGATCCCCCGGCTTCAACAGGTACGCGGTCTTGTCGGGTTTCCTGTAAATAGCCACACCAGACGGCGTGCCGGACGTGATTATGTCACCCGATTCTAGGCTCATCGAAGAGAAGAACTCGACCAACTCGCGCATTTTGAACACCATGTTCTTTGTACTCGAGAACTGTCTCGTCTGCCCATTGACTCTTAGTTCCATCCCAAGATCATCAGGTTCGCCTGCTTGGTCCGGTGTGACGAGGTAGGGACCCATTGGGGCAAATGATGCGAAGTTCTTTCCGAGGTTGCAGAATCCTCTTTTCATCTCAGCGAACTGGATGTCGCGAGCACTTATGTCGTTGAAGATGGAGAATCCCGCCACGTAATCGAGAGCGTCTTTTCTAGACACGTCCTTACAGTCTTTTCCGATGACGGCCGCGAGCTCAACCTCGTAGTCGAGAAGCTTGACTCTTCGTGGGTAAACAACCGGTGCTCGATGACCCACCAGAGACGTGGGTGATTTTAGGAACGATATGGGAAAGGCCGGCAGAGTAGTTGACCCTTCGCGGAGATGGTCCGAAAAGTTTCCACCCATGCATATGATCTTAGTGGGATGAGAGATTGGAGGGAGTACGGTCACTTCTTCAATGTTGATTACACCTTTCGAAACCTTCTCGCTAGATCCTATCGCCTGCTTTCCTGCCGCGTCTATAACCTGAGAGGCCCTGGCCTCGTGCTTCGGATCTTTAAGAAAGTCAATGATTGGCTCAAGGGTCCCTGACACTTTGATTTCTGCGATTCGCGTGTTGTCAATCATCACGCCTATTCTATTCTCGCTACTCTTTTGTTGGAATCTGACCAGTCTCATAGATGACCCCTGTGTCTCGCAGATGGCGAGACTGAGAATGATAATGTAAACTGTTCTACTGAACAGGAAACGATCGTGCGTGGACAGTATTGTGTCCTAAGGTTTCGAGACCTTTCTTAGGCGGTATTGTTCTATCTCGTCGAGAAGTGAGAGGACCTGTCGGACTTGCTCTCGTAGCTTCTGACTGTTTCGGCGGACCTTTGTAGCTGAGATCAAGGTGTCGACGGCTCGACAGTTCGACTGTTAGGGAGTAGAGATGGCCGAAACTGAAATTCTTCTGATAGTATGTACCCTTAACGGCTGGAAGGGGGAGTCTTTTTTTAATCCAGATTCTCAATATCGAACGGCGAGGATCGAGAGAATGGTGACTGTCGAAGAATACCGGTTGGAGAGGGACACTATGGGCGAAGTGAAGGTGCCGAGCGCGGCTTACTACGGTGCTGAGACTCAGCGAGCCTTCCAGAACTTCCCGATTTCTGGTCTTCGTCTTCCGAAGGAATTCATTCGTGCGATGGCTCTGATTAAGCTCTCAGCTGCTCGCGCCAACATGCAGCTTGGCATTTTGGACTCGAAGAAGGGTGAGGCCATCGTTTCAGCCGCCAAGGAGATCATGGAGGGCAGCCTCTACGAGCATTTTGTGGTCGATGTTTTCCAGACTGGTAGCGGGACAAGCTCCAACATGAACATGAATGAGGTTATCGCGAATCGAGCCATCGAGCTGTTGGGTGGAAAACGGGGCGAGAAGTCGATCGTCCACCCCAACAACGACGTCAACATGTGCCAGTCTACGAACGATGTTTTCCCCTCAGCCATCCACGTCTCTGCCGCCGAGGCGATTGCTCGCAGACTCATTCCCAGTCTCAAAGTTCTCGCTGACGCGTTGGATACGAAGAGCACCGAGTTCGTGGATGTTGTCAAGGCGGGCAGAACTCACCTGCAAGACGCTGTCCCGATCACGCTGGGCCAGGAGTTCAGCGGCTACGCCCGCCAGATCGAGCTCGGCATCGAGCGCGTCGTCGCCTGCCTGCCGCGCCTCTATCCGCTGGCGCAGGGCGGCACCGCGGTCGGCACCNNACGGGCCTCAACGCTCATCCAAAGTATGCAGAATTGGCTATCATGGAGATCAACCGCCTAACCGGCCTCTCTTTCCGAAGGGCAGAGAACACGTTCGAAGGGATGCAGAGCAAAGACGCGACCGTAGAGGCCAGCGGTCTGCTCAAGGTCATTGCGACGAGCTTGATGAAGATCTCCAACGACCTGCGTCTCCTCAACTCGGGTCCGAGAACGGCAATTGGGGAGATCGATCTCCCCGCAATGGAGCCGGGTTCGAGCATCATGCCTGGCAAGGTCAATCCGGTCATTCCAGAAGCTCTCGGCTTGGTCGCCGCCCAAGTCTACGGCAACGACGCAGCAATCGGCATCTGCGGATCACTTGGTCAGTTGGAACTCAACGTAATGATGCCAGTCATTGCATACGATCTCCTGCAGTCGATAGANNAAGAACCGATGCCTGGACTATGGCGAGAGGACGTTGATGACCGTGACCACTCTTACGCCTAAGATAGGATACGACAACGCTGCAAAGATTACGAAGAAGGCGATAGCTGAGAACAAGTCGCTCCGACAGGTTCTCTTGGAAGAAGGAATCTTGCCGAAGGACAAGCTGGACGAGATTCTGGATCTCAAGAAACTGACGAAAGGCGGACGAGCCTAGCACTCAAGAACCCTTGCCAACGGGCTGGGCGAAACAGTGCTCGACACCCAGCAGATAATGAAGA
>DAFH01000081.1:12762-17077 GCA_002495485.1 Candidatus Bathyarchaeota archaeon UBA185
CGAGCTACTGCTCGCCAAGAGTCTAGACTGCGACGGAGTGATAGCTCATCATCCCGCTGGTGGAAAGGCCCAGCTTGAAGGCTACAAGGTGTTCTTACGTCACATTAGCCAGATGAGGACTGCCGGAGTCCCAATTCGAATCGCTAGGGAGGCGGTGAAGAACGAGTACCATGTCCTCGACGTTCAGCATCACCCTGAGAATTATGATCAGACGCCGAGCGCTGCAAAGAAGCTCGGCCTTCCATTGATGTCGATTCACAGCCCATGCGACAAGATAGGCAGACGAGCGCTAGACCATGAGATCAAGGGCCTAGGCCGAGAATCGACGGTTGGAGAACTAGTCTCGCGGTTGGAGAGTTTGAGAGGGCAGAGACCCGGATTCAAGTCAGACTGGCTTCGCCCAAGAGCAAAGCTGGCAATGTAGTGATTTCGCACGCCTGTTACACCAACGGTGGCTTCGATGTTGCAAAGGCCTACTTTGAGAACGGGATTGACACGCTCTCCTACATACACATCTCAGAGTCCGATTTGACCAGGCTTGACGCGGAGAAGTTGGGTGGGAACCTAGTCATTCTTGGCCACGTTGCAAGCGATTGGCTGGGAATCAATCGTCTATTGCGAGAGCTTGAGAAGAATGACCTTGAGGCGATTCAGACAACGGACCTAAGCATGGACCTCAATAAGATGATTAACCGGTGAAAGCCCGCTAGTCTGCCTGATATCCGTTGGCACTATCCTAGTTCTGCTTAGTGGACGACGCGAGATCCTTGGGGAAAGTCTCTTGTCACCTGTACGTTGGCAAAATCTCGAGCGGTCTTCTGCTGGATGATCTTGCTTGGAAGTGGGTGTATCTCGAACCTTAGGAGCGGAAGCTCGGGATCATCGACCTTCACTTTGAATCCCATTTTCAGGTAAAGACCCACCGGACCGGATGGGTTGTCCGATCCTTTCCTCTTCGCGAACGTTTCCACCGCGGTAATTCCTCTCTCTTCGAGATCTCGAATTATCGTTGAGAGCAGTAGCGTCGCGATTCCGCTGCTTCTGTGACTAGGGGAAACGGCGAGACACGTTATCAGAAAGGCATCGCTACTCTANNTACTCGGGCGAGTGTGGTAGCCCCCAGCTCGAGGAAAACAAGTCGCGGGAGCATACTGCGCCCAAGCTACTACCCTATCGCCGTCGTAGACCAGTTTGCCACATGGACCATAGAAGCCACTCGCGTTTGTGAACCACTCACGCTTTGCGGCTTCGGGCTCTCGAACTTCGTGTACGGACCTTCCCCAATCCATCTCCCAGTAGAGACACGACTTGCAGTCGAAACCAAAATCCTCGCTGGGAATATCATGGTAGTTAGAACCGGAGATGTTCTCTATTCTTAGCTGGGCCTCCAGCTTCGCAGGATCAGGCTCCGCTAACATGGGTTCCACTCGTTTAGTATTATCACGCTGTTGAGCTTAACCCGCATCCCACACTGGTTCGGGACAAAATCTGCACAGCTCCGAACTCGAAATGAGGAAAAACTCTCGCTGAAATTTCCGATGGGAACTCATGAACGGAATGGTCATTCCCGATCAAGTTGCGCTCTCGAAGCTTTAGTCGAAGGATCAGATCTTCCAGTCTCTCTTCTCAAGAACATCGCGGAGATGCAGCAGGGAGGAAACGGTGAGGTCCGGTTTTTCGCTCGAGAAATTGTTGAACGCGGCGAACCCCGTCTTGACTAGGACAGTTTTGATACCGATCTGTCTTCCCGCCCGTACATCCCACCAAGAATCTCCCACGAGAAACACGTCACCTTGTCCTAGATGTAACTCTTCCATTTCTCTCGTCACAAGCCGAACCCTCTGGTTGACGGTGTCCTCCAGCGACCCTAAAGTTCCACCTACCCCCAAGTCCTGTCGAGTCTTCAGTAGATCTACGAACTGAGCAACGGACAAATTCTTCAACTCTGACTCTACGACCCAACGAGTGTACCTCATCGTGGCAATTCCGACCTTGAAGCCTTCACGCTTCAACCCTCCGAGCACTTCAAGCGCACCTTTCTGTAGAGTAGCCTTGTCCACTGTTCCCTGGAAGATCTTTCGATATGCCTCGTAGGATTTCTCTGCAACGTCCACGCCCTTGCCGACTAGCGCTGTTTCCAGCACCATTCTAGGTCCGGTCCCGAGCTCGTACGCCCTGCGGTAGTAGTTGTCAATGTAGAACTGTCTAGAGATAGGACTGGACCCTTGCTCGGCCAATGCACGATTGATGCAGTAGAACTCGCGCTCGTCGATACTAGCCAGTGTCCCGTCCCAGTCAAAGATCGCCCCCTTCAACTCTCTGAAGACCCTATTCGTGCCAGAGCGAATGTAACCATATGGTTTGGCTTGAGGTTACGCGTAGGATATCATTCTACAGACGCAAGCGGTCTCCCAGAGTCGAAAGACTCGATGGACAAGAAATCAATTAAGCCGACTGAAGACAAGACAGCCGACTTTCTTCTTGCAATCGGCGTCGGATTTCTCATCAACCTGATCCTTGGAGTCGGTCTGCCACAAGTAGGACCCTTCATCGCGGGGCTGGTTGCAGGAGTGATCGTAAAGACCAGTCCACTACGGGGAGCCGCCGCAGGATTTCTAGCAGGGACTCTTGGCGAGCTGGCCAGCATAGCGCTCTGGACACTCACCAATCTCATAGCTCTCCCCAGCGCACTCTTCCCCTACGCGTACGAGACCGCTTTCGCCATAATCACAACTGTTTCAGCGGTCATGGCTCTGTCCGGCGGCATTGTTGGTAGCGTCGTCTCGTTGCAACAGGGGCCCAGAATCCACCAGTTTCTTGCACGTCACAACATCAGTCTACCATTTCTCCACCATTCAGGCCCTGTCAAGATGCAAGCGGATGACTAAGAATGACAGGCGTGAACATGCAACTACTGGACACCACTCCCAAGTGGCTGGGCCTAACACTCGCATGCTCCGCCTGCACCTTAGTCGTAGTAGGCCTCGGATTTCTCGTCAACCAGCTGATCCAAGTCAACATCACTCCCTTCTCGCTCCTCCTACACTTCGCGCTAGCGGTCACGCTGTCCGCGTGGATTCTCAATCTGAGATTCACTATGGACCCGGCAAAGAAACCATTGCTCGCGATCGGAGTTGTCGTAGTGGTAGGCTTGATCTGGAGTTCCTTTCAGCAATGGCTGGGTTATTTGCAGACAGGGCTCATCAATGACATTACGCTTCTCGCCGGGGCAACGCTGATGGACGCAGTTGGCGGCTGCGTCACCTATGCGCTATTCCATCTGAGACTTCTCAGAAAGTAGTCATTCCGATCGAAAAAACCTCAAGCGCAGGCTTAACTGGACCGGGTGCGGGCTGGCACCGCAACCTGCTCGCGTATCAAAGTTCCTTCTTTCGGGTCCTGGGCCATCCGCTGGAACCCTTTGATGATCTCTTTGGTCACTGGACCGGGCTTCCCATCGCCGATCGGGACGCCTTGAATCCGGATAACGGGAACGACCTCTGCGAGCGTGCCGGTTAGAAAAATCTCGTCCGCGCTGAGAAGCTCGTACGGGGTTATGTCTCGTTCATGGATATCATAACCGAGTTCTTCAGAGAGCTTGAGAACCCTGCTCCTCGTTATGCCGTGTAGTATTCCCGATGCCGACGTAGGCGTGTGAATGATTCCATTCTTTATGAGAAACAGGTTGGAGCCATGGAACTCGGACACCATTCCCCGGTGATCGAGCATGACGACCTCGTCCGTCCCAGCATCGATCGCCTGGAACTTTGCGAGCACACTCTGGATGTAGTTGAGAGACTTCAGCTCGTGGCTTGTGCCGTCAACCATGTCACGTCGGTAGCTGGATATGATCGCCGTTATGCCCTTCTCTCGCGCCTCTCGACCATGAGCCGGGGCGACCGGTTCGGTCATGATAATGATGGAGGGCTTTGGGGAGCTTCTGGGGTCTAGGCCCAGGTTCCCACGTCCTCTCGTGACGATCAGTCTGATGTACGCGTCCACGAAATTATTCTTTCGAAGGGTCTCAACGACAGCGTTCATCAAGTCCTCTTTCGATAGAGGAATATTGATTCTCGTGATCCTGAGACCTTCGAGCATTCGCTCGATGTGTTCACGTAGATGGAAGACTATTCCGTTGTAGGCGCGTATTCCCTCGAAGACNNCCCCGCCATAAATGTCCAATGTGAAAATTATCGGTGCCGGGTATAAAAGGTCAAGCTCCCAGAAACATCCAAGTCTGAGTAATCTCAACCTAAATCGTAATCTACTGAGACCTGCGACGGTTCTCGAAGTGGGCCGGTAGTTCAGCCCGGTT
>DAFH01000108.1 GCA_002495485.1 Candidatus Bathyarchaeota archaeon UBA185
AAGGTAGGAATGCCAGACGGGATGTGACCTGAAACGACAACAGAAAAGAACAGGACTGGTGGGGCGAGGGCCGCGTCAGAAGGTGGCGTCAGAGTCTCGCTCGCGCTGGACGTTTACGAGCGGCTGCTCGTTCGGCAATCTGAACTGACTGCGATGACAGGCAGGGACATAAGCCTCGACGAGACGATGAGGAACCTCATAATGGGGTTCGACCATGCCTACGGAGGCCCTGAAAGGCGCAGTCGGTGCGGGGGCCTTGACCAATCGAAGNNGCCGCAGTGACCCCCTGGGCGGTGGAGGGATATCCTTTCGACTTGTAACTATCAGGAGACTGCCTCTTGTCTTTCGTAAATGGGCAACTGCGCCTACCCGATCCAAAGGGGAGTCGTGCGGTCAGAGTCGTTGACCCGGTTGCAAGAACCCGACATGCCCTAAAGCGTTAATTCAAAGCCTGCGGTCTCACAGGCGCGAGGCGAGCACGAAAGACATGCCTAGAAGATACACAGTTAGCTACTACCCTTGGATCACGCAGGGAGTAGGTCAGAACGAGATTCGCTTGGCCGTTGAGACTTTCTCATCAAGGCTCGAAGATGTTCTTCGTGAGGATTGGGCAGACGCATCCGTCGTTGTGAACATGGAATCTGATATCTCGCCGCAAGTCTCTTCCCTCGTTGAGAAGGATAGACAGTTAGCTCTGACCAACCCACTGGGTTATGTCTGTGCCAGGGCGAAGAACAAAGCGATACATGTGGTGGCGGTGGCGCTCCGGAAGGGACTGGACGGAGTCGCCGGACCAACGTACAGGGCCCAGATCTACACTTCAAAGAAGTCCGCCATAAGGGGCCTGGGCCAGATTCGAGGGAGGTCTGTCGGCTTCGGAGTTCCGTTTTCGACCTCCAACTTCCTGTTTCCTGCTTCATTGCTTAAGAAGAACAATCTGCTCTTCCAGGCTTCAAGCATTTCGTTCCTTGGAGGTCACGATATCATCGCCAAACACGTCTATGATGGCATGGTCGACGTCGGTGCTGGACACGATGGTGTGATCACGAATCTGGCGAGGTCTCCGGGGTACGGCGACGCTGAGGACCGCCTGGTGAGGTTAGAGTGGACAGAGCCTATCCCGAGTGATCCGTTAGCGGTCAACATCGCCGACGAGGAAGAAAGGGAAACTGTCGCGAGGGCGATACTATCAGTGGGGCAAGAGAAGGAAACAATCAGTTCGGCTATTTCCGTCTTTTGGGGAGGGTCAACGGGTCTTGCTGAGACTACGGCCTCCCACTACGACTCGATTGATGAAAAGCTTCGAGAACTTGCGCTCGTCCCTGAAGATGTCATTGACTGAGATGAGATACATCAAGGCTAGATGATAATCGGGTCACGGCATAATCTAGTGTCTGTCCTTCGGCGTCCAACGGGTCCGACCGGTCCCGAGATGGTGGTTCAGGAGTCTGAGCAGACGCTCCTGGACTTCGGCTGGGAGCTCGTCGAAGCAAACTGCGGGCGAATGCTCCACATCGGATTGAGAAGGTTTTGGGCGACCTCGGCAAGCGAGTACGAACCGTCCGACAAAGCCTCCCAGCTCCGATATTGAAGAGCGTGGAGCGAGAGAATTTCACTATTTGAGAGAGCGACCTCAGACCAAGATGTGTCGAAGGGTATTTGGTCAATGATTGGCGAGCGGAATCCCAAAAGCTGTCTCCGCCTCAGTTGTCAGCAAGGTTCGTAAAGTCTGGGAATGTGGTAAGTCGTGCTGCTTCTGACTGAAGCTTCGGGGGNNGGCCCTGAGGAACTCGCACCACATAACATCTTCGGACACGGCCCTGACGGCTCTCATGGATTCTTGACCCGGGCCTTGGTCTTCCGCTTGATGGGATACTTCGCAAGGAAGGCGTGAGCGATAATTCCACCAGCGTCGAACGTGTCTAACGCGAAGCTTGACCAAGTTTCATTTTGAGGAGATGTGAGGCCCCAGTTGTAATGTAATCGACAAGCCCAGCGGTCAAGACTCCCATGATGAGAGAGACAATGAACCACGATTTCCCGAAAAATGGCTCTTGTCCCTTTGCTTCGAGTCCGCTATTCACGTACTTCGTCATTCTCTCGAATAGCCCTTGGATGACCGTCCCAGACCCGAAGCTGATGATGAACACATCCGCGAGTATCCAAGATTGAAGGGTTCCCTCTCTTGCGAACTGGACTAGCAGGATGGCTACCACAACGAATGCCAATAGGGGAGACAACTATCGTGGGAACGTCCTGCCGCGTACCACCGGTGCAAGAGGGGGTGTGGCCATCCAGAATACTCTCGTTGCAACTCGCTCTATAAAGAAGGATCGAATTCGCTCAGATATTGCACTCTTTGTAGCACGAGGACAGCCTAACCTTTTTCCATCTCGGATCTGAGCACGTAGCGACAATGCCCTCAGTCAAAGTCTCGGAGGCAATCGAGGCCCTCTCCAAGTCGTACAACTCTCTGGACTTTCGCGCAGTTGCGGCAAAGGACGAAGATTGGAAATTGGTCACTTCGTCGCTGGTCTTCTCCTACCTCTCGCCCTACCCGATGTAGGCCCGTGAGCCTGATTTGAGACGACATGGCACTATTTACGCGCTTCCTACCCGGACATGGAGATCTCAACCAATAATGCGTCCGGGCCCCACTCGGCCCGTCTCCTGCAAGCGTCTAATGCCTCTCCCCCGTCCTATCCGCATATTCTTCATCCGTTGTATTGACCACCTGCAAAGTCTTATCAGACTGGAATGGTCTCGCCGAGGACTCGGCCGATGCTTGCGGACGAACTGAACACGAAAGTACCCGCATTCTTGCGATGGTGTACTCCTTCCATCCTGCCCTCACAGGTGCGGGTGAATGACGTTTATGGGACTGACATTTCCATCTCCTGCGAGTTCCTGGGAAATCTGTTGGGGAATCCGCCCACAGGCTCTTTCGGAACCCTGGCAGTTGAAATCAGCAAGGCATATGGAAGTGGCGGTTCGCTCATTTCGGTGAATGGGTCATCGGGTTCGAATTGGGTAGTGGCGAGATACTTCGCCCGTGCAGATTCTGAAATAAGAAACGAGGTCGTTACGGGCCGCAAACCCATCGTCTTGATCGCGAGAAATTGCCACCACTCGGTTTTCAATTCGTTGAAGGCCCAAGGCGTGAGGTTCAGATTCATCGAATCCAGCTATCTTGAGCGTTACGAGGCCTTCCTTCCGCCATCCCCTAGTCAAGTTCTCAAAGCTATTGTGGAATACAGCGGACGAGATGATGTAACTGGTCTCATCATAACAAGCCCCACCTATGAGGGCCTGCCTGCAAGAACCAGTGAAATCCTCCGAATTGCTAGGTCATACCTACCAGATGCAACGGTAGTTGTGGATGAAGCTTGGGGCTCGCATCTTACCTTCGCTGACGACGCAGATCGGCTTCCAGCCGCTGCATTATCAGAGGGAGCAGATATCGTCCTGCAGAGTAGCCACAAGACAGGAGGAGCATTACAGCAAACTGGCTTGTTACACTATACGAAGGACCCTGAATTTGACAGAGAGAGGTTACTCACTGCTTACCGGGAATATTGCACGACGAGCCCCTCTTATCATTTGGTTGCCTCGATTGAAGCAGCCGTAATGGATCTTCGCACTGATGGGGCTCTGAAAATCAACCGACTTGTTCGACTCACGACAGATCTTCGTAAGCGCCTAAAGGGAGAGGGTTTATGCCTCGAGTTCCTATCTGAGGATTTAGGTCAAATCGGGAGCGAGATTGAGAGTGGGAGATATGACTTCACCAAATTAGTCGCTTCGACATATAGATACAACACTACGGGACTTCAACTGTCGAAAGCACTGGAGGGACAGCATAGAATCATCGCCGAAAAGAGTGGCCTTCGAAGCATTCTTTTCTTGGCGACTTTCCAATTGCCTGATGATGCACCTGAAAAGACTGCCCAGGCTTGGAAAGCTCTGTTGAACAGTCAGCAGCCCACCGCGTCTTCACCGGCCGCTGTCAGCCATCCGGCTTTCGCAGCGCTTTCCGAACCAAGGTACGAGCCGTACATGGTTTCTCGCATCGCAAATGAAGATACCCGCGAGGTGCCATTCAAGAACGCTGCTGGCAGGATCGCCGCGGAATCGATTGAACTGTATCCACCCGGCATCCCGATTGTCATCGAAGGTTACCCTATTGAAGGAGGGACGTTGGATTATCTTCTGCGTTCCAAGGCACAGGGGGCCAGTTTGGTTTGTCGGGACCCTACCTTGCAAAAGGTTCTGGTTCTAGCCTAGGCGAGGACTCTTTCACTTCTTTCTGGCTTGGGGGAGAAGCCCCATGTGTCCTCAGAGGGTTTGGTATATGTGCTGGAAAGAGCATTCAACGATTTTACTAACATTGAAGCGACTGGCACCAAGTCGCTGGCATGATTCTTCCAATAGTTCGCCGCGAACACCTCGTCAGGGATACGATTGAATCGTTGTCTTAGTGTCCGCTCCAGCGCTCTGTCCAGCCCCACTACGTAAGCATCGACAAATAGCCTAATCGTTTCTTGATCAGGAGAATGCTCGCGAGAGGATGGCAGACTTTG
>DAFH01000098.1:0-10607 GCA_002495485.1 Candidatus Bathyarchaeota archaeon UBA185
AGACGTCATTCAAGGAACCCCCCTTCAAGTTTGAAGCTGGCACCACGGACATTGCAGGAGCGATTGGGCTCGGAACAGCGGTTGACTACCTCACCAAGATTGGAATGAGGAATATTCGAAACCACGAGCGGGAGCTTACGGAGTATTCCCTCGACGAATTCCGAAAGATCAGGCAATTGAGAATCTATGGATCTGAAGATGCAGATCTGCGAGGTGGAGTCATCAGCTTCAACCTTGGTGATGTTCACGCGCATGACATGGCCTCTCTGTTAGACGAGGACGGAATCGCGGTGAGGTCAGGCCATCACTGTGCTCAGCCTCTCATGGAGAGGTTGGGCGCACCTGCGACCACTCGTGCCAGTTTCTATCTCTACAATACGGAAGAAGAAGTTGACCGGCTTGCCGAGTCGATCCGCAGAGCTGGGAGCGTTTTCAAGATTTGAGCTCGGTCTATTCCGAGATCATACTCGACTACTACCGTCATCCCAGGAACAAGGGAACACTGGCCCATCCTCACATCAAGGCCAAGGACACGAATCCCCTCTGCGGCGATATCATTGAGATGCAGCTCGAGCTGGACGGGAACAACATGGTGAAAGAGGTCAAGTTCAACGGTCAGGGATGCGCTATAAGCCAAGCATCGGCCTCGATGCTCACCGAGATGGTGAAGGGAAAGAAACTGGACGATGTCCGGGCAATCTCCAAAGAGGATATTCTCTCGCTGATCGGTGGACAGCTCAGCGCCGTTAGGCTGAAATGCGCTCTGCTCTCACTCAAAGTATTGAAGACTGGCGTCTATGGTTATCTCGGTTCAGCAGAGACGGCTAAAGACGAACTCTCCTCGTTGTAGAACAGGCGATCCCTAAGACCTCCACCGAGGGGCTGCCTCTGCAACCCCATCAATTCGAACCGCCTTCTTGAAGACTGACCCTGACGCGAACGTCCTGTTTGCTAGGCTCCGCCCGTGTCTGGTCGGCCGAGTCCCGAGACTAGTGTCCATATTTGACGGGTACCTGTCAAGAACTGATCACTTGAGGAAAGATGAACAGTAGTTCGGTTGATCAGTTACAGTAAATCTCTGGATATACGCACAGCCGGGCAAGATGTGCTCTCGCAACAGCTCTTGGAGTTACACCCTGATTATGCCATTGCCGAAGCTTAGCTCTAATCAGCACAGTGGTTTGGCGGATAAAATGGCCATACAACTAACGCCTACAAGGATCAAAGGGAGCAAGTACCTCCTCATTCCCAAGGATCTTGCACAGCTCTTGGAGATTGACGACAAAAGCGTCCTCAATCTGACGGTTGAAGAATCACCGAAAGGGCAGCGTCTTGTCTACTCTATTCGAGAAAGAGCTAGCAATTCTGCTGCAGACTAGGTGCACAGACACGACGGATGGAAAGGAAGTTGGGAAACATCCGGAGGGTCCCGGGCAACTATTCACCTGCCAAGGCTTCATCACAAGTGGATTACTTGCCCGCGACCCTACCGGTCGGACGAAACGCTCTGAACCAGTCGACCTAATCGCCGGATATCCTCATCAGGAAGAGTGTGACCCCAGAATTATGATTGGGGTTACAGCCTGATTATGCCAATGTTCTGGCTTCCATCCAGTCGAACCATCAAGTTGGTAGAAGGAATGGTTGCTCAGCCAACACTTACTAGGACTGATGGAACCCACCTCATCCCTAAGGATCTTGCGTCACAGTCAGACGATAATTACACGATACCATGAGGAAGAGCACAACTGGCGCTGGCTCCCGAGTTCTTCGTATTGCTGGGAATTACTATCTTCCTAGCTGTGAGCGTTATAACTGCCCTGCTTGATCGCCATCTATCATCGATTCTTCAGTACCTATTCCAAGGCGCAGCAGGAGCGGGGTTGGGAGAGCTTCTCCTAAGCCAAGGACTTAGCGGGGCTACTCGCGTTTGGGCGGGCATTGTCTATCTAGCAGTTGCCCTCTCCAGCTTGATTGCCGTGAATATTCGACTTGCAATATTTCGCCGAGCAATGAACATTGCTTCAATCTTTTCGCAAATGATGACAGTGCCTGTTGTGATGATCTCGGCGCTATTTCTCTCCTCGTTCCTCGAAAACGGTGGAGAACTATACTTCTCCTTGGCCTCTATGGTGACTGTTGCAGTTTTGGTGCTCGTGGCGGACCTGAGCATTTTCGGACTGTTGCGCGAATGCTCCAGGTATGGCAGGATCAGAGCTGGTGAACTGGTTGCGTTTCCTTACACAACAGCACGGGCATCAACGGACGATGTTGAGCCGGGTTTGGAGCTGCATCGGCGCTCTGAGCGGGATTCCGCATTGCGTCGACACCCTGTGCAAGAAGAAGAATGGGAGGAGTCTCCCACAAAGACGGAGGATTAATGGCAGAGCATGGAATTCGCCAAGTACATTTTGGATCTAATGCACAGTAGGCAGGTCCGGTTAGGTCTCTTGTTAATTTCAACGTCAATCATCATCACCGCTGGTCTACTCGCTTACAACAGGATCTCGTATGAGTTTCCTCTAGCAGTGGGCAACACGGGCCAGTCTGCGCTAGGCCCCCCAACTTCAGCAGGAGTAGGCATAGTATTCGCCATGATAGTCTTTGCAGCAATCTTGGGATTCGGCGCTATCCTCAGCGTATTCGGTTCCTTGCGTAACGTGTCCAAACGAATCAGCGAAATCGTTGTGCGAGAGCCGTCTTCTAAAGGGTCGATCTCCGGATCTCAAAAGAAGGAGGAGTGGGAGAACGCTTCAACGGGGAGTAAGAGCAGGGCGACAGACGATGAGATCCTCAAAGCACTTTCGAATTCCAAGGACAAGAAAGCGGCAAAGGCGGAATAGCTAATGGTTCGAGCAGACTGCTTCCAATAGACAACCACAGTACCACCTCCGGCTTCACAGGGTAACACAGCCCAAAAGAAAGGGCACCGGTTGTCACGTGGATTCTCGGTAAAGACACCATTGAGGGAGGTGAGCGAGTAAGAATGAATTTCCTCAAGATTGAATGGACAAAGAAGAGAGGTGCAATCGCTCTCTTGGCATGTGGTCTGGTTGTCACGAGCTTCATTCTCGGGGGCTATGTAGCCACTGGGAATTGGAATCCGTGGGGCAACAAGCACTATTACCAGAATCTGAATGTCAACTTCGGCTACTGTGTAAGCGGGTCACAGAACTTCTGTAGCTCGGTACACAACACCATGTACAACAGCGGAGTTGCCTGGCTCGACCAGGTAATGCAAGGTACTACCGGTACTGTCACTAACGGGTGCTTCCCATCCGCAACCTGCGGTATGAGCTTCATCGCACTATCCGGCAGTTCAGTGACACTGGCCGCCGGTGACACATCATACGGCGTAAGCCAAGGCAACTGTGGAGCAGCTGGCAGCGAAGGCGGTAGTGAGATCGTTGCTGCTAACGGTCTTCAGCGCGCCGCGGCTACAACTAACACTCTGCTTTCGGGCGCCACTGGCAGCACTTCGGTCTTGCAAAAGACCTTCACATCAACAGCTACCCAAACAGTTGACCTTGCCTGCTTAGTCAGCTTTGGCACTGCCAGCAGTGCGAGCAGTATCCAGCTTGCCGCTGCGTCGTTCACAGGTGTGACTCTGAACAACGGTGACACGATCCAGATCACCTGGACACTGACCTGGACATGGGCCTAGACACTGCGGAAGCTTAGTCGCCAGCTACCCGTTTTCTTTCGAGGGAGGCCTAAGCTACGAGGAAAAAGCTCGTCATTGGAATAGCCGTCCTGTCAGTCACAATGACAGGTCTGTTCCTCACTTACTGGTTCGACCCCGGCCGAGCAGTCTGGACCAGAAACGGGATTGTAGCTGCGGTGCATCAATACCCAGACTCCAACACCGGGACGAACTGGAGTGTCTTGGTCTACATCTATCAGCAGAACAGCATGGGATACCTTGTGAACACGGGCTACGTCGCGCTAAACGGTCTCGGCACTTCAGGTCACGGAAACTTTTGCTGGAATGACGGACATAACAGCTGCCTCGGCACGCCTCTAGCCTTCAGCCTGAACCAAACTCTTACTGTCGAAGCTCTGAACAATGGAAACTTCATGCTCCAGAACCGTCAAGTGTGAATGAGCTAGAGATTCACACAACGGCTCTACTCCGATTTTCCACGCATGAGATCTTACGACCCGTCTGTTCCGACTCGACAGTCCGAACTCAGTCGTAAGGAGACAGTTTGCTGCCGATAGGCTGAGAACTGTTCTTTAGGAATCCCCCCGGGCGTCCTAGAAGTGTCACCTCAATTCTTGGCTAGAACGGTTCGAGGTGCCGGAGCCGTGCAATTCGAGTCCTCCCATTCCCAAAGTCTCAATCCACATTTTCTTGTGGACTAAGCAGTTGCATTGTTTCGCGGTTCCGAGGAGCTAACATCGAGTGTTACAACACACGTATTCAACCGCGCGGCTCCGTTCGGTATCGGCGCAAATGACCACCACGTGAGACTCGCGCCGATTCAAAATGCTTCACAATGCGATAATTCTGATTCGGCTGAAGCGGCGATTCGATCTGAAGTCAACCGCCGTGTGTGAGGCTTCTAAGCCGCCGGGCGACTTTCTTTGGAGGAGGGTCTAACTATGATGAGAAGCCACCGAAGGCGCGTAATTTTCACCCTCGTGGTTTCACTATTTCTCCTAGCTGGCCTCGTCAGACCTGCCTTTGCCGCGCCTATAACTTTTGTAACATCTGCCACCGCTGCAGGGGCCAATCTTACGGCAACGACTGGCTCAATAAGCGTCAATGCCGGCGATACGGTAGTTGCCATCGCTGGTGCCCAGAGCGGAAGCGTTGTATTCACAGATAGTGAATCCAACAGTCCTACTCTAGTAAACACCGAGGTTGACAGCGGGGCTAGTGTCTTTGAACAAATGTCGTATTTTACCGTGGCCACCGCGAGCACGACATACACTGTAACCGCAACATTTACTGGCGGAACGTCTGGAAGAAACACACTGGTAGTTCTAGTATATCGCGGAGTAACTGGCGTAGGCAATAACGCCGTCAATACCGGCACAAGCACTGCCCCAAGTGTCGTCCTAACAACAGCAACGAGCGGCGATTATGCAGTTGCCGGATTTAGTTGGCGAGGAAATCCGGGAAGCAATCCTGGTGACTGTACTACCGGTCTTGTTGGCAACGATAGAACCGTTCAGGCCTCCTCAGGTGGTACGAACTCAAGAATCACTAGCTCTGGATTCGACAATACAGGTAGCACTTCTGTAACCAACACGGAATGCTTGGGGGCAAGCCTGGCTTGGGTGGCTGTAGCTGTTGACTTGAAAGGCAACGTCGCGTACACCCAATCGCTTACGGCCTCAATAGGCGTGGCGTCGAGTCCTGGAAAGCAAGATTCGTTGCTCAGGTCGCTGAGTGGTTCTCTGGCCTCAGCCAGTTCTCAGACCAAGGGGTTTGCCAAGGCCCTCTCCGACGCGATTGGATTAGTCTCATCTTTTGCAGAAAAGAATTCGTTCCTTAGGGCGCTTTCTAGCTCCCTAGGTACAGTCTCTAATCTCGTTGAGAAAAACTCCTACGTCAAAACACTGGCGGGTTCAATCTCGATCACGATAGGCAACATGGTTGCCAATTCGTTTCACAGAACAGTATCTGGTTCATTTTCGCTCACCGGTTCTCAGACTAAGGGACTGAGCAAGAGCCTTACCGCTTCCTTGTCTCTCTTGGCTTCCGAGAATAAGGGACTCGCCAAGCCGTTAACCGGTTCGATAGGTATTGGGACCTCTTTGGCTAGGGGGTGGGCCAAACTCCTCTCTAGCTCATTGGGCACGTCTTCAGCACTTACTCACCAACTGGCACTTTTCAGAACCCTTACGGGTTCGATATCCGTTGCTAGCTCCGTTCTTAAGGGCCGAACAGAAATTTTGACAGGTTCTCTAAGCTTATCATCGACCTTTGCAGAAAATGCATCATTTTCCCGGACGTTAACTGGCTCATTGTCTCTGGCAGGGTCAGAGATCAAGGGTTTAGCAAAGAGCTTGGCCGGGTCTCTAGGATCTTCCTCAGGACTCGCCGGTCATCTTCTCCTGCTTAGGTCTTTCACAGGATCTCTTGGTCTCACTTGCTCAGAAACCAAGGGTCTCGCCAAGTCCCTATCGGGTTCCCTCGGTTCCTCCTCAGCAATAGTGGGACATATCTCACTGTTCCGGACCATTACTGGCTCACTTTCGATCGCCGCTTCCACGTTCAGCGGTCACACCGTGACGCTGACTTCGTCGTTGGGTCTGTCTGCAAGCACAGTTGGTCAAGTTTCCCTGTCTAGGACTCTGACCGGCGCGTTATCACTCGCCGGTTCAGAAATCAAAGGCCTCCGAGAGATCCCATCAGACTCGTTTGGCCTGTCGTCAGTTCTTTTCGAGCATTCTTCGATTGTCAGAACATTGACCGGTTCGCTGACCACAGCGTTGAGTCTCAGCAGACAACTCTCGCTATCGAGGAAATTGACCGGTTCCCTATCTTCGGTCTCAAGTCTAGCGGAACACAACTTGTTCTTTAGGATGTTGACGGGCTCGTTATCATTTACGAGTTCTCAGGCTAAGGGTCTGGCTAGGATTCTGACGGGCTCCCTCTCTATCTCGGGTTCCCAGACCAAGGGTATCGGTAAGTCTGTGACCGGTTCGCTGGGAATTGATACAACTTTATCGAGAAGCCGTCTCGAGTTCCTGACCGGCATGATAGGTTCGTCTTCAAGCTTCAGGGAGAATACATCGCTTTTCAGATCTGTGTCCGGCTCATTTTCTGTTGTGACTTCCCTGTCTAGAGGGTTGTCTGAATTGTTGACCGGCTCACTGGGCTCATCCACAATTGTCGCAGTACATATTTCAATACTCAGAACGCTGGCCGGCGCATTGTCTCTTGCTGGTTCAGAGGTGAAGGGTTTCCCACGCGGCCTTTCTGCTTCTCTAGGTCTGGCTTCAAGCTTCGGGAGACAACTTTTGCTCTTCAGGAACTTGACCGGTTCAATTTCCCTAGCAGGTTCTGAGACTAATGGATTCGCCCAGAGTTTCTCTGGCTCTCTCGGACTAACCTCAACTCGTATTGGACACTCGTCGATGTTTAGAACGCTAACCGGTTCGCTGGGTCTCCTGTCCTCCTTCTACAATGGTCGCGCGATATTCATTACTGCTTCAATAGGATCGGCGTCAAATGTCGCGGAGAATTCCTCTCTATTCAGAACGCTGGTTGGTTCACTCGGTTTCGCAACTTTTGAGAGAAAGAGTTTCGCCGAGGTGTTGAGCGGTTCGATAGATTCGTCGTCAAGCCTTGTAGAGCACGGTTTCTGGTTCAGATCATTTACAGGTTCATTCTCCCTTGGAGGCTCCGAGTCCAAGGGACTCGCGAGATCATTGTCTGGGTCCGTAGGTTCGTCCTCAAGTCTAGTAGAGCAAGTCTCCCTGTCCAGATACCTATCTGACTCGGTTGGACTGGCATCGTCTGTCCTCATGGGTCGGGCCGTTGCCTTGAGCGCATCAATTGGTTACGCGTCAAACTATTCAAACCAACTAACGCTTTTCAGGTATCTAAATGGCTCCATAAGCATCGCCGGAACAGAAACCAAAGGCCTTGCAACAAGTCTGAACGCAACGCTAGGTTCAGCCTCGAGCTTTGCCGAACAGAATTCGTTCATCAGATCTCTAACCGGATCACTGTCTCCGGACTCCGCTCTTGGAGAGCAGCTTTCGCTCTTTAGATCCATGGGCGGTTCATTGACAGTAAGCGTTCAGTCCGTAAGGGGCTGGGTCGAGAACCTCCGATCCAACCTAGGCACCCCAGCCGTTCTCCAAGGCCACTACGACTGTCACGAGACCCTAATTGCCAATTGCGGCACTCCCTCCGCCTCCTTCGCCTACCTAGTTGTTGCTCTGGGCGCGACACTTTTCACCGTCTACGCCATCAGACTACGTCGGCGAACTCCAAGCATTCCAGAGGAACTCGCACCCAGGAATGTAGTGGTCGACAAGGAAGGCTGGGAGACCAAAGCCTCCGATGCAAAGAAGCAGAAACGAAAGAAATCCTCCAAAGACAGGCAAGGCCAGGAAGAGGGATCTGACGGGTTCTCTGCGGGGGGTTAGTCGAAGCGCGAAGAACTGCATTGATCGCAATTATGGTTCTCGCAATCGTCGCAGCGGTTTCCATGCCTGAAGGCCATGCAACAAACAACGTTCACGCGCTCTATCTTGGCAATTCAACAGTTGGATCATGTAGTGGAAAGTGCGAGAATCTTGTCACAACAACAGGTTCCGCTGATACGGGGACGAGTCAAAGCATACCTGCTGCAAGCGCAGCCGGAGCACCCTCTGACCAGACCACAGGAGCCTCAGCCGGCACCACTAGTACGCCGACTTGCGCATTCTCGACCAATCCTACGCAGAATGATGTTCTAGTAGTCGCTTTCATGGTGACGCCATCCTCTATCGGGGTTAATTCCGTAACTGACAGTTTGAGCAATAGCTTTTCACTTGTTACATCATTGTCCCAGGGCTCTACTAGTGATACTTTCTCTGCGTACATCTACGCCGCCACTGAGACAGGTGCTTCTAGTCCTGATACGATAACAATCCATCTGAGCGGAACAACGACGGACACTTTTCTAACTTGTTGGGAAGACTCTGGCATCACAACCACAACGAGAGCAACAGCATCAAACACAGGAACACAAACCAGTGGCTCGTCCTATTCCATGGCGTCAACATCTATGACGACCACGGCCAATGATCTAGTCTATGCTTTTGCGGCTTTTCAGCCATGCAATACCGCGAATCCTACTCCGACCTACACGGCCGGTTTCACGCAGATGAACGCAGTGGGAAATGGCCAATTTCTTGGAGGTCAACACTGCAATGGTGGGCGCGGCGCGAGGGATAACTTGGCTGACGAATATGAGATCCCGTCTAGTACAGGGTCTTCAACGGCGGCTATGCAAAGCGGAACCTTTACCTCAATCTCCGCAGGAACATGGGGGTGGATCGAGCTTGAAGTCGATTTTCAAGCCATAGCACCACCAAGTGTGCAGTACATTGTGAACCCTGACACCGCATCGTCCTCTACAACAGGAACGCCGAGCACGACTACCGTGTCCGGATATGCTTGGGTCTATGACACTGACTTGGGAGGGCTAACCATTCAGTCTGGAACCTGGACTTTTGATCTTACGGCTCAAGTGAGTTCGACGGGCGGGGGTCCTGTTCGCAATGTTTGGATTACGGTATGGAGTTGCACTACCCACAGTCTCGCATCATGCACCTTCCTGTTCAAGAACTGGGGCAATAGTACAAATGTCCTAGCGTCTACTTCAGCCACAAAGTATTCTTACACTACCAGCATCGTCGGGCCCTTCTCAAACATTCACTTCCTATCGGTCGAATACTGGATCTCAGTCGCAACTCCGGGCAGCAGTAGCATTACAGCTACGGAAACTACTGTCTCTTCCGCCTCTGATATTATCACACCAGGCTGGAACTATGCTCAAAGTCTCAGTAGCTCTCTGAATCTGGCGAGTTCCCTCACCAAAGGAATCGGAAAGCATCTCTCAGGTGCATTTGGGTTCGTCTCAAGCCTCGCTAAGCAAGATTCGTTCTTCAGAACGCTTACTGGTTCTCTAGGACTCATCTCAAGCTTGGCAGAGAAGAACTCCTACCTCAGAACGCTCGCCGGTTCAGTTTCGATCGTAATGGGCAACATGGTTGTCAATGTTGATTCTGGAAAACTGATCTGTAATAGCAGTCCACGTTCCTGTTCAACCAATCCCTCTGGCTCGGTGGGTCTTTCCACAAGTGGCACGAAGAAATCTTCGTTCTTCAGATCGATGTCTGGCTCGCTTTCTCTGACAGTTTNNTCCGAATCAAAGGGTCTCGCTAGGTCCCTGGCCGGGTCACTTTCTGTTTCAGGTTCTGAGACTAAGGGTCTTGCCAAGTCTCTAACGGGTTCACTCTCTCTAACCGCCTCAGAGGTCAAGGGTCTCGTCAAGGCTTTTACTGGTTCGCTGGGCTCGTCCTCGAGTCTCACCAAGCATGTTTCGTTTCTCAGAAATTCGACCGGCTCACTGTCCCTCGCAGGTTCTCAAACCAAAGGTCTCGCAAAGTCTCTCTCTGGTTCTCTGGGTCCGTCCTCCAGCCTTGGTGAGCACATTTCGCTTCTTAGGTCGCTGGCTGCGTCACTCGGCCTTGCCGGTTCTGAAGTCAAGGGCCTAGCCAAAGCTCTGACCAGCTCTCTTGGCATAGTCTTGAGCCCTGGAGAGCATTCTTCTCTCTCTCGGTTTGTGGCCGGCTCATTGGGTCTTGTTGGCTCTGAAGTCAAAGGCCTAGCGAGGGGTCTGACAGGTTCCCTCGGTCTCGTCTCGAGCCTCGGAGAGCACATTTACCTGTCTAGATTTCTGGCGGGCTCATTGAGTCTTGCCGGCTCTCAAGGCAAGGGCGTAGGCAAGAATCTGACCGGATCTCTCGGATTCTCTACAGCTTTTTCCGAACACTCTTCGTTCTTCAGGATCGTGACAGGATCATTAACCCTGTTCTCTGGCTTAATCGAACATATATCTTTCTTGAGAACGCTCACCGGATCGCTAGCCTAC
>DAFH01000098.1:10714-12915 GCA_002495485.1 Candidatus Bathyarchaeota archaeon UBA185
AGAGGTCGTTTCGAATTCCTTGCCGGCACTCTAGGCCTGTCGTCGACCTTAGTGGAGCACGTTTCTCTATCCAAGACACTGACAGGATCGCTCTCTCTGGCCGGTTCTGAAACCAAGGGCCTAGCCAAGAGCCCATCCGCCTCGCTCGGTCAGTCTTCAACTCTCGTTGAACACGCGTCGCTATTCAGGACCCTGACGGGTTCACTGACGACGGCATTAAGTCTCAGTGATCACGTCACGATATTCAAAACGCTGACCGCTTCACTCTCTTGGGTCTCGAGTCTAACGGAGCATAGCTCGCTCTCTAGGACCCTAGCAGGCTCTTTGTCTCTTACCACTTCTCAGACTAAGGGTCTGGCCAGAACTCTGACAGGATCGCTCTCTCTAGCCACTTCTGAGGTCAAGGGTCTAGCCAAGAGCCTCTCCGGTTCATTGGGCGTTTCTTCAGCACTTGTCGGACACTCCTCATTCTACAGGACACTCACAGGATCGCTAATGATGTCAACCGGCCTAATCGAACATACATCGCTCTCCAGGATACTGACTGGATCCCTCACTACCTCCTCTAGCCTCACCGAACATGTCGTGCTCTTCCGGACTCTGATGGGGTCAATGACTGTCGCAGAGTCTCAAACTAAGGGCTTCGCCAGATCCTTGACAGGATCCGTGTCCCTGACACTTTCCCAGACTAAGGGCATTGGCAAGTCTCTGGCTGATTCGCTCAGTTTTGCCATTTCCCAGTCTACTGGTCGTTTCGAATCCTTGACCAATTCTCTAGGCTTGTCCTCAGCTGTGGTGGATCACGTTTCTCTATCTAGGGTCCTGACCGGTTCACTCTCTCTGGGGGGCTCTGAAATCAAGGGTCTAGCCAAGAGCCTGTCCGCCTCGCTCGGTCAGTCATCGGTTCTTGTTGAGCATTCTTCGCTATTCAGAACGTTGACTGGTTCGCTGACAACCACTTCGAGTCTCAGCGAACATGTGTCGTTATCCAGGACACTGAGTGGTTCGCTATCTTCGACCTCAAGTCTTACGGAGCACTCATCGCTCTCTAGAATGCTAATTGGCTCGTTGTCTCTTACCAGTTCTCAGACCAAGGGTCTCGCTAAGTCCCTGGCAGGATCGTTCTCTGTAACCGGCACAGAGGTGAAGGGTTTCGCCAAGAGCGTGTCCGGTTCACTAGGTCTCTCTTCAACTCTAGTCGAACATCTTTCACTCCTCCGCGGACTGACTGGATCATTCACCATGACATCAAGCCGACTCGAAAATACGGAGTTCTTCAGAATGCTCACCGGGTCGTTGAATACTTCATCTAGTTTCAGTGAACACCTCTCGCTCGTCAGATCCTTCGCTGGCACATTGTCATTGGCCAGTTCCGAGACCAAGGGTCTAGCCGAATCCTTCGCGGGTTCTTTGTCATTCGCTGGTTCTAAGACCAAGGGCGTCGGCAAGNNTTCTCAGACCAAGGGCGTCGGCAAGTCGCTAACTGCTTCACTGAGCCTTGCTGCTTCCCTGTTCAGAGGTCGTGCAGAATCCTTGACAAGCTCTCTAGGTTCGTCCTCAGGCTTAGCAGAGCATACCTCTCTGTTCAGGAGCTTGAGCGGCTCGATCTCTTTCGTGGCCTCTCTGTTCAACGGTCGCTCCATAACCTTGACTGGTTCTCTAGGTTCGTCCTCAACTCTTATCGAACACACATCGCTTTTCAGGACCCTGACAGGAACGCTCTCTCTGACCTCTGGTCTTGCTGAGCATACATCGCTCTCAAGGACGCTTACTGGATCGCTATCACCGGCTTCTGGTCTTGCTGAGCACTCATCGCTCTTCAGAACCTTCAGCGGCTCTTTGTCTCTTGTCGGTTCTGCAACGAAGGGTCTGGCCAGGACCCTAACGGTTACACTGTCTCTAGTATCCAGTCCTACGGAACACACATCACTCATCAGAGCACTGACCGGATCACTGTCTCAGGCTTCTGGCTTTGCCGAGCACGTGTCGCTGTCCAGAATCCTAACGGGCTCAGTATCCCTCGCCAGTCTTGAAACCAAGGGATTAGCCAAGACCCTAATCGGTTCGCTATCATTGACCGGTTCTGAGACCAAGGGTATTGGCAAGGCTCTCATAGATGCATTGGGTATTACCACATTTCTCTCCAAGGGCCAGGCTGAATCTTTGACAGCCTCTATAGGCTTCTCCTCAGTCATTACTGA
>DAFH01000104.1 GCA_002495485.1 Candidatus Bathyarchaeota archaeon UBA185
CGATTCCAGATGATCCGGACCTGGCGCCTCTCGGATTCAAGCGATGGACCGTGCCTGCGGGAACCTACGTCTACGAGAAGATAATGAACTGGCAGAGCAAGATTCCAATGATACCCTCAACGTTTCAGAAACTCGTCGAAGAGAACAGACCTGCCGTCGACTGGTCTCGACCCATGCTCGAATACTACCGGGGACTCGACGAGCTGAGAATAATGGTTCCAGTAGCGGAAGCAATCCGCTGATTCAACGTCTAAGATGCACTACTCTTTTCACAGGTGAGACTTAGTCAACAACAAGAAGATCCGTAACTGGAAAAGCACATTATACCGGAGAGTTGTGTCACTATTTCGAAGGTGCGACAGGGCCACAAGTTCTAAGTACCATGGATTTCGGACTGCCGATCTTCAGGCAGATCCGCGTTGAAAGCGAAGCTCGTTATGCTGGCCACAATGTTTGTGGTCATAAGTTACGTTTCTGTAGGATTACCCGTAGTCATGGGTGCAGTCTCTGGGACCTGGACCCAGAGTACCCAGGCGGACTGGCAGTCGGACACGTTGAACAATCTCGATGCTTCCACTTCTCCTGGTTACGTAACGATAGCATCTGGAGGGGGACCCTCCCAGATGGGACTTCCTGTTTTCAACGGAACAGCCCCATGTTGCTATCCATTCCCATACACAATTATCGTCCCAGTTTCGGGAACGGCCGCTCCCGTTTCGGGGCAAGTCTTCGCGTATCAATTCTATTCAGCAGCGACGCTTGGTCAGTTGAGGCTCAAGATTTTTCGAGATAATTCCACGTCCTATACGCTTATCGGTCAGGGGCCGCGCGTTCCGATGAATAAGGGCTACAACTACTACAACCTGACCACTCCAATAAATGTACAAAGAGGAGATCTGCTTGGGTTTTATTGGGACGGCCTTCTATCATCGATCCCAAATGGAAGTCCGGGCGATGAGTTGTACATAGGTCCCTTCGGTCTCACCGACATAAACGGAACCACGAGCCATTCAGCTTGGTCATCCGGAGCATTCGACTGGCCCATTCAGGCGGATATCAGACCTACAGCTTCTGGGACTTTGTTGTCTACCATTAAGGACACGGGCGGCACAAGTACATGGGGCTCGATCAACTGGACCGCCACGGTACCGCACGGCACGTCTCTGTCGTTCAACACCAGATCTTCGAACGATTCTATTACTTGGTCTCAGTGGTCGGGCAACTACACATCGAGTGGTGCAACAGTCAAGTCTCCGGGAGGGCGTTACATTCAGTACCAGGCTGTTCTAGGAGCGTCTGGCAACTCAACCCAGACACCTGCGCTCCACAGCGTCACGCTCAGCTATTCCACGACACCGCCTTCCGCGCCACCCGCTCCACCTTCATCGTCTCCCTCATTTCTTTCAACCTACTTGCCTTGGATAATCCTCGCGGCTGTCGTAGCAGGTTTCGCCGCTGCGGTCTTGCTCACCAAGCCCAAGGCTCCGAAGGCCGGATAGCCACGGATAATAGCAGGAATACGATCTACCTATCAGGCGATCGACCAAAAGGTGGCAGTCTACGGCTGACCTGAAAACCACTGGAATAGTATTCGCGGTGGGGGCAGGGTTGATGGCCGCTGGACTGTCGAACCTGCCTTTTGAACAAATCTTCCTCGCCATCGGTAGCGGAGTCGCTTCCTTCTCCTACGGCCTGGTCGTCCAAGACTGGCGCCAGAGAGGCCTGGAAACTGTGAAGGCTGGAACGCCCAGTCTTGCTCAGCCGAGCACAGGGCCGAGTCAAGCTCCATCATCGCCGGGCCAGGTTCCCTCAGAAGGAGGCAGGGTCGAGAAACCGAAGGGTCCTCCGCTAAAGAAACCGAGCGTCACTCTACCAAAGATAATCAGCGACCACCTTGTTCCAATCGCCCTCGTAGTTATCGGACTGCCTCTGACTGTGGTGGGACTGATTCTTGCAGGTCTGAATCCGTCGGTTGCGTTGGGCTATGGTATCTTCATACCCGGGATATTGCTGTTTGGAATTGGCGGCCTACTTCTATTCCTTCAGCTTAACCGAAAGCCTGTAGGCGCGAGGAGGTTCTGCATGCACTGCGGATTCCCGATGATGACGACTGACTTTGAATGCAGCAGATGCCACCGCCAGCCCCCCTCGGGGATTGATACCAAGGCCTGTCCTAACTGCGGGTCCGTCATCCCTGCCGTGGCAAAGTTCTGCAAGGATTGCGGAGCGGGACAGCCAGCAAGCTAGAAAAAGCCCCTCAGATCTCAAAGGTTCAACATGGCCGTTCCCTGGATCAGCAAGGTAAGATCGACCAAAGCGCTGACGATCCAGCTCTACAACAAGGGCTCGGTTAGCGCCGGAATTGCGTCATCATATTCCGACGCCGTAAGTATGTTCAACTCACAATACGGGTCTAGCAAGGTTTGCGTCCAGTTCAAGGATCAGGCGCCCCAATCGTCACAAGACGCCGTGAACGTGAACGTGTACGGAATTGGTTTTCGTCCTGTTGATCGAGACATTAGCAATGGGGACGGGACTACTCAATCGTACCATTATGATGGAACGGGGGGCTTCGGGCGTACCGCCCAGATCACAATTCAAGAAGGCTCGGCGGACAAGATCTGCATCGCTCACATTTTTGTTCCCACAAACGTTGGTCTGACGACGCCGATCGATCTGGGGGTTCTCAAGTACCTGGTGTTCCACGAGCTCATCCATGCTTGTGGTCTGGAGAACAGTGAGCATACAAGCTCGGACATTTACACGGAACCACTCCCAGCTGGGGTTCCACAGAATGTTCCCAATCCACTACTTTCCCAGCAGACAGTTGACCGAGTCAAGCGGCTCTGGTGCGACCGTAGAGTCAGCCTGAACGTCGATTCTCGACCCCATCAAGACCAAGCAACAGCCTAATACTCAGAAGCGTGGGCTCGATCGCAGCTACTTCTGCTTGAAAGAATTTTAGCCACGTCGATCTTCTGAACTGGGGGCCAGATGGTTAGCCAGCAAAAATACGAGACGGATGCGTTCGAGAGCGCAGACAGCAAGTACGACATAACCGGAACGTTGAAGGATGAAGACGGGAATCCGCTCTCCCAAGTAGACCTCACAATAAAATGTGAGGACGACGGGTCCGAATACTCCGCAACAACAGATTCGGACGGAAATTTCCTGATCGAGAATGTAAACCCCGGAAAGTATACTGTAACCGTGGATTCAGACGAATATGAGAAGACCAGCGAGGAGCATCAAGTGGGGCAGAGCGCGGATGAGGACTCAGATTCTGGAGATAAGGACTCGAGCAGTAACGATACTGGAGCATCATCCGAGTCGGATGATGGAGAATCTAGCGATGATTCCACGGGTGATGATGAGGATGATTCGAACGCTGAAGAGGAGTCTGACGATAGCGATTCGTAGTGAATCCAGCCAGGTCTTCCTCATGGTCGAGGGAACCAAATGGACGCGTCAGATATCAATCTAGGATAGGATTATCTGGTAAACAGAGCAATACCCGAACAGGGATCTGTGTTAGATGGGAGCGCCTGCTGCAAAGATGGGCGATAAGGTTCAGGCAACGGACACCCACATCATCATGGTCCCTTCGCCTGGAGGCCCGGTTCCGACACCCACTCCACATCCCTTTGTCGGGACCATCATGTCAGGTACCAGCAATGACGTGATGATCGAGAACATGCCCGCGGCGACGGTGAACAGCGTTGCAATGAACATTCCACCACACGTTCCTTTGGGCCCTGGTCCTTTCATGACGCTTCCTTCCAATCAGGGGGTCGTCATCATGGGAAGTTCCAGCGTCATGATCGATGGTCAGCCTGCCGCCCGGGCAGGTGACTCGGTGCGGACGTGCAATGATCCAGTCGATCTTCCGGTTGGCCAGATAATCGCCAGTTCGACAGTTCTTATCGGTGGATAGATAATCGGCGTTACGTTTTGGACCCGAACGGTCCTAGGTCTGTTTCTCAGGTTTTTTCATGACTATCTTCTCCATTCGAGTGTATGGTATCTTAACCTGCATGTCCGCTTCTGCAACACATTCAAGGCTCTTACAATACATCTCAGATGGTGTACCATTCTGGGCCGGCAAGTCCCTTCCTTGGACGAGGCGTAACTGTATCCCTTTGGCGGCGAGAGACTCTCTGGACAGAATTATCGCCGAGGCTACTTGGTTTGTGACCGCTCCTATCTCGGAAGGGTCTGACGCCCACACGTCGAGATCATAGACGAGTTTCAGCCTAAGCATCTTCGCCTCCCCCGCTCCCTTGCTGGATAGGAAACGCACCACGATCTTTCGTCCCTTCTCGGCGGGAGTTGAAAGGGTGACTACGCCTGTGGTATAGTCGACTTTGAAGTGCGTCCCTTCCTCTCTGGCCCTACCTGGCGGATATTCGAGGGTGAGCTGGCTTCTCAACGGTCGGCCTGAGAGTTCGAACTGGGTCCGTCTGCCATCTCCGTCGAACTCGTCTTGGACGGATTCGCTTGACTCGGGACCCGTTCCTCCGATACTCGTATCGGACGCTTGAAACGCCTTGTTCCAAACGTAGAGAGAGGGAGTCTTCTTGGGGGGCGTAGTGCTCTTCTGGATGACGATGTCTTTCTTGGGAATATTCGTAAGGTTATCTCTGAGCGCTTCAAGTATTGCCTCATCAACCTCAGGTAGCATTCCCGCTCACCTAGCGAGAGGTTTGATCCGCGACCTGTAGTGGAGAACGTTCGCGATGCGTGGAGAACTCTCAGGCTTTGTCTTGACGAACGAGATGTGTCTGATCTCCTTGTCAGGGTTGGGGTTCTTGATCTCGTACTTGTACCAGATCCGCTCGTTTGGCGAGAGCAGGTATTCGATGTATGGATTGTCTTTTCCTTTGGTGGAGAGTTTTGTACAGTCGTGTATGTACAGTCCTCCGATGTTTGTGGCTGATCCGTCTATGTACTCGACATTGACGTCGACGAGCTTCGCGTTTCCTTTTTCAGCGCCGGCCCAGAAAGAGAAAGAGTCCACGAGGTCTGTGACTCCGAACCGGCAGATCGTCCCGGCCGTCTCCGGTGGCTCGCTCAGCCACTGTTTGCTGATCAGTCCCATGACTCGTGTTCCATAGTTCATCGTCTCGCCGGGCACGATCTCGTTCAGAGGGTACGACCTTCCAACGGGGCTGTCGAGATTCACTAGGGTCACGCTCTCGACCATGTTGTCCACGTATTCTTTGAGTTCCTGCAATCTCTTCTCGATCTTTTCGAGATCGGTGCGTATGTCTTCCTGGATCTTGTTCCACTCGTCTGATTTGATAATCTCGCCCGGTCTCCGTGTTATCGGCTTGAAATCAGGCATTTCTTCTCCTCCTTCTAGAAGGTGTAGTCAGTGGTGGCGAAACGGTTGGAGAACGTGGAGGTGCAGGCGTGGGCGTTAACCCTCCTGGTTTGCCGGTTTCGATTACCTTGATTCTCATTTCGACTCCTGCTGCTTTGATGGCGTCTAGACTCTGGACAATTTCGCCTTCACTGATACCCGTTCTCTCCATTACTCTTCTCGGTATTCTCACTTCGACGGTTGATGCTTTCATCGTGGTCCAGTTGAAACCTATTTTCACTTTTGGCAGTGGGGTTGAGAAGAATGCTTCGTCGAAGGTTCCCCTGTCGAATACTCCTATCCTTCCCTGTAGAAACTCGGTGTACTGCCAANNTGAGCCTATCTGTCGCGTCTCGGCCGTCGACGGTAGCTCGTCCGTTTGCGATGTTAAGATCCTGTCCCGAGCTCAGCGCACCTTTTAGTCCGATCGACTGTCCGGTGGTCTTGTTCAAGACCTGAGGGTCTCTAGCTTCAGCATCTGCCGATTCTATCTTGATGGTGACTGTAGGTACTACCGGGCCGATGCCGAGGCTCGAGGCTTTCCAAGTGTCGCCAGAGCTGACTTCAACGTCTAGGCTGACGGGTGTTGGAGGAAACTCTACCACCTCGGTCTGGTCTCCGAGGGGTGCAAGCAGGGACCGTAGTGCGAGTCGTATTGCTTCAACGGTTCCTCCGCCCTTGTATTCCTGTAGGGCTCTCTTGATCCTTCGTCTGTAGGGTTCGTCTTCCTCGCCGGCGTGCCGCCTAGTGAGGAAGACGGCACCGAGTTCGTCGAGGCCCGTTCCCTTGGCCGTGTCGACCCAGTGGTCCCGCATGATTCAATAGACGTCCCTCTCGGTTTCTCCGAGTGACTGTCCGAAGCCGTCAAGGAACTGTTTGAGGAGGGAGTTCTTTTCTCGGGTCTTGTAGAATTCTGGCAGGCGATCGGTGATTCGCTGGGTGCTCGACATCTATTCTCTAACCTTTACCGAGATGCTGACGTTGCGGACTTGCGCCCTCTCGTCTCGACTCATCAGAACGTTCTCGCCGGTGGTTGTGAATGGGGGTTCGCCTTCTCTTCTCACGACGACGGTCAAGTCTTCGATGTCGTAGATCTCTTCGTCATCGAGTATGGTTGCTGTGAGTCGGCTGTAGACTATGTCGTCTCCAATCTGCAGTCTTGAAAGATGGGAGCGTATTCGTTGCTCGACTCCCGCTTGGACCTTGGTAGACGAGGCGGCCTTCAGGGCAAGAATGGTTGCGCTTACGTCGACGGTTGCAATTCTTGGTCTTCGGAATTCTACGTATACGCCTGCCGACCTTGTTTCTTCTATGGCCTTCTTGACCGTTTCTACTTCTCCACCGTCGACGACGACCCGAATTATTCCTGGCACGTTGTCGGGTCTATCTTGGATGAGGATCGATCTCACCCCTTCGATTCTTCGGATAGAGGACTCTATCGAGACCAGAGTTGCCTTTCCAGCAGCCTCCAGTGCTTTCTTTGCTCTGGCTCTGAGCTGCTCGTCAGCCTCTTCGTCGACGCCGGTGAGAATGTCCTGTTTGTTGATCACATACTCTACGCCGAGAGGCGGTTTGGGCATCAACTGAATGGACCCAGCTGGCACATTTCCCTTTCTGCCCGGTATCGTTGATCTGATGGCCACGGCGGCTTCCCAAGTTCCGTCCAGTTGCGGCAGAAGTGGCTTCTCTTCAGTCGTTGTGAAAGCTCGGATTGCTTGCGGGTCTCTCGATGAGGTTGTCACGGTGATTCCGGCGGGCACTGTTATCCGTCTGTAGGCTATGTAGGAAATGGTGAAGCTTGTGGCATCGTCGGGCTTCTTGGCTTCTGGAAGCCATCTGACTGCGTTTCCGTCCAAGGTGAAGTCGGTTTTGGGGTCGAATTCGACACTGTGGCCTTGAGAGGTTCCCTTGATGGCCGTGACTCGATTCACTGGCTGTGTCTTGAGGTCGTAGACGAGTTTTCCGTCGAATACGTAGACCTCGTTGTTTACGTTGATCTGTTCCGGGGGTGCTGCCCTTCCGAATACGACTTGGCCGGTTGCGTTTTGTGGAGGGGTTCTCTCCATCCCTAGGAGCGAGACGACCATGTCGAGGGCGTTTCCAGTGGCGGTGTCGATGAAGCCTGAGCGGTAGGCTTGTTCCATCTCTTCGTAGACTAGGCTGATCTCGCGGGAGACGGCTTCTACGATGGTTCTGACTACGCTTCCAGGGTTTACGTCTGTGATTCCTGAGGGCTCGTCGAACACGTAGTTGACATAGAACGGGGTGCCATTATCTGGCCGGGACCCTTTCGGTAGCCATTCGAGCATGTCACCAGTCTGACGGTAGTCTCTTCCTTTTTGGAAAGTGTGTTTCGCGCCCCGGTTGAGGCCTTCTGTCTTGACTATGTCTTTGACGGGTCCGTTTCGGAGTTTGTATTTTACCTGTGTCGGGTCGTACTCGTGTTTTTCCCGGATCGAGCCTTTGGCTATTCGCTCGATAATGTCCTCTACGATTTCCGGGTATGATTTCTTCTGGAACGTCACTATGCGACCTCCAGATAGAACGGCATCACTATGTTGAGCGGTGTTTCTTGTCCTATTGGAACGATGACGATTTCAACGACGACTCTGTCTCGATCCTGTTCGTCTGGCTTCACGGTGACGTTGAGGATCTGGCTGATTCGGGGCTCTTCGAGGAGTGTTTCTAGTACTGCGGTCTTGATTCGTTCTCTGGTCGCGTCATTGTTGGGCTCGCCTACAAAGTCGTAGAGTCTCGATCCGAGCCTGTTGTGGCCCAGGTCCGTCAGCTCTCCTCTGCGGATTCGCAGCCGAGACAGAATCGCTTGACCGAGATTGTACTCGTGGGAAACCGTTGCGAGGTCTCCGTTGGCTCCCAGTGCAATGTCAGCTCCTTCCTCGCTCTCCCTAAGTCTCAGATCGGTTCCGAGGATTCTTTTTCGCTCGCTCATGGGTCTCGTCTAGTTCAGGTTGATCATTTGCCCTTTGATGTTCATAGTCAGGGATGACTTGATGTCCGCAGTGGTTCCGGCTTCGATCTGGAATGCTTGATCGGACTTGATCTTGATGTTGGCTCCGGCGAGTGTCAGGTCTCCTTTGGCCTGGACCTTGACATCAGCCTGGGATTCGACTGTAACCTCGCCGTCGGATTTCATTTTCAGAACTGTCTTTCCGGCTTCGACTGTCAGAAGTTCGTCTGTGAGGGTAAGCACCATTCCCTTGTTGGGAAGTTCGATCCTGAATCTCTGTACGTCAGAGTTTTTCGAGTATGGTGGTGTGAAGACTATTTCTTCGTCTTTGCTGATTGGAGGGCGCTGGTCACCGTGGTAGAGTCTTCCTATTACTATTGGATGGTTGATGTCTCCGCTCTCGAATCCTACGAGGACCAGGTCTCCGACCTTTGGGATGTTGGCTAGACCTATCGCCTGGGTTGCGATCTGCGCCCATCTGATCTCGAGACCCTCGTCAGGCAGCTCCACGCTGCATTCGTAGTTGTACTTGTCAGAGCCGTCACTGTGAGGATATATCGACTTCACCACTCCAAGCTCCAGCGTCCTCATCTTTCTCATCTCCGACTTGACGACCTTCTGGATTGTCTCTACGATGGTGGACATTTTCTCACGCCTCTTTCGAGCATCTCAGACGGGTTGTGAAGCCTCGTCGCTTGCTGAGGTGATGGTGGACGCTTCGAACCTTGAACTCTCCCTTGAGCAGGTCCTGTTCGAAGCCCTTGAGGGAGACCGAGTCGCCCAGCTTGATTTCGGGATTTCCAAGGGTTACAACTGAGACAAAGTGTGTGTGTTTGGCGCGTGCTAACCTAGCTTTTGCGACAGCGTCGGCTGTCTCCTTGTCTCGAATCGCTGCGTCGTAGATGATCAACCCGTCGCCATCACCAGCTGCTCCTTCCATCTTTTCCTTGGAGAGCCAGTGGGAGGTGTCGGAGCCCATTGAGCTCGACGGGCTCTCGCCGTAGACTTTGACAGCCTGAGGCGGATGATATTGTGACGTTTCTACACGGATTATCTCGTTAGCGTATTCGAGGTCGTGAACGTTTGCGGAGTCGAACTCCTTGAAGACCAGCTGTCCGTCAGGGTTGATGTAGACGTCGAATCCTGATCTGTCCGCCAGTTCTTTCACGTACTCGTAGGATGGAACATCCTGGGAGACGAACAGGCTCGGCAGTGAGATCCCATCCTCGACATCTCCAATCGACACCCCGGCCTTGTTGCAGATGTCTTTGACTATGTCTCCGGCACTCTGGTTGAGGTATGCTTGGCTGAATCTCTGTTTCAGCAACTTCAGCATCTGGCTTAGCCCTTGAATCTCGACTGTTCGGAACTCGGAATGGAGAGAGTCGACTATTCCGGTGAAGACCGTCGTCTTGGAGTCGTAGCCTAGTTCTATGCTGACGGGGTCCAGCGTCTTGAGCTTGGAGAAGTCGGGTATGAGGCCGAGGCTTAGGTGGCAAGTGTCTGCGGGAGTGTCGAGGCTCAGTTTGACGCTTATTTCCTGTATCTCTTCTGGCTGGGAAGCGTCTATCGAGAGACTCCCAACGTCGACAGAATAGTCCGGTATCATGCCTCTCCCTCCGGGCTAGCATCACTACCACTCGTGCCTGACTGGTCTCCTGCGCTCGGACCGGAGGCTTGGTTGCCGCCTGCTCCCGGCTCTTCGGCGGGGCTTGGACCGGACTGTGATCCGGTTTCTGATCCGGACTCTCCTCCGCGGTCGCCTTTGATCTCTACTTGTCGTTTCTGGTTCTCGTATCCGGGCGCGTCAATCGTGACCGTGTATTTGCCCGGGTCGAGGTTGTCTTTCCTGAAAATTCCGTTCTCGTCAGTCTGTACCTGATACTCGCCCTGGTCGCCCTGTACGTGGACCTTGGCGCCTTCGACGGGCTTCTTCTCCTTGTCGAGGACTTTACCCGTGACGTAGTTGACCGAGTCCTCGGCCTTGTCGGTCTCGTCTTCAGCATTCTTCTTCGCATCGTCTTGTTGGCTCGGCGCCTCATCCTCTTTCTTCGGTTCGGTGTATTCTCGTAGCTGCAGGCGGTATCTGAATCGGACTATGTCTCCCGCGATCTCTTCAAAGTCGAGGCGTTCTATCAGTACGTGGGTGACTTCCGACAGGCCGACGAGGTCTGATGAGAATGGGACGGTCTTTCCTTTCTGGAATTTTTGCCAGAGAGTCTCTGTCGCAGTGGTAGCTCCCTTTCCCATAAATTCTCCGAGAAAGCCGAACCGGAGGGCGTGTCTTCCCATGTCTTGCAGTGTGCTCGTCTCCTTTCCAGGGATCTTGTGCTCCACGATGCTTCGCTGATTGCTCGTCTGGACTCTGAGAACCGTCCGAAGTTCTTCTAGCGCCTTCGAGGGATCATCATCCTCGTACTTGGTCATCACAAGGTCGAGGTCATCGAGTTTGACGCTTTTGGACTGAACTATTCACCTGGGAGATGTCTGCGGATCTCTTCCGCGAGGATCTTTGAGATTCTGGCTCGGAGCTCGTCCATTGCTATTACATCGTCACTTTCTCCCAGTTCGAAGTTCTGGGCCTCCAAGTCTGAGAGTCGTGGCAGTGTCTCGGCCGGAACGGCTATCGGAGACATGCTCCTAGCCTCAGAGGATGCTATTGTGGGAAGTTCGGCAGAGACCATTCCGAGAAGATTAGCGGATGAATAGGAGGAGTTCTTCAGGCTTAGAGGTTGGTTGGTCGGGAGCTTGGGAAGAGGAGCGCTTCTGGGAATACTTCTGTTTGTGAGTTGTAATCTCGCCTGCGAGGATTCTGTCTCAGCGTAGGCCATGACAATCTGCGACAAGTTCTGATGAGTGCCAGCGGAGGAGGTGGGCGTGTGGACTCCGCCGATTGGAACTTGTGGTAGCGGGAGCTTGGACTCGGATATGCGATTCGCTCTTGCAAGGTCCGGAAATACTCGAGCCATGACCGTCCGGTTTAGGCCTAGGAGAGGAATCGAGTTGACCTGACGTTGTAGAACCGCCCCCATTACTGACACGGCAGTTGCGGCGCGGCGTGGAAGACCAAAAGATCCTGCTAGTGGTGTTCGAGATACCGACTGGACTGGGACGTTCGCAAGCGGGGCGGTCTGACCTCCGTTGCTGATGGACAAGTTTACTGGCACGCTACTCGGGCTAGGGCTCTGCATCGGGACCGATCCAGCCGATACACGAGCCAGCGCCAGTGGAATCAGTGGAAGACTTGCCGCTGCTTGCAAGAGCCGCCTGGCAACTGACGGCACTTTGACTGGAACTGCTGGTTGTCTCGGGCTCTCTTGCCCCGAATCGCTGGTCGCGTTGGCTGGATTCGAGCCGAATGGACTAGCCTGCCCCATCTGCCCGGTTCCGGTTGGCCATCTGTTTTTTGCATTCGACTCTCTAAGAGATCGAATCTGCGACATAAACGGGATGAAACGTCCCTGGTTGGAGTCAAAACGGACGGATGATGGAAGAAGCGTTGCGGCTTTCCACGTGGAGTTCTTTCTGAGGATTGTCGGGAGGACAAGTGGCAACACTGGGAGGCCCTGGGCAACCGGGTCGATGCTGGACAGTTCCCCTGAGCCCGAGTCTGTGTTTGGGGTTGCGGGACGCGCTTGGTTCTTGAGAACGTTGCGATAGGTCGTCAGGNNAAGTGGCAACACTGGAAAATCGTGGGCACCAGTCTCGATGTTGGCTGGCTCGTTTGAGTCGGTGCGGGTGTTGGACAGTCCCCGTTGTCCTTGGTTCTTGAGAAGATTTGGATTGTTTCCATGGCGGGACTCTGTTGTCTGGCGAAAGTTGAGGGGGAGACCGGTCGTCTGTCCTCTCCTTGGTATATGGAAATACTTCCCGATGATCTGGTTTAGGTGTCCGTATCGCTTCGCGATCATGTACAGTTGCTGGTAGAACTGTCTGACCTGTTTGGCGAGATCGGAGGCCTGCATCTCTACTGGTCTCCGGTAATGATCATTCTCTGGATTCCTTCGGAGGCCAATCTTGCTTGTGTCAGCTGTTCTGCTCGAAATCGTAGGCCGTTCATCAGAAACTCAAGTTGGAGTCTCGTTAGGTCTCTGGGGCTGTCGCAGAACCTGTACCCTAGGTCGAGACAGAGATGTGTGAGTGTTTGGCCGTCAGGGCTCTCCATAAACTGGGCTAGTTCTAGCCTTTTTTTCGGACATCCTCCTCGTTGAAAGAGACTCCGCTCAGTTCGAGGATTTTCATGCCGATGAACTCTGGAACGCCGAACTTCATCTTGGAAATGTCGTCTAGGGTTAGATTGGGCTCCACGATTCCTATTGACGCAGCAGTCCGTAGTGCTTCCAGATTCTTAGAAATGTCGACCGAGGCCACGTTTGGGGTTCCGTTCTCCGTGACGCTAATGTTCCCGATCGTTCCGAATACTTTGCTGAGTTCGCCGTCAGTCAGTGGTCTTATGACGACGTTCGCGTTGTACTCTCTTACTTGAAGGGTTTCCCTTCTCGCTGCCCCTTCGAGTATGTCTGACTTGGTGAGCCTGTGCTCCTCCACGTTACTGTTCCCTCATTCTAGTCGCAGTGAAAATGTAAGTTGTGACGCCTTGACCGTTCGCGTCGATCGAGAACTCTTTTCGTTCCAGGTAGCACTGGTCGAATGACATGGTCTTGACGGTGGCGGATCCCTTCTTCAGCTCCACCAGCAGCTGAAACGATTTGACCTCGGTGGGCTCCTGTAGGAGAATCTGGTCGAGCTTTGTGGACGTGGTTCGGACTTGAAGGGCTCCGGTTATGAAGAGGGGACCATAGTCTATCCCGGCTCGAACGTCTGACCCGACAGCGTAGATGTTTCTACGCTCCCTCTCCCATTTGATGGAGAGCGACTGGGCCCCGCTGACTACTTCCCCGTCGACCTTGATGCTGCTGACATTTGCAGAGGCTATGTAATTCTGCGCGTACGGTTCTAGAGCCATTGTCTATCTCCTCCTATGCCTGCACCGTTATGGTTGAGTAGATGTAGTCCATTGCTCTGACGGGTCTGACCGCGATGTCTACTCTGACTATTCCTTGCGCGAAGTCGAGCTGCGATGAGTAGACGTCGATTAGGAAGGGTGGGCTTTTCATATCCGTACTTGGGACGAGAGCTCCTTCCTTGGTCATGGCTGTCAGGAACTCTGTCAGCTTTTCGCGTAGTGCGAGTCGGCCTCCGGGGCTGTTTAGTGTTCCGATGAAATTGTCCGACACGTTCTTGACGCCTCTGACGGCTCTGTCAGCAATTCTCGTTACGCTGATCTGTTCTTTGGTAGTACTGATGCCTTTCACAACAATGATTCCTCTTTCCCTGTGCATGTCGATGGGTAAAACTCCAGCCTTCAGCAACTCCATGATCTCGGAGGGATAGTATCTCCTCTGAGGTGAGGTCCAGATGTCCGTCGGGGTTAGGCCTTGGAGTGTCTTGAAAGTCGGGGATTCGTAGTATCGGAGCTTGCTGATGAGTCCGACCACTGAGGCGGCGCAGCCGTACGGCGCCACCAGGACGAATCTGTCGCTCTTCAGGCCCTGTGCGCGTGCCACAATGTCCTTTATCGACTCGTTGCGTCCAACGGTGCCGACACCTATCCTGTTCTTGGCGTCACCGCTCATGTTCTGGCAGTGAGCGTTGATTATGGCGTGAATCTTGGGATCGTCGACATCGCAGGCGTAGACTGCGTCTATGTCAGGCTCAGATTCTAGACCTTCCAGGGCTTTTTCCCAGTCTTCAATGCGTGGTGGGACCGATGCGCCGCCTTCCAGTCTAGCGTCGGCCACGACTGGGTTGTTGTCGGGGAATTCTATGCCGGCTGGTTTGAGGTCCTCGGCTTTGACCAGTGTCGATCTGGTGTTCAGAATATTAACAAGATACGTGTCACTGGCAGGGTCCATCTTCAAAGCATCGAAGAACTCCGTCTTGTCGCCGAGTCGAATCCTCATCACGACGCTGTTCTCAACGGACCCTTTGTCCACCTCGACAGTTATCGAGTTACCAGTGGCACCCGGTACCTTGGACTCGAGTCGGACGACATCTCTCCGTTTCGCTCCCTTCAAGAGGAGACTTGCGTTCTTTCCGCTGGCTCCTTCGATCCTCGTGGCGAAGACTTCGAAGACGCCGTTGTAGAAGGCCATCTTCACGTCCCGGGTCAGTGTTGAGCTGGGATCCGCGCCGAACTTGTCCGCAAACTCTCTGTAGCTGGTGACGGGTGTCGGCTCGAGTATGGGTCCGCGGGAGGCCGTACCTAGCATCCCAACAATACCAGAAGGAGTAAGAGGTGCAGGAACTATCTCCTTGACGACCTCTATGGATACTCCTGGAATGATCAGTTCTCTCGGCAAGTGTCTCGAGTAATCGAGCTGTAGCGGTCTGTTAAAAACGGGTAGCAGGACATTGCATGCAATTCTAGACGGTTACGTGACTTGTATGCACAATACGCAATCCTTAACTTTAGTCAATATTTCGGAATAGATCGATACTTCGTAGCGATATCTGTGGAAACAATGGGCGTCGCTCTCACACGGGAACAAAAGAAGACTGAAACGGTTTCATTCCGACTCAACACGGCTCTAAGATCGACTCTGGAGGAGGAAGCGAAGAAGCTGGGAATCAACATGAACACGCTCGTATCCCAAATATTCTCCCAGTACCTGAGCTGGGAGCGATACGCAGACAGGCTGAAGTTTCTTCCTGTCAGCAAGGACCTTCTAAGAGAGACGTTCCAGCCCATGCAGCGAGATAGTGTGGAGAAGATGGCCAGGCGATTAGGCGAAAATTCCGCGCGAGACGAGATACTCTTCCTCTTCCAACAGATAAGCCTGGGGACAGTAGTCCGGTTCCTTGAACTGTGGAGCAGCCATTTCGAGGCTTGTGAACACCGCTACGATGGCAGAAGACACTTCTTCACTCTACACCATGACGTAAATCTGAACTTCTCTTACTTTGCAAAGGAGTATGTCTCATCGATGTTACACAGCACCGTCGCTAGGCCAGTCCAATTCGAGAACGTCTCGCCCAACTCCATCACGTTCAGCTTTGAAGCCTGAACGGCATAAACATCGGCATCGTTTCGCGTTCCGCTAGGCTTCACGACAGTTTCCAAGTCCGCGACTTCTGCAAACATCAATGTATCCACCGTTGCTTTGAGACCCGTCGGGAATCTGATAGGACAAAACCGTCTACCCAACGGTGCTCAGTCGGGCTTCAGCCCGTACGCGGGGATAAAGAGCCAGTCTAGAATGTGGAGAATATCCGGTGTAATGTCGCACCAGAGATGGACGCCTCCCGGCAGACAATCAATCCTCCCTTCAGAGAGCTGAGCCTTGAAACCTTCTTGGCCGCGCTTCGAAGGCTCGAAGCGCAACGGTCCCAACCTTTCAAAGACCTTCTTCACCTCAGCCTCAGACACAGACTCGAACTTTTCTCTGCCACGTTGCACGAGCATCGATAAGTCCCTATGTCCAAGGCCCGACAAGCGAGGACTGTAACGACCGGGTGGAAAGTTCAGCTGGAGTGTGATCCCGTAGCGTTGTCCAACATCGAACGCGATTCGGCTAATGACCTCAAAGGCCCGAATCTTGTCGTTGTCGAGAAGACCCGCATACTCGTCCTGTCTAGCTTCGAGGCTCGACCAGAGGTCTTGAACAATCCAGCTCACTCTTCCTCAGCCCTTTCCAACAGGACCCGTCTCAGGCTTGGGAGAAAGTTCGAGTTCGGAACCACGTACTCGAATCCCATCTCGTCAGCACGTTTCTTCAACTCAGTCTTCACGTGAGGATAGAAGCCGAAGAGCCGAACGTTGAACTTGGATCTCAACTCCCGTGCAACGGAGAACGGATCGTAGTCAGTGGAAGACAGGTCGAGAATAACCAACTCGGCTGGCCTCTCAGCGACCCTGCTCTTCAGCTCATCCGGTCCCGAAGCGAAGACTGGTTCCACTCCGCTCTGCCTGGCGACCTCTGCTATTCGGGACTGAAGGAATAGATCAGCGGTTCCGGTGACGATTCGCAAGGCTGAGAGACCAGTTTTGCAAACAGTGTTATACACGCTTCTTCTCAGAGGCGGTTCGCCGGAGCCATGTCAGAAAGCGCGTCGTTCGTTGGGCGCGACATAGTCTCCATCCGCGACTTTTCCCGAAGAGACCTCGACCACGTTATGGACATGGCGGTGGTCATGGAGCCTCTCGCGAAGAAGGGGTCCGACATGCTTCACGGTCGAATAATGGCGACGCTGTTCTACGAGGCGAGCACTCGGACGAGGCTCAGCTTCGAGTCTGCAATGACGAGGCTAGGTGGGACAGCGCTCGGATTCGCAGAGACCAAGGGGACCTCTGTCGAGAAGGGAGAGAATCTCGCCGACACCATCCGGGTGACGGAGAACTATGCTGACGTGCTGGTTGTGAGGCATCCGCTGGAGGGTGCGGCGCGGATGGCTGCAGAGTTTGCGTCCATTCCAGTAATCAACGCCGGGTCGGGGGCCGAGGAGCATCCGACGCAGGCGATGCTAGATCTCTATACGATGAGAAAGGAGCTTGGTAGGATCGATGGGCTCAATGTTGTTTTGGCAGGCGACTTAAGATACGGTCGAACTGTGCATTCGTTAGCTTACGCACTCTCACTATACGACATTAACTTGTATCTTGTATCGCCCTCGCTGCTTAAAATGAGAAAAGAGGTTTTGGAGGAGGTGAGCGGGCGAATCAAGGTTCAGGAGTTGGAGGAGCTCAACAAGGTGATTCCTGAAGCCGATGTTCTCTACATGACTAGGATTCAGAAAGAAAGGTTCGGTTCGCTTGAGGATTATGAAAAGGTTCGCGGTTCTTACAGCCTTACTGCAAGCGATCTCGCAGCCGCAAAATCAGAGATGATTGTGATGCACCCACTGCCCAGGATCGATGAAATTGACTACAGTGTTGACAAGACCACTCACTCCAAGTACTTCAAGCAGGTTTGGTACGGGCTCTTGGTAAGGATGAGCCTTATCGGGCTAGTTCTGGCAGCTTTGAGCTAGCCTCCTGTTACCATAGGTAACACTTATATGACGACCTTTAGCAGTATATATGCTGAACTGGAATGAGACTTGAAATTCAGGCGTCATCACGCAAACGCCGAGTACTTCCCAGGCATGTAGTGAACTACACTGCCTTCCGAAGTGATTTTCACACGGATGAAGATGAGAGCGAACTCCACCTTTTGGAGAAGTTCCATGCAGCAAGGTCTCTGTCCAAGCGCGGTGACGTGGACACGTTCATTGATGCCGTTCTTTACGACCCCGAGCAGCATTCACACAGATTGACCGCGGACCTCGCCCGCTCCGAAGATGGAAATCTGACCGCTGTATTCTGCGAAACCCAGGCCCCTGGAGAATCCTTGATGAAGGATTTGGAGATGGTTGATGAAGCTGAGAATTCCAAAGCGGTCGTCGTCTACCCGTTCAAGGTTGATACGGGACCAATAGATGAAAAGTTTCACGACTCGGTCAATACTGGCAAGTTTGTAATAGAGCACCTCAGCTGGCGCGAGCGAGGAATGGAGAGGGCTTTCCGAGATGCGCTGGAGCTGATGGAGCTGCTTTGCAACGAAACTCGGGTCAAGATGCTTCTTCCCCTCTTAGAACGCCCGCAAGGTAAGAAGCATTTTAGAGAGGAGATCAACCCGAAACTGATCTACGAAAATGTTCCCCTACTGCGAACACACAAAATCATCGATGAGCTATCAGACGACCTGTACGATCTCACACCTATGGGTAAGACAATTCTATGCGAGTACCTTGCGTTCGTTGAAAAGGTAAGGGCCCTAATGCGAGAGGAGCCAGAGGACGAGTAGACCCGGACAAGGCGAATTGCTGAAATGACTTCCTATTCTGACCGCCTTGACGCATGCGAGAACTTTGGTGACGTATTCGAATTGGTTAAGAAAACAGCTGAGCGTTCTCTGGGCCAGCGAAGGGCCGGGCTCATGCTCTACCTAGCGAGGTTGCCCAGGCACATCGGAGCTTTTCACACCATGGGAACCAATGGGATCGTCATGAATCGCAACACCCTCGACATAGTAACCCACGGCGCCCGTTCCCTGAGAGAAATCAACTCTTACGTCTACTCAATACTGCTCCATGAATACCTCCATTCATTAGGCCATGTGGAAGAGCGTGATGTTCGAAAGCTCGTGTACGATATATCCCTCGAAACCTTCGGTCCCGACCACCCAGCCACCAAGATAGCCTCCCAAGGCCCAAGCCAAGTTTTTCCAGACATTGCGTTGAATGAACTGCCCAACGAAACACCCGACGTTGAAGTAATCCCTGACGTCGAGAGAAGCAGCCACAGATACATCAGCTAAGGTCTGAAAATCTGAGCGGTACGAAGCCTTTCGCCGCTTTGGATCGACGGGCTTCAATTTGAAATATCGTTCCTAGACAATCTTTATTTGAACTTACTCCAACACACCGCGCCCAATCAGTCAGAAAGTGCTAGTATTGGATCACCTGCGGATGAAAGAAGCGGACTACGAAAAATTGGCGGAGCTAGAAGATGCTTTTGAGAAGAAAGACGTGTCGCCTTTCATTTCCACGCTGGGAGCCTCTAAAGGTCTCCCGCTATTGCTTAGGGTCCACGCTGTTTGTATGCTCGAGCACATCGGAAATGAGAGCGTCGTCGGGCCATTATGCAAGGTCTTGAAAGAAGACCCAAGCCCCCTGACACGACACGAGGCCGCCTTTACATTAGGTCAACTGGGATACCGTTCCGCGGTGCAATCTCTTGTTGAAGCAATGCAGAAAGATGAAAGCCCCATAGTTCGGCATGAATCCGCCGTGGCTTTGAGC
>DAFH01000113.1:0-2334 GCA_002495485.1 Candidatus Bathyarchaeota archaeon UBA185
TCAATTGTGCCTCGGAAAGTCGTCCTTTTTCTGGGCGATAAAACCGTTGTTCGCGAACCCGCGAATGCTCGGTGCGACAGTTCGAAACTAGTCGCCTTAGAACATTCGGTTAAAGCAACCGAGATTCCATCATCATTACGTTATCCTTCACTCACTAGCATCATGAAAATTTCACCACCAAAACGATTGAGCTACGGCCCTGCGTCGCCTTGATCAAGGTTGGAAAATTGAATTGATGATGAATGAATTGACTGACACCGGAGTGCGAAGATTGAAAGCGAAAGCGGCCTTGTCGTCCCGACCGGTGGCCCAGAGTAACTTATTCTCCGAATCTTGCACAATTGCGGAGAATCCGTTAGAAAGTCACAGCATTACGGTACTTTCGTGCAACACGCCCCGAAATCGTTATCTGCGCCCAAATTGACTATAGAGTACAGTAAATTTATATCAGAACACGCAATACGTGATATACGGTGAATTCAGGACGCAGAATAAGCCGAAAAAGAAGAGTAAGAAGTAGAATCCAATTTTTCTTAATCGGATCCTATTTCGAACTCCCACTCCTTTCTTTTCCTCTTCTGAGGAGTCAGTCGTCGAACAGTCTCTTGTTCTTCCAGACTACGAATGCCGGTAGTCGAGTAGAGACAGTATGAACATAGCGTGAGACCATGCCAAGGGCGACGCCGATATCGGCTCCCCAGTATCCTTGTGCACTTGTTCTGAGAAGAGTTGTAACTCATCCACATGTTTCGTGCACCAATCGATCAGGACCCGTGCCCTACCATAGTCGCGTAGCTGGCACTGGTAGAGCGCCATCCAGAGAGTTGTGATAAACCATGGGTTCCCGCCGTGGTACGAATCACCAGGGTATCTGCCGAGCCCTTCGGATGCGAATTTGAATGCCTCCTCGATCTGGCGGGAGGTGCTTAGGATTCGCGGGTCATCTGCCTCTAGAATCGCGAATGGGTAGGATAGACCTAGGAGAGCAGTGTCGATCGATGAGTCATAAGGACTTGCCGACTTTACGAATCGGTGGTTCTCCTCGCTCCACAAATGGGTTGTAATCGAGTCTTGCAGGACCTTGCCTTCTTTGGTCCAGGAAGCGCACAGATCCTTGTGGCCCAGCACTGCGGCTAGCCTTGAGGATTCTCTCAATGCCGCGCAGCATGCAGCGTTTGTGTATGTGTGTAAGGCTTTCTTCTCTTCCCAGAGATCAAATGTCGGACCGACGAGGCCCGTACCAGCGTCTCGCTTGCTTAGCAGGTGATCGACCCCCCTCCTAACTGTCGGCCATATGTCCGACAGGAAATCTTGGTCGCGCGTGAGCGTGTAGTGCTGGCCTATTCCCCAGAGGATCGTCGCACACTGGTCCTCCTGCTCGCCCCACGATGGTCCCGGAGTTTTTTCCACATGATATCTCTGATACCAGCCTCCGTCAGGTTCCTGCGCGTCTTTGCACCACGTGTAGAAGCCTGCGGCGTCATCTGCGTATCCACACCTGTCGAGAGCGTATGCGACGTATGTTCCGTCTCTCGACCAGACGTAGCGATAGTCGGGCTCGAGTGTTGGGGCAGCGACGATTCCGCCAAGATCCTGCGAGACCAATGTTCGGAGAGTCAGTAGCGACCGTGTGAGAAGTTCATTCCAATCGTCTAGTATTCCGGTCGCTCTGCTCTTTCGAAGCCAGTCTTGGCAGTAGCGATTGACGTTGTTGACCATCTCGACTAGCGAGTCTTTCCTTGAGGATTCGAGGATTCCAAGTGCCTTCTGTTTGCTGTTTGCAAAGCACATGGAGAGGATGAGCTGTTCTTTCGATCCAGGGTTCATGTTGCCAAGGTCCCATTTCAGACATGAGTTCACGCCCTTCATGCCGGCATGGAGGGCTAGCGAGTTGCCCGAGAGGTGTCCGTCCTTCGCGTCGACAAAGGCATCCGACCCTTCCTCATGCACACCGCACTGATGCGCTGTTGTGCGCCTGTCGGCGCCAAAGGCGAACCAGTAGTTTCTCTTGTATGATACGATAGCGTCCTTCTCCTCGTCGTAGTAACAGGCGTCGCCCAGAGGGGTCTCTGCGATGTCAAAATCGTTGTAGTAGAGGAAGCTGGCGTCGACGTTTTCGATGTTGTTGTTTGCAACCTCGAAAACACGGATGAGTGCGTCGCGGTCCGGTAGAACGAAGTCGGTCGCCTTCACATGGATTCCGTGAGGGTGTGAGAAGACCGTCTCAAGGATTGTACTATCGGGAAGATATCTCTGTTTTCGGATCCAGGGCTCGTCCGTTAGCCAGCTGAACGATTCCTTACCCTCAACCTTCGAAAGTACTCCGGGCAGAGA
>DAFH01000113.1:2428-6084 GCA_002495485.1 Candidatus Bathyarchaeota archaeon UBA185
ACCGATACTGTTCAAGGGACAGCAACATTCGGAAATCCAAAGCATCACAACTCCATTCCGCTTCGAACCGGTGTCGAGAAGCCCGGGTCCGTCGGCTCTTCGAATGAAGGCTTTAGAGTCTCGACACCTTGACCGGCGATCGCTTTGCTGGACCTCACAAAACGCTTCTCGTTCGCAATCAATCTCGATGATCCCTGGCGATACGGCGGAGTTGCTCCTCCCAAGTCGATAATCATTCCACACCTACTGTCCGTGAGCCNNCTCTCTAGCGCTCGCGGAGAGCCTCGCCGAGGTAGGGGTTGACTTCGTCCGCTGCTGGTTTCCTTGGAAATACTTCGAACCAATCCCCGTCCCTGAATCTTCGCTAGAAGGACTCCTGAACCAGTCATACACGCAATGGCCAATGGATGACCTTGTGAATACTCTCACTAGCAAGGGCATTGGAGTCGTCCCTGTGCTCGCCTGCGGCTACCAGAGGATGCTGCCTCAGGGACTTGAACCGGACCCGAATAGGAACTTGTACCTCAAACGGGCATCGATACACTCTCGACTCTTGGTCCGTCATTACAAGGACCGCGTCAAGACGTGGCAGATCGAGAACGAGCCCAACTGGTGGGCGGAACACGAGGCGGGAGGATGGCGGTCAGGCTTGTCTTGGGCAGAAGATCACTCCTTCAAACAAGAGCTTCTCGACGCACTCAACCAGTCGGTGCATGCTGAGGATCCCAGTGCGAAGACGATAATCAACCTCGAAGCCGATGCAAAGACGGTCGATCCCGGTCCATTCTCTGGACTCTGCGACGTTCTGGGGTTGGACTTCTATCCCAACTACAAGTCGGCCCACCCGGTTAATCCGGGAGTCTTGAAACTTGCGGATGAGATTGGTAAGACGCTCCAGAAACCAGTGATCGTATCCGAGACGGGCTATCCCAGTGGGCCGTCCTTTCTAGGATACTCGCTTGAACATCAGGCCGAGTACGTGGAAAACGCTTGTAGAGAGGCATTCGCTCTGAACAGCGTCATGGCTGTTGGGATATGGCGGTATGTCGACACGGCATGGAGATCGTTTCCACCACAGGAGAATTATTTCGGCCTCTTCGACAAGAAAGGAAACCGAAAACCCGCTTGGGCGGCATACTCGAAGGCCATCAAAGAATTGAAATGAGCCCGGTCACCAGGCACTAGACGAGGAATGGCTGTGAAAGAGAGCACTCTCGCAGAGCTGATGTCTTCAGAAGACAGGAGCCTTTCGAAGCTCGTTACTCTCCTCGCGGATCTGGCGGTCCAGGTTCAGCAGAGGATTCCTAGAGAACTTGGCTTCTCGGCCGGGGTCAACGTCTACGGCGAGAAACAGTTGGAGATGGATGTCTGGTCAAACGAGCTCTTCACTAAGAAGCTGTTGAAGAGCAACCTCGTGAGAAGAGTCGCGTCTGAGGAGATGGAGGATGTTGCGGAGTCGAAGACTGGAGAGTACTCCATCGTCTTGGACCCCTTGGACGGCTCGTCCAATCTCAAGAGCAACAACCTTCTCGGAACAATCGTGGGAGTCTATCATGACAAGCCTCTGCCGGCGAAGGGGAGGGACCTGCAAGCGGCGATGTACTTCCTCTACGGTCCCTATCTGCAACTCGTACTCGCATTGAAGGACGGCGTGCGACTCTCGGCGGCAGCGGGAAGGGGCGTCGGGGCAAGGCGGTTCGTATCGGATGGCCTGATCCACAAGTTACCCAGACCACCGACGGTATACGGCGTGGGCGGGCTGAGAGAGAAGTGGACGCCTGCGGTGAGACAGTTCGTAGAGTGCCTAGAGAGGCGCAAACTCTCTTTGCGATACGGAGGTTCCTTCGTCGGGGATTACAACCAGGTATTGTTCAAGGGCGGCTTCTTTGCATATCCCGAGCTGACCGATTCCCCTCAGGGAAAGTACCGGTTGCAGTTCGAATCCAACCCCGTCGCCTTCATAACCGAAAAGGCGGGGGGCCGTGCAAGCACGGGCACAGGAAACATTCTAGACGTCGAGCCGAGCAGCATTGTGCAACGCGTCCCGACGTACCTCGGCGATGCGGAGCTAGTTCTCGAGTTCCAGTCTCTCTACAAGTCGAAGAGCCAACAGGCATGAAGTCCCGCGTCGCGATAGAGCCGTCAATTCTGAGCGCGGATTTCTCTCGTCTCGGCGAGCAGGCGAAAGAGGCTGAAGATGCTGGAGTCGAAGGGATTCAGATCGACGTGATGGACGGTCACTTCGTTCCGAACTTGACCTTCGGACCAGGAATCGTCAAAGCCCTGCGGAGGTCTGTCGGAATATTTCTCGACGCGCACTTGATGATCGACAACCCTGAGGTCTTTCTCGAAGAGTTCAGCCGGTCAGGCGCGAACAGGATCATCGTGCATCAGGAAGTGTGCAAGAACCTAGCTTCGGTCATCCAATCGATCAAGAAGTTCAAGGTGGAAGCAGGGGTGGCCGTGAATCCGGCAACCCCGATCGATCGAGTAGAGAAGGTTCTTGATCTCGCTGATTGCGTCCAGATAATGACTGTCAATCCTGGTTTTGCTGGTCAGCGTTTCATGGAAGACCAACTAGACAAGATCCGGTCGCTCAGGCGTGAACTCGACGAACGACACTTGGCGTCCTCGATAGTGGTCGATGGAGGAGTCGACTTGAAGACTGCGCCTTTAGCCGTGAAGGCTGGAGCAACGGCGTTGGTCGCGGGATCCAGCATCTACAACCAGTCGGCCTCTGTAGCCCAGAACGTCGAATTGCTCAGAAAGAGCATATCGTCGGTCGTCGCAGGAAGTCCCTATGTCAATTGATCTCGTCGCCGTTGTTTCGAAGCTCAGATTGAAGTAGAGATCGGCCAACGCGTGCGAGGCGGCTATGAAAGAGCAGTCAGGCGCAGGCTTCTCGACCCTAAGCGACTTGGAAGAGGCCGCTTCTAAGAAAGCCAGCAGGTCCGCTTGGGCCTACATTCAGGGAGGCGCGGGAGAAGAATGGACGTTGAGGGCCAACCGTGAGGCGTTCCACCGCCTAACGCTGAGGCCAAGGGTCCTAGTCAACGTTGAGCATTTGGAACTGGGGACCACAATCCTGCGAGCGAAGGTCTCTGCCCCGTTCTACTTCTCCCCAACCGCATCGCACGGGCTCGTACATCGTGACGCAGAAGCGGCCGCGGCCAAGGGGGCAAGTAAGGCGAATATTCTCGCGGCGTTTAGCACTCTCTCCTCTATTTCTCTGGAGGAGATCGCTCGGGCTTCTGCTAAGGGTCCAAGATGGTTCCAGCTCTACCTACAGCCCAAGTTCGATGTTACGAAGAGCCTGGTTGAAAGAGCCGAGAAAGCCGGCTATCAGGCCATAGTGCTGACTGTTGACATGCCAGTTGCCGGGACTCGGGACAATGAGACCCGAGCGGGTTCGCCTCTCGCGTCGGCGATCGTTCTCGGAAACGGTCGAGAGGTCGTCCGGCCGCTAAGAAGCCCAGTCATCGAGGGTGACCGTGCATGCATCCGAGAGGAAGCCTCCAGCACCTGGGAGGCGATGGATCGAATTCGCGAGTCCACGAAACTCCCGTTGCTGGTAAAGGGCATCCTCACGCGCGAAGACGCGAGGCGCGCAGTAGATCATGGAGCTAGAGGTGTTGTCGTCTCGAATCACGGTGGAC